>CALXJP010000088.1 GCA_944388655.1 uncultured Clostridia bacterium | reverse complement strand
TCTATCCAATTAAGCTACGGCTGTATAAATATTAAATTAAAATTTATAGTTAAAGGGGAACTTTAGGGGAACACCCAAAAACAAATCCCTTAAGCCCCTGTACTATCTACAAAAAACGACATTGAATGTTCGGTTCGTAGCCTTGCATTCTATCCAGCTAAACTACAGGCACATTACAAACATAATTATATCGTGTATTTGTACTTTTTTCAAGTATATTTAGATAATTTTTTATATATTCTGTATAAAATAACAATGAAATTATATAATTCAATAAAATAATATCGAAAAACAATAAAAAAATATTGACAAATAATAAAAATAGATGTAATATCTTAAAAGAAAGGATGATGAATATGAAATTAATCATAATTTTTTCGCTAATATTAAGCATTTTACATTCAATACTATTCTATGAGAATGACTTAGGTGTATCTGTTTTTTTATTTGTAGGAATACTAGTATTTTTAATAATAATATGCCTAAAGCAAAGTAAAAAAATAATACAACCTAAAATGCTTATTTTAACAATTCCTATTCTGCTACTAAGTTTAACATATTTTTTATTGAATAATACAATTTTTCGTATGATGAATATGATAATAATCATTGGTATGGTGGGGATAATGATTACATTAGCAACATCAAAAAATAGAAAAATAAAACAGATAATAGAAAAGTTATTTTTCTTATGGATAGGACCATTTGACTTAATAAAAGAGGCTAGTCATCTAGCAAATCGATATTTATTAACAGTTTTCCCATTTAAGAGAAAAGAAAAAAGAGAGAGTATAAAACAAATAATAAAGGGATTTTTAGTAGCTCTTCCTATTGTTATCATAGTATGTATATTATTAATCAGTGCAGATGAAACTTTTGCAGATATTTTTAATAAAATATTTTGCCAAATTGCAGTAATAGATATCCACACAGTTTTTTCTTTAATAATAAGAATAGCCACTATTGTTATTTTAACATTGTATGGAATTGCATTTATGTTAAATATTTTATTAAAACGTTCAAGCTATAACTTAAACATTGTTGAAGAAAAAGAAAATAAAGAAATATACATAAGTCCATT
The DNA here is from genome assembly GCA_944388655.1 of uncultured Clostridia bacterium. Taxonomy (GTDB): domain Bacteria; phylum Bacillota; class Clostridia; order TANB77; family CAG-508; genus UMGS1663. The sequence goes on along the minus strand of CALXJP010000088.1, from coordinate 1,763 downwards.
TACTATAACCATATTGCTAACACTATTAAATATAGTATATACCATATTTACCTATACACAAATGCAACAATTAGGTAGTCAGTTAGATTACTTTACTTTAAATTATGCTACCTATGCTCGTACTGGTTTCTTTCAACTAATGTTTGTTTCGCTTATTAATCTAATAGTAATTTTTGTTACGAATAAGAATAAACAAGAAATGCCAAAAAGTATGCAGATATTGATAAAAACAATGAACATTTTATTATGTTTATTTACAATTATTATATTGATTAGTTCTATGATTCGAATGAATCTTTATGCAGAAAAATATGGATATACTTTTTTAAGAATTATGGTATATTGTATACAAATAACTGAACTGGTATTGCTAATTCCTACCTTTGCGTATATAATCAATAAAAAAATAAATATAAAAGGTTGGTATTTTGTAATTATCATTACGGCATATGTTATAATCAATTTTATTAATATAGATCAAATTATAGCTAAAAACAATGTTAATAGATTTATGGAATTAATAAAAACAAATCCACCAGAATATGCAAAAGAAGCATTAGATATTCAATATCTAACAACGTTATCCATTGATGCTTTACCAGAAATAGAAAGATTATTGCAAGAAGTAAATTGGGAGAACTTACCAATGTCATATCAAAACTTAAAAGAGCAATTAATAAATTATAAATACTCATTACAAGAGACATTGCAAGAAGATAAAAATATATGGGAATGGAATATATCTTTTGAAAAAGCTAAAAAAATAATAAATAATAATTAAAAGGAGGAAAACATGAAAATCGTAGGAAAGAATAGCTTATCCAATGTAATAAAAATAAGTTTACAAATTATTTTTATAGTAGGGTTAGGAATTATGGCATTTTTACCATTTTTACTAAAAGTATATACAGCATATATAAATCCGTTTCTAAAATATCTGCCAACTCTTATATTATTATATGTTTCAGGAGTTCCAGCTTTAGTAATAGTTAATAGATTCATTCATATTTTTGACACTTTAAAATTATCTACTCCTTTTATTGAGAAAAATGTAATTGATTTAAAAACAATTTCTATTTGCTCTCTTATTATAGCTATAGAATATGTAATAGGCTTAATTATTATACAGTCTATATTTGCTATGGTAGTAATTGGTGTATTTGTAATCGCATGGCTTGGGTTATATATCTTATCAGAACTATTAAAACAAGCAATTAAATATAAAGAAGAAAATGATTTAACAATATAAGAAAGGAGTTTTTTAGAAGATGTCAATTATAGTAAATTTAGATGTTATGATGGCTAAAAGAAAAATATCTTCTTCAGAACTTGCTGAAAAAATAGGAATAACTATGGCAAATTTATCTATATTGAAGAATAATAAAGGAAAGGCAATTCGTTTCACAACATTAGATAGCATTTGTAGAGCATTAGAATGTCAACCAGGTGATATTCTGGAGTTTAAAGAAGATGAATAAAAATTTTTTTTAAAAGTATTGAAATTTAGATTAATTTGTGTTATTATATATAAGCAGTTTGCAAAAAAAGTAAATTGTTTATATATTTCGGGGCATAGCGCAGTTGGTAGCGCGCGTGGTTTGGGACCATGAGGCCGGGGGTTCGAATCCCTCTGCCCCGACCAGAAAAAGGAGCTTGTAAAAAGCTCCTTAAATTGTTTTTAGAATATATTAAGCCTTTTTTCTTTTCAAAAACTTTTGTAGTAAAAATATTTAATTGTGAGTAATTATTGACCTTCCCCAATG
>CALXJP010000087.1 GCA_944388655.1 uncultured Clostridia bacterium | reverse complement strand
GTACTCTTCATCCTCCGCGCCTCAACCATTTGATTTTTTTGTATCATAGCATGCACCCGGATTGTTGTCAACCAAAAACAGAATCTTTATACATTCAGCCGAAAAAACAACATCCGTCCGGAAAAGATTTGTTACAATCCACATGCATATTTGTATATTTTTCCAAAATCAAAGCCAAAAGGAAAGTTGACCATCCTCGCATGTATGTTCCAGCAAAGGCGGCACTTTCTGCAAGAAACGCAATGCAAAATCTGTATCCATCAACCAGGGACGAACCTGTTCCTGCGTCAAAACAAGCGGCATGCGGTCATGGATGTCCCGTACCGAGGCATTGGGCGCCGTTGTCAAAACAGCAAAGTGACATATCTGCCCCTCTTCGGTGTAAAGACCGGCAAGGTAGACTGCCGGCTGCTGCGCAAGGCGAAACAAGTAGCGATGCTTCTGTCCATCCCATTCATAAAATCCAGTTGTGGGCACCACACAGCGGTGGTGTAAAATACTCGCTTGGAAAAGCGGGCGCTCGCAAACCGTTTCTGCGCGTGCGTTGATTGCACGCTTCCCGTTTATAACCGGAATTCCCCAATTCTGTAGGCAAACGCGAATTTTCGCACCTTCCGCCACCAAAACCGGCGCATCAGTCCCCGGACTTACCTCTCCTCCGCTCCAGCCGCCTGCCCGGGCCGCAATCGTCTGCAAAAGATTCGATGAACCCGGTAGAAACTGATATCTGCTGCACATAACTTCTTCTCCCCGCGCAAGGCTGTTTGGATGCGCCCAACGATTTCTTTTGCCCCAAATGCTGTATCTATTATACCACAAAAAAGCACTGCACTATGTATAAAAAATGCGCCTTGAACGTTCAAGGCGCATTTTCATCACAACAGATGAACCGCTACGATCAGCCCCGCAAAAACAATGGAAACCATGCTGGTCAGCTTGATCAGAATGTTGATGGACGGTCCGCTGGTATCTTTGAACGGGTCTCCGACTGTATCACCTACCACAGCCGCCTTGTGGCAATCGCTTCCCTTGCCGCCATGGGCGCCACTCTCAATATACTTTTTGGCATTATCCCACGCGCCGCCTGCATTTGCCATCATAACCGCCAGGACAAAACCCGTGACGGTGGTTCCCGCCAAAAGGCCCGCCACACCGGTCACTCCCAGAATCAGGCCCACACTGATGGGGGTCGCCACCGCGATCAAAGCCGGAGCCATCATCAATTTCTGTGCGCTCTTTGTGCACATATCCACGCAGGACGCATAATCCGGTTCTGCTTTCCCCTCCATCAGGCCGGTGATTTCCCGGAACTGACGGCGTACTTCCACCACAATGCTTTGAGCTGCTTTGCCCACAGCGTCCATGGTCAATGCAGCAAACAGGAACGGAAGCATACCGCCCACAAACAGACCAATCAACACCGTGGGATTTGTGATGCTCAGATCCATTTGCAGGTTGGGATCGATTTGATGCACTTTGCCGATATAACTGGCAATCAGCCCCAACGCCGTGATCGCCGCCGAGCCAATGGCAAAGCCTTTGCCGGTTGCCGCGGTGGTGTTGCCCAGGCTGTCCAGCGCGTCTGTGCGCTGACGAACTTCGGCGGGCATATGCGTCATTTCAGCAATGCCGCCCGCATTATCCGCAATCGGGCCGTAGGCATCCGTGGCCAGTGTAATTCCCAATGTGCTCAGCATGCCCACTGCAGACACGCCTACCCCATACAGTCCCATGTTGAAATCCTGCGCGCCGCCGCTGACAAAATAGCTCAGCAGTACCGAAACCCCCACAATGACCACCGGTGCTACGGTGGAAAGCATCCCCAATGACAAACCGCCGATGATCACCGTAGCGCTGCCCGTTTCGCTGGCCGCCGAAAGGCGCTGTGTGGGCTTGTAGCTGTCTGAAGTGTAGTATTCCGTCAATGCGCCAATGGCGACACCCGCCACCAGGCCGCTGAGAACCGCAAAATAGACGCCGATATTTTCCGGCAAAAGGATCCGCACCGCAAAGAAGGAAAGGACCGCAATCAAAATGGCGCTGATATATGTACCGGTCCGCAGGGCCGTCAAAAGATTTCTCTGGCTGGCTCCTTCCTTCGTCTTCACAAAGAACGTCCCGAAAATGGAACACAAAACGCCCATGGCAGCCAACAGCATGGGCACGCCAATGCCGTGCATTCCAAAACCGGCCGCTACCGCCAGCGCACTGGTGGATACAATCGAGCCGACATAAGATTCGTACAGGTCCGCACCCATGCCGGCCACATCGCCCACATTGTCGCCTACATTATCCGCGATGACAGCCGGGTTGCGGGGATCATCCTCCGGAATTCCCGCTTCCACTTTGCCGACCAGGTCCGCACCCACATCAGCCGCCTTCGTAAAAATGCCGCCGCCCACACGCGCAAACAGCGCCATGGAAGAAGCACCCATGCCGAAGGTCAGCATATTGGCTGTGATGTTGCCAATCAGCTCGGCCTCCGTTGCCACCGGCTGAATGTTGGTATACCAAAAATGCAGCAGGAAATACCAGAACGTAAGGTCCAAAAGCCCCAAGCC
>CALXJP010000086.1 GCA_944388655.1 uncultured Clostridia bacterium | reverse complement strand
AAAGTGAAGATGCCCATAATCATCCTCACCATTAACAACATTTCTGTGCTATACCATATTTATGTAAATTTTGCAAATATAAAAAACAAGCATTGATATAACGCCTGTTTTTGCTACTTGGTATTTTATAGCACTCGGGTTATAACCTGTTATTCACAAGTGTGCTACTTTTTCATAATACTATTTTAACACGTTTTTTTACTAAAATTCCGCCAATTTTCCGCCATTTTTTTTAATTTCTTTATCTACAGTACATATTAATTCATTTTTTCTTCTTTCGTACGTACGTTCACTTATATTTAAATTTTCTATAACTTTCCATTTTTTATTAGATTTAATAAATTCTTCTGTAAATATTTCTTTTGAAATATCATCCACTAGTTGTAATGCATTAACTACTACTTTATACTCCTTCAAAGATTTCTGTAATTCTTTATCTTCTTGTAATTTTATGTATTGATTATATACTGTATCTGATATACTATATGGCGGTTTTGGCATTCCATCATTTTGTGGTGTTGATATACTCATTATATCTGCTCTTATATTTATAATGTTTATACAATTATAATTATATCTTTTTAAATATCCTACAGCTCTATCATAATCTTCTCTACTTAGTTTCATTCGTACCTCCTACAACTTTACTTTTTCTACATTTAAATTACTCTTTGATGGTTTTATAATTTCTTTAATTAATCCTAACTCTTGCCTGTTAAAACATTCTTTTTTATGTGTTATCATATCTTCATACATTATGTAATTCGGATATTCTTTAAAAAATATGTACTCATGATTGTTTTTACTTATTACTTTTGGTATGTTCATTTTTCTACCTTCTTTCTACTGTACAGTACTGTTAAATACTGTTCAGTTTATTTCTTTTCTCCTTCTATAATTTTTCTAAAAAGAAAAGTGAGATGTATATTTTTTCTATACATCTCACTTGTAATTTTTAAACTAACAAGACTATTATATTTTGGGTTGGAATCGAACCAACTACAGATAGTTCCTCAAACTATTGCTCTACCAAATGAGCTACCTAATGTTTTTTTGCAGAAATAGTCTTTAATTTTATTTTTTATTTTAACAAAGGACAAATTCCCAATTTATCAGATTGGTGCGTTTCTAAGCTTATTTTTTTGCTGTACGTCCTTTTATACAAATTACATTTTCGATGTATACATTTTATTATATTTTTAATTAAAAATCAATATCTTTTTTATATTTTTCTAAGATTTTATCAATATATGATGTCATATCAAATTTGTTTTCTAACAATTTTAATATTTGTAAATTATATCCACTTAAATAGATATTTCCATATTCATCAAATTCTGGAACTGTTTTATTTCTATCATTTAAATTCCACCATATAATTTTTGTTTCAGCGCCATGCTCTTTGAATATTCTCATTGTCTCTGCTTTTGATTGATTAGATCCCACATCAAATTCCATATCAGATAATACGATTAAATATTCTGGATATTTTTTAAGCCCTCTTAATAATTCCATAACCCTTCCAAAATCAGTATTCGAGCAATCTCCAGTATACATAGACTCGTATTTTTCTTTTAAAGTATTGCCTTTTATTGTCATTAATTGAGGTCTCGAACTAAAAGATATTACCTGATTTGGTGCATAAGTAGATTTTATTGCTATTCCATAAGCTATTGAATAAGCTCTTCCTAATAAACTATCTTTATTATATCCTCCCCAGCCCATAGAACCAGAAGAATCTACAATACAAATTGCATTCATTTCAACACCTACAGTTTTATCATCAACTATTTTATTTGCGATAACTTCTTTTGCTTCTGATGATGTTTCTTTCGTTGCCACTTTATATCCATCATAAACATTAGTTGTCGATGTATGAAGCTTTGCTTTATTCTCTTTTACTCTTTGAATATAATCTATAAATCTTTCTTTTAAATCTTCTCTAGTAGAGAATGCGTGTGTATATTTTATCATTGCTAAACTTGGCACTTTCTCAAAATCTATTTTATCAACTAATGGGTGTTTAAAATCTCCTTTGTTAAATAAATCATTTAAAGGTGTTCCATCTTCTTTTTCTGCATAAGATAATTTAAATTCAACTGTAGCATCTGTTTTTATTAACTTTCTATATTCTTCTTCTGATAAGTTCCACATTTTGCATAAAGCTTTTGCATATTTCTTTCCTTTTCCTGTTAATCTTGGCATCCATTTTTTTGTAAGTTCATTTCCAGTATATAATTGTTCTTTTAGATATGCTAGGTTTTCATCTGTTGGAATATATATTAAATCATCATATCTTCCAGCTTTTACTATGTATTCAGCTGACACTCCTGATAATGCCATTAATCTCCTTCCTAGGTCTCTTCTTCCTAATCCAAATCTTGGGTCACGAATAAACATTGAAAATATTTTTTCTTTTTCGCTTTTACCAATATTAACTTGGTCTATGTTTTTTTCAAAATATGGAGTCATAAAAAACAAATCTACCAAATTGTTTCCAGTTGATTTATATGCTTTATCTCCATTTTCAGTTAATTTTTCATTTTGCTTTTTATTAATAATTTTTTCTAATTCATTCATCTTTATTTTCCTTCCTTCAATTCTTCAGAATTGTCTAGCATAAATTGCTTTACTGTTTGTCCTGTATATTTGTAAGCTCTATCATCAATATACATTTGTGCTGGTAACTTTCTATTTGTTACTCCGATTAAATTTAGTTCTTTCCAAAATGTTTCATTATCATTTACTCTTACAGCTTTACACCAAAAACCTTGTTTATTCCACCAATTCATTATTTGCATCGGTTCTCTTGTAGAACATACAAAAACTGGTATTCCTGACTTTTGTAAAAGCAACATTAAATCCAATACATTTTTATTATATTCGTCATAAATACTCCCATCTTGCCAACCTTTGCTATATTTATGTATTACTCCATCAAAATCAAAGCATACTGCATGTCCTTCTTTTAATTTTAAATCTAATTTTTTTACTTCTATATCTTCCATACTCTACTCCTTTTCTACTAATCCTGCAAAATATTGTTTTATGCAATTTTCACACTCTCCTAAAGCCATTTTGTCGCAATTATTATTTTCTACATTTGCACATATATCTTCTTCTATATCTAAAGTTGCTATAAATTGTGCCATTAAGTCTATTTGCTTATCTTTCTTTTCTATCTCTTTATCTTTTTCTTTTAGCATAGATAAGACTATTTCTAATGCATCTTTAAAATTTCTTGTGCCACATATTTCATTAAAATTTAAGTATTTATATACTATTTCTATTGCTTCTTGTTCATTTGTCATTTCTTATCCTCCTCATTCTACTTTGTATAAACGACTTTCTTCCAGCTCCCATTCAAATTCTGTAAAATCATCATTACTTGTTCTTATTCTATCAAACAAATCTATTTCTGTTATTCTTCGATATTCTCCTTCTCCATCTTTCCAATAATAGTCTTTAATTTCTTTTTGTTCTAAAATACACTGTATAATTTCTTCTAACATTTCTTTTAATGTTATATGTTTCACTCTCCTAGCCTCCTTCCACATTTAGGACAATAGTCAATGATAACATCTCTTCCAAAAGGAATGCTTAATACTCTGCCCATTACTCTTAAATGTTTTCCGTATATCTCAAAATAAATGTTGTCATTTTTTGTTTCTTCAATATGTTTTCCTCTTTCGCAGTATTTACACATTTCTATTTTTCTCCTTCTTTAAAAATTTCTTTTATACTTTCTTTTATTGCTTCTTCTGGTATCTGTTCTAAGTCATCTAATAGCTTTTTAATCATTTCTGGATTATTTATCATTTGAGTTCTCCTCTAATAATTCTTGTAAAACTGATATTTTATGCACTATTGCTTTATCATCATTTAGCATATCTTCTCTTCGTAAATATGTTTTAAATCCTAATTTTCTTCTTTGTTCTTTTAAATCGTCTATCTTATTTTTTATTTTATCTATTAATATGCTATTTTCTATAACTTCCTTTGCCATTTCAACAAATGTATCTTTTCGTTTGTTTTCATCTTCTAATTCTTTTATTCTCTTTTTATCTTGTTTTCGTTCTTCTAATAGATGTTTTATTGCTTCGTTTTCTTTTATTGATGTTGAAATCATTTTGTCTTTTGACCCAATTTTTATACTTAATTCATAATTAAATATTCTTTCTTCTAATATTGATATATCTTCTTCTATATTGTTTTCTTTATATAAATTATCGTTTAATCCGTTTAATTTTCTTGTTGCTATTAGTTCGTCATTATCTAACATTATTAAAACCTCCAAATATATTTTTTATTTCGTCTGGTAAATCTGGATTGTACAGCATACAACCTTTGCAATCATAACTTGTTATTTCTTTTTGTTTTGCTGTACAGTAATATTGTTGTTTATTATTCACTATTCTTATTACCTTGTTGTGTTTACAGTTCATTTTATTTCTCCTCTCTTTTTCATGTCTAAATATGTAATCCCTACAGCATAACTACTCCAGATATCAGCCTTAAATCCATAAAACCATCCGTGGATTTTTCTTTGTTCCTACTTCTCCAAATCTATCTATCAATGCTTGTCTTATGTTGCTATCTTTTGCTTTCATGGAATGACAAATATTCATTTTTTCGTCTTTTCTGTAGATATACTCCACTTTAATGTTATTAAACTCTGCTATTTCTTTAAATCTTCCTATCCATACACAAGTTTCAAATACTTCTTTTCCTACAGCCATTCCGATAACTTGCAATCATTTCTATTACTGCTAAATCATATTTTGCATTGTACATACCTAATCTTAAGTTTTCGTTGTTGATTTTTCCAAATTCTAAAGGTTTATATGTTTTACTATCAATTACACAATATGCACTTTCTATATTTCCGTGGATCTATTGAAAGAATTTTCATTTATCTTTTGCTCCTTCCACAAACTTATTTGTTCTTCTTTGTCTATATAAGGGCATTGTTTAGGTTCTACCCAATCTTCTTCTGCTAAACCTGTACAACCTAAACATTTACCTTCTTTTAATGCTCTTCCACATATTCCTGTTAATTCTTTATTTTTCATAAACTAATCCTCTTCAATGTCAAATCCATAAGCTTTATACCAAGAAACATGTCTTTGTTTTTGTAATTTTAAGTCTTCCTCATATATTTTTGCTCGTTTTAGCCATTCTTCAAAACATTCCTTACATATAGCTCTACTAAGAATAAAAATTAAATAAACTTCTTCTTCCATTAATTCATTACAGTTATCACATATTGACATTCCACCCCAATTTAAACAATCTTCTTTTGTGCATTTAATATATGAATAACCTTGTTTTGTATAGTTTAATTTTGCTTTCTTCATTATTACCTCCTCATATATTCTAAATAATAATTTTCTTCCTCTTCTCTTCTGGCTTTTTCCACATTTTGTACTTTTAGTTGTGGATTTTCTTCCATAAATTTTCTACGACAACGTGTTATTGCTTCAAAGCTTATTCCTTTAATCTTCATTCCTTGTAATACTTGTCCAAATGCTGTTCCTGAGTTACAAGGTAATAATTCTATTAATACTTGTTGTATTAAGTACCAGTCATCTTCTCTTGCTAATTTATCTTGCTCTAATATTCTATAAACTGTTTTCTTTATGTTTCTGTTCATTTGTTATCACTCTCCTATACAAAATCTAAAAATACATTTTCAAGCCCATCCAACTCAGCATATTTTTGTATATTCTCATACAATTTCTTTATTGTTCTTAATGTTGTTTCATAAGTTCCCCAACCATTTGGACTGTCATATTGCTTATATTTTTTTTGATTTCTAATCATATCTATGTATCCTTTTTCTAAATCTCTAAAGAATTTATCACAGCTCATGTTATTCCATTTTTTTAAATGATTTTCACCAAATGCTACTTCTAACATTTCACGAACATTCCATGTTATGTTTCCGTCATAATCATAGTAAACTCTTTCCTTATTTATCATACCTTTTCTATAAAGTGCTATATCATAACTCATTTATTGTTCCTCCTATTTGTTTAATATCCATTTTTTCTGCAAGTTGTCCTATCATATTTTTCATTTGCTCTGGTAGTAATTTTTGTTGTTTTTCTCTGTTTGTAATAACTTCATATTGTTTTAAAAAGTTACTTCTTACTACGTCCATATTAAAATCTACATTTGTTGCATAAGCTTTTAATTGTGCTATACTTCCAAAGAATTTTTTTACTTCTGGACTATGTTGTTCAAATTCTTCTTGTGACATATATGCTCCTCTACATATCATTTTATAAGCTTCTTCCCATGCTTCTATTCCTGTTCTCTGTATAGATGGGCTAACTAGTTCTATTGCATTTTTTCTTATGTCATGTATAGTAGGTGGATATGGACTTTCTATAATAGATTTCTTTACTGCTTGTAGTACTAATCTGTAATCTAAATCTCCTAAACACTCTTGCCAAGTATTAATCATTAACTGTTTTTGCGTTGCATCTTTTTTTGCAATACTGTCATAATTACCAGCCAAAAGTGTTATTACTTGTACTGTTTCTGCTTTGTTCATCTTCTTTTTTTGCCTCCTCCCATAGTTCTTTAAAATCGTTTATTCCTCCGCTACTTTCATTGTTACTATACTTGCCTTCTAAAATGCTTGTTGCTTTATCTGTTCTCATAAGAAAGTCAAAGTCAGCTTTCCAACCTTTTGCGTTTTTTCCTATAAGGAAATTCGTAGAATTAGCTAATATACATATTTCTTTAAACTGCTCTTCTGTAAATTCTTTTAGAAATTTATCAATAGCTTTTTCTCTTTTTTCGGTAATCTTTTGAACTTGTGGCAAATTTGTGCAAAATTGGTTATATATATCTTTTATTCTTATTCTTTTCTCTTCTTTTTCTTTTCTATTCTCTTCTTTTCTATTAGGGGCAACTACTCGTCGAATATTCGTCGAAGGCTCGTCGAAAATTAGTCGAATGTCTTTATTATCTTCTTCATAAGCAGGTATTGAACTATCAGAAGGTTTGTCTATTTTCTGCCATTTGTTCCAACTGGTAAGGGTGTAATACTTATTTTCGTCACAAGAGTAAAAGGTTACGGACATTTTAGAACTTATCTCTGATAAGGCTTTTTCAATGTCGGCAACTCTTAAATCATCATTGTAAGGAAAAAGGACAGCCTTAATATACGCTGGACTTGCTTTGCCTCTACCTTCATCATCTGCCATAGAAAATAATCCAATAAAAACTAGTTTCGCTAAATTTGTTAATGTTCCAAAATCTTCATTTATCCAAATTGATGGGTCTATCATTCGTTTTCTTGCCACATTATTCTCCCCCCTTTATATATTTACATTTAGATAAAATAATATTTAATATTTCAGATGCACATTTATATGGTCTATGCCATATCTCTGTTCCACTAAATCTAATAATCTCATATCCTTCTTTTTGTAAATCTCTCATTCTTGTATTGTCTTTTTCAACCTGTTCTTTTGTTTTTTGATGAAATTCATGTCCATCGCATTCAACTATAAAGCATTTATTTTCTTGATTTTTGTAAATAACTGGAATAAAGAAGTCTACTCTATATTTTTTCTTGCTACATAGTATTTCTTTTTGTCTTTCGATTTCTATAACGTCTATGAAAGGATTAAATTTAAAAATATTTTTTATATTAAGACTTTCTAAAGCCATAGATAACAGCTGTTCTATCGGGCTTTCGCAGTCTATCAGGCTTTCTTCTAATTCCATTTGATAGTCTGACAGCAAAGGTATAATGTTCCACTTTACATGTTCTACTAAATATTCTTGTAGGCTCATATCTTTTTCCATTCTGTCTGTGTCGTAATACAAATCTTCAGTTATTTTTATAAACTTTTCTGCCATATTCTTCTCCTTTCGTGAAATTTAAGGCTAAAACTTGTTATGTCTTAGCCTCAGATGTATGATTTTCCATATTCTTTTATAAAATCTTCTTTTGTTTTGTTGTAATATTGCATCCATGCCTTTTGCCCTACAAAATGTGCATAGTCCATAAATGCTGTATTGAAATGTATCCCTGTATTACTCATGTTGTGCATTTCAGGTTTTAAATATATAAATAATCCATCTTTTTCACTTCTTTTTCTATTTGCTCCGCCAAAAATATGATGTTTATGACTTCCTTCAAACCATTCTGTACTCCACATATCATCTTCTGGCATTATTGATTGTTTCATATTTCCTCCTATTAGGGGCCTTTGTGGCACTAGCTTAAATTTATCCGTGCTATCTAGTGCCACGATTAAATCTCTATTGTTGGTATTCTTAATTCACTACATAATTGTATTGTTATATCTAATAGTTCTGTCATTTCCTTTGTATTCATTTTTGAACTTCCTAGATATACTTTATATATGTTGCATTCTTTATCGTTTACAATTTGTTTTCGTATGAATTTAACCCCTCTAAATGTTTTTCTTAATGCATCTTCCATCTCTGTTGCTGTTATGATATAGTCTGATAAGGCATCTGCTCTTTCTAATAAAGTACAATATACCTCCATGTCATCTTGTCCTTGTTTTTTAGCAATTAAATGTATTAATTTCCATAACATTTTATTTTGTTGTAAACTTCTACTAGTTTTCTTTTCTTTGATTTCAAAGAATTTTGTGTTATCCTGTTCTAATAACCAATTTATTATCTGTTTTTGTGTTCCTATCATAGAAAACTCCTATTTCTCCTATTTATCTGTAAAATAATACATTACTACTAATCCTATAATTGTTAATATTAACAATACTAATGGTACCCAACTTGCTAATGAACATATCAAATCTAAAATAAAATTTAGTACTAACAATAAAGTTATAAATAAAGCTACTTTTAACATTGCTTTCCCTAATCTTTTTATAAATTTCATAAACTTCCTCCTAATACTTACATTTCCATTTTTCTGTATATAAATCAAATAAGTTATATTGTTTTAGCCATTCCTCAAATTTGTGTAATATACTATCTATTGTTTCTGGGAACATATCTTTTGTATATTCTTCTCTAAAAATGTCTCCAACTTTATACTCATATTCTCCACAATATTCATAATTTAAAGGTGCTGATAAAGGCATTTCTTTTACAAATTTATCTGTTATTAAGTACACCATTTTCTTTGCTTCTGGCACCATTTCTAAATACATAAGTGTTTGATGATTATTGAAGAATTTTCCTACTTCATAATTTTTAGTATATTTATAATCATAAATAATTCCACCCTTTAAGCAGTCCACAATTCCATATAATAAGTAATCTCCATATTCTTTGCTAACTTTTACTTGATATGCCCCACCTAATGTTTCTTCAAAATTTTCTTGCATATATTTTTCATATTCAAAACCTTTTATAATACTTTCAGTTGGCTCAAACTCTTCTTTATTTAATACTTTTATAAAATCTTCTAATGTTCCATTTTTAATGTTGTATTGCCAGCTATTTAGCAATGTAGGAGTAATATAATATTTAGCCATATTTATCCCTCCTTTAATTTATGTCCACATATTTTACAATAATTATCTTCTGGTCTAATTTCTTCATTTTCACATATAGGGCAACATATCATTTCCTCTTCACACAAGTTATTGTCCATTATCTTGTACCTCCTTGTTTACTTCATATTGTTTTGTTGCTTTATTCCAATACATATTTAAACTCTTTAACTTTTCTAAAAATCTTGCTGTTAACTCCTTTTTGCTAGTTAATTTATGTTCTATTGTTTGCATTAAATCTGATACTTCTTGTACATTTTCTGTAGTCATATTTTCGATAATTAGTACATACTTGTCCATTACTGCTTGATATTCTTGCCTTTCTTTTTCAAATATTTTGCTTTCTGACTGAATATTTTTATCTGCTTGCTCAAATAATTTAGTTAAAAAGTCATTTGGTGTGTTTGTATCTAATTCTGGAATGTTATAAATTCCTTTTATTCCAAAACTTGATTTTGCAAAGTATCTTTCACAGTTATCAAACCCTATTGTTTTCTTATTGCCTCTCATCTCGATAAATCCACCTAGTTCAACATTTTGCCAAACTGTATTTTTTGTGCTTCCTTCTACTAAAATTCTTAATTTTGTTTCTTCATCTTGTTTTTCTTCTACTGCGTGAAATATAATTACACAATGCTTTCTTAATTCAAAATATATGTAATTCATAAATCTTGTAAATTCTCTGCCTACTGCTCCATATCCTTGTAAACTTAAAGTTCCGTCCTTTTTTGCATTCTTAATATCATTTTTGATAACATAAGCTTTCATTAAATCTAGTAACTTTCCACCAGTATCAATTACTATTGTTTCATAATCGCTTAAATCCCCTTTTAAATCTTCTAATAATTGCTCATAACTATCTGGTTGTATGTAATCTCTTCTTACACTTGCCATTACTCTATTTATTCCAAAATCTACATCTATTAGTAATGGTTTTGGTGCTGACAAACCTAATGTTGTCTTTCCTATTCCAGGATATCCTGCTATTAATACTCTAAATTTATTTTTTGTATTTATCATTTCACTTGGTTTTTTAATCATTTTCTAACTCCTCCCATTTTCTATCATCCTCTTCTGCTAAATGCTCATAATAAGCATCCCAGTCAATAGATTTTTCATAATATTTGCTATAGCAATATTCTGTATATTGTGCCGTTACATCCATCTTAATTGCTCCTTTTTGTTTGCCTTAATTCATATATTTCTTTCAATTCTTTTATCTTTACTTCTTTTAATCTATATTCTTGTAATAAACTTTTTACATATTCTCTTATGTTCATTTCTTCCTCCCTCTTGCATATCTACAAATATTGTGCTAAAATAAGGGTAGATATGTTTTCATATTTTTTTGTTTGAAGTTATTTGTTAGTTTGGTCGCTAGAAATAACTTCTTTTATTTTGTCTATTGTTATAAAATAATTTTCTTTTTTATCATCTGATTCTTTTATTATTTGCTCTATTTTAAATAGTTTTCTAAAATGTGTTAATGCTCTTAATTCTGCATTATGTCTTTCATCTTCTACTTTGTTTACGTCATTCATTACACATATAAAAGATATAATTAAACCTAATATAAAACCTAAGAAAAATCCTAAAAACATATGTATCCCTCCTTTCTATTTAATAAACCATGCTAAAAACATTGCTGCATATATACTTGCTACTGCTAAACAACCTATGAATTTTACTGTTGCTTGTCCTATTTTTGTGTACATCTTTTGTTTATTCATT
>CALXJP010000085.1 GCA_944388655.1 uncultured Clostridia bacterium | reverse complement strand
TTACCTAATGTGCAATCGTACCTATGTAAAAATATAGAGCATATGGTATGGAATAGGATTGAGGTATAGAAATTCTTAAAAAATTTTGGTAGGGAATCTCAAAACTTTTTGAGGGTGCTGCCAAAATTTTTTTAGTATTTCTGCGAAAATCCGTATGACCTACCAATGCGAACTATTTTTATATAGGTACGATTGTTGTATAGGCTAACTTTGGGTTACCTCTAAAGGTATGTTGTATTTTTTATCTTATATCTCAATGATACGATTATATTATATAGTCAACAAGAGATTCTTACTCTTAAGAATCCCTTGTTACATTTTTTATAATTTTATAGATAATAATTTACTAATGCCTTTTTCTTCCATGGTAATTCCATATACGGTATCAGCTGCTTCCATGGTACCCTTTCTGTGAGAAATAACTAGAAATTGTGTTTCTTTGCTAAATTTCTTTAAATATTCTGCATAACGATATACATTGACATCATCTAGTGCTGCTTCAATTTCGTCTAAAATACAGAATGGTGCTGGATTAATTTTGAGAATAGCAAATAACAAGGCTATTGCTGTAAATGCTTTTTCTCCTCCAGATAGTAACATCATATTTTGCAATTTTTTTCCTGGTGGTTGTACTTGTATATCTATTCCGCATTCTAAAAGATTGCTTTCATCTTCTAAAATTAGTTCTGCTTTTCCCCCTCCAAATAGCTCTTTAAATACTTCGTTAAAGTTGTGATTAATTACTTGAAATTTTTCTTTGAATTGTGTTTTCATATTTTCTGTCATTTCTGCTATTACTTTTCTTAGCTTTCCTGCTGTATTATCTAAGTCTAAACGCTGTTCACACATGAAATCATATCTTTCTTTTGTTTTTTTGTATTCTCCTATAGAATCCATGTTAACGCTTCCTAGTTCATGAATAGCTGTTTTTAATTCTTGTACTTGCTTGCTTGCCTCCATCATATTGGATGGTCTTCTATACCCTTCTGCAGTATTTGGCGTTAATTCATATTCTTCCCACAATTCGTTAACAATTTGTTCTATATCTTGCTCTATTTTTGTTTTTTTGCTTTCTATTTTTACAATTTGTTCTTTTAAGCCTTCTAACGTTTTAAATTGATTTGTAATTTCTTCTTCTTTTTGTGTTAACTTCTCATTTTTTTCTTCTCTTTCCTTTTTATAGTTTTCTACATGAGAGTCACTTTGTAAAAGTTTTTCTTTCATTTCTTGAATTGTATTTTGTAAAGTTACTATTTTTTCTTGTAATGCTGTATTTTCTGCTTGTAAGTTTCCGTGTTTCTCTTTTTTTGTTTTCTATGCTTTTATAAGCATTTTCTTTATCTTGCTTAATTCTTGCTAACATTTCTTCTATAGAACCATTACTTTCGTCAAATGAAGATACCGATATTTTTAAGTTCGTAATATCAAAGTGCAAATCATCTAACATTTTTTGCTTATCTTTATTTTGACTGGCAAATTGTTCAATTTCCTTTTGCATTTTTTCCATTTGCTCATTGATGTTTGCCATTTCTTGTTCTTTTTGTTGCTTTTCTTCCCTGTTTTCTTTCTTTTTTTCTTCTATATTTTTCTCTTCTTCTCTTAATTTTGTTAGTTTTTCTTGTAGTTTTTCTATATTTTCTTCTATATTTACTTTCTTTTGCTTTTCTGTAGCATATACAATTTCAATTTCCTGTAAATTTTTTTCTGCCTCTTCTTTTTCTTCTTTAACCGTTTGAATGGCTGTTTCTATTTTGTTGGTTGCCTCTTCTTTCTGCTTAATTTGTTTCGTTAATTCTTCTATTTGTTTGTGTAGTTCTTCTAATTGTCTTCCTCTTCCTAAAATATTTACTGTTTTAGAAGGTGTGCTACCTCCACTCATAGCTCCTGAAGGATTTATTACATCTCCTTTTAATGTTACAATTCTAAAACGATATTGATTTTGTTTTGCTAGCTGAATAGCCACATCTATGTTTTCTACTAATACTGTTTTTCCTAACAAATTTTCTACTATATTTCTATACTCATTCTTACAAGTTACTACCTCTGAAGCAATGCCTATTACTCCTTCTACTTGTTTTATAGCTGATAATTTATTTGGTTGGATAGTTGATATTGGTAAAAAAGAGGCTCTTCCTAAATTGTTTTGTCTAAGATAATCAATTAATTTTTTTGCCTCTTGTTCTGTTTGCGTAACTATATTTTGCAAATTGCTTCCTAAACAAATTTCTATAGCTGTTTCATATTTTTTATCTACTGTAATTAAATTGGCTAAAACTCCATGTACCCCATGATTCAGTTCTTTATTGTTTTCACAAGCTAGTAATAAATTTTTTACACTTTTTACATAGCCTTCCTTTTCTTTTTCTGTTTCTTGTAAAAATTGATACTTTGAACTTGCCATTTGTTTATTATATTGCATTGAGGCTATCTGCTCACGATACTCTTTTATTCTTTGTTCATCATTTGCCATTTGTTCTTGTTTTTCTTTTGCTTTTTGCATCCATTCATTACGTTGTTCTTCTATTTGTGTAAAACTATCTATCATTTCATTTTTTCCCATATAAGATGCATCTAGTTCTGATATGGTTTGTTTTATTTCTTGAGAAATCGTTTTCTTTCGTTGTATTAAATTTTCAAAGTTAGCATCTTGCATATTCATTTGAGATGCCATTTCATATTTTTTATCTGTATTTTCTTCTACTTGCTTTTTCTTATTTTCTATTGCTAATTCTTCTTCTGATAATTGTGCATTCAGTTTAGTAAATTCTTCTTCTTTTATTTGCAATTCTTTTTCAAACTTTTCTCTATTTTTTTGTAAGTTTTCCTTTTTTACATTTTTTTGTTCTTCTTCTTCTTTTAACTCTTGTATTTTTTCTTGAAGTTCTTGTATTTCCTCTGTAAAGCGAAGTGCATTTTGTTGATTATTTTCTATTCGTTGTTTAGCAATTTCTATTTCAGAGTTCATTTTTTCTGTTTTACTAGCACTATTGTTCTTTTCATTTTGTATTTCTTCTATTTTCCACGTTAGCTCATTGATTTCATTTTTTAATGCTTCTTTTATTTGTGTCATATGCTCTTTTTTTATTTCTTCTTCTTGATATTGGTTTTGCATAATGGCATCATCTTGTACAATTTGTTCTAACTTTTTCTTATATTGCTCTATATTTTCTAAGAATAGACCTACTTCTATATTTTTTAAGTCTTCTTTTAAGCTTAAAAATTTCTTTGCTTTTTCTGATTGCATTTTTAAAGGTTCTATGTTTGCTTCAATTTCTGCTAAAATATCGTTAATACGTAGTAAATTTAATTTGGTTTGTTCTAGTTTTTTTTCCGATTCTATTTTTCTTACTCTAAACTTAACAATTCCTGCTGCTTCTTCGAAAATTTTTCTTCTATCTTCTGATTTATTGCTTAGTATTTCATCAATTCTTCCTTGCCCTATGATAGAATAGCCATCTTTTCCTATACCTGTATCCATAAATAGTTCTAAAATATCTTTTAATCTACAAGGAACTTTATTAATAAAATAACCGGTTTCTCCACTACGATAAATTTTTCTAGTAACTGTTACTTCTCCATATTCAATAGGTAGTCTTCCATCTTGATTATCAATCACTATGCTTACTTCTGCAAAGCCTAAAGATTTTCTATTTTGTGTTCCTGCAAAAATAACATCAGAGGAATTTTGCCCTCTTAATGCTTTCATGCTTTGCTCTCCTAATACCCATCTGATAGCATCTGAAATATTACTTTTTCCTGAACCATTTGGTCCTATTACTACGGTAATTCCTGGTTTAAATTCTAAACAGGTTTTATCTGAAAAAGATTTAAACCCTTGTAATTCTAGTCTCTTTAAATACATTTTATATTTCCCCATTTTCTAGTAATTTTAATCCACTTACTAATTCCATTATTGGCTCTTTAGTAGATTCATAATATTTTTCTAAACTTAAATTATCACTAATTTTCTTTAATGAAATGAGTGGAATGTTTTCTCTATCACATATAATAGCAATAGAATGTAATTCCATGTCAAAGGCAATATG
>CALXJP010000084.1 GCA_944388655.1 uncultured Clostridia bacterium | reverse complement strand
CTTCTCAGGTGGTGAGAAAATATACATTCCCCAATGCGTTTGTTGTGGATTATAAGGAAGATTACGGGGATATGGAAGGCGTAGGGACATTCCGCCTGATCATCAAGCAGAAAAAGGACAAAATGTCCCAGATCACCATTGAAGGCGGATACAGCTTATAAAAGAAAGGTCCGGGCTGCCGGAAGGCAGCCCTCTCCTGAATGAAAATGGCATCCTGCAAGGGCGTGGGAAACGCTGCCGGTTCAAAGGGCCGCAGGGAGGTTCCATGAAGAATTATTATATGATCTTGGGGGTATCTCCCCTGGCAGAGATCAGCGAGATCAAAGCGGCATACAGAAGCCTGGCGAAAAAGCATCACCCGGATGTCGTGGGCAATGATCCGGAGAAAAAGAAGCTTATGTACGAGATCCAGGAAGCCTATCAGATCATCGGCGATGAAAAAAGGCGCCGGGAATATGATAAGAAGCGCAGACAGGCTGCTCAGGCCGGTTCAGGGCACAGAAGGTTTGCCGGATCAGAAAATACGGAAAAGAAAGAAACAAAAGGAAGCCGGACGGAAGGATGGACAGGACCGCTCTCCGGACAGGAGCAGTTCCAGCGCTTTTTCGGTTTCAGCCCCGGAAAAGGGATGGAGACCTATAAGGACCGGAAAAAAGGACCGGAAAAGCAGGATGGCCCCATGAAGCCGGAGGAGAGATTCGCTTCCTTTTTTAAAAAAATGAAATAGAAAACGGGTAGGAAAATGATGAAACCAACGGGAAGACGGAAACTGGAAATCCTGTGTGACGCCATAATCCTCATCGCGGCGCTTCTTCTGGCACTGCTTCTTATCCTGATCCAGTCTTTCGAGGGATTCAGGCTTTGGGGAAAGATTTTTTTGACGGCAGCCATCCTTTGCTGTGCGGGAGCCTGCATTGACCTGATCCGGCTTTCGGTCCGAAGAAGAAACGCGTCCGGCGTTCTGCGGCCGCGCGGGAACAGAGCGGAGGCATCCCCTTTTACGGTCCGGGAGCTGGTGCTTCTGGATGAAGGGAATAAACCTCTGAAGTCCTGGAGCCTGACAGGCCGGACATCCATGATAATCGGGAGAAAGAATCAGGATGAGGAAGTGGATGTGGATCTTGGGGACTGTGAATATGGGGCTTTCATAGAACCTCAGCATGCCCTGCTGAATTTTTCCCGGGAACGGTGGTATCTGGAGGATATCAGCGAAGAAAACGGCGTCCGGGTAAAAAAAGCGGAGGACGGAGGGATCTACAGATTGTCGGGACGTCCCTGCGAGGTTGGGGCGGGTGATGTGATCTATATTGCAAACACACAGATGCTTTTGACATAACAGGAAGATGGATGGGAGACAAAGCGAGATGAGTTTAGTGAGATGTCCAAACGGACACGTGTACAATGCAAGACGCTATGGCAAAGAATGCCCTTATTGCCGGATGAAGCTGGAGGAGGAGGAAGAGAAGAAACCGGAAGGCTTTGAACCTCCGGTGGAGATCCTTACAGAGGAGGTAAAGCCGGTATGCGGATGGCTGGTGTGCATCGAGGGCGCCCGTGTAGGAATGGATTACAAGATACATGACGGGAAGAATTTTGTAGGCCGCGGCGACGATATGGACATCCAGATCACAGGAGACAATGAGATCAACAGAAGGAACCATACGGTGATCGTCTATGACCATAAACAGAGGAATACAGTCATCCTCCCCGGGGATGCGGCCGGCCTCGCTTATCTGAATGACCAGGCCGTATATGTTCCCACAGAGCTTAATCCCTACGACACGATTGAACTGGGAAAGAGCCGTTTCATCTTTGTACCCCTTTGCGGAGTAAATTTTGAATGGAATGAGGTCAGTGGATGAGGGTTGTAAAAGTGAGGGTGGATGGCGCTTTTCTGGCGGCCCTGCTGTCTGCCCTGCTGTCGGCGCTTCTGGAAGCTTCCCTCCTGCTCCGCCTCATTCTGGCGCTTCTGTCTTTGGGGAGAGGAGCCGGGATAAAAGGAAATGGATGGGGGATCGCGCAGACCGGAGGAAGCCGGCAGATCCAGGCAGATAAGCTCCAGGTCCTGCTGACAAAGGCGGGGATGCTGGGCATTCTGGCAGACGGCATAGGCCGGGAGAATACCGGAAGAGTATGCGCGCAAATCGCGCTTGATACGGCGGCAGATGCCTATGAGCCCTATGAGGTGCTTACGAATCCGGAATATCTGTTCCGCACGATATGCCGTGAGGCTGACGCGAGAATCCGGAAGACCATTGGGGAGCGGCGGGGAGGAGCATGCCTGGGACTTGTCTTCATCGGGAACGGATACCTTCATTATAGCCTGGTAGGCGATATCCGGATCGCCCTTATGAGGGGCGGTGAGCTGATCCCGTTAAGCCAGGGCCATACCCTCGACGTACTGGCAAGACAGGCCTATGAAGCGGGGCGGATCACAAAAAAGGAAGCGGTATGGAGCATGGAAGTGAAACGCCGCTGGAACTATCTCGGTATGGACGGCTTTCAGGAGATCGAGATCCCGGAGCGCCCCATCCGCCTGAAGGAAGGAGATATGGTCGCCATGTTCAGCTGCGGTATCTGGCAGGAGCTCTCCTGGGCACAGATAGAGGATATGCTTTCCGGTCAGGAAAGCCTGGAGGAAAAAGCCAGACAGATCTGCTGGGCGGCAGGGCGCGGGCCCGGAGAGGACAGGGAAAACGGCAGTGTGGTATTGCTTGGGGCCAGGGAGGCAGTAAATGAGACGAATTAACTCAGATTTCCGTACAAAATTCATATCTGAGGAAGGTCAGAAGCTTTCCAACAGGGACTACTTCGGCTACGTGGAGATGGATGATTTCGCCTGCTACGTCCTGGCGGACAGCCTGGATGGGGAGAGCGGTTCCAACAGCGCGCAGTTCGTAGTGGAGAGCCTGATCCGCTGCTTTGGGGAAGGCCCGACCATGAGAAAGGGACGGCTCCGGAGGTATATAAACGAAGCCCACAGGGAACTCCGCAGGATGCGGGGCGGTATGCATCTGAAGGCATCTCTGGTCATGGTCGTTACGGATTATAAGAAAATGCGGTGCTGCCATGTGGGAAACAGCCGCCTGTACCTGCTCCGCAATTCCCGCTTCCTGTTAAAAACGCGGGATCAATCTCTGACCAGTAATCTGCTGGATGAAAAAAAGATCCCTCTGGATGCGGCAGAGGCACATGAGGAACGGAATAATCTGTATTCCTGTCTTGGAGGGCCGCAAAAGCCAAAGCCGGTGATCTCCAAAAAGCTCCGGTTAGAGGATGGAGACATTCTGGAAATCATGACCCGCGGCGTGTGGGAAAACTGCAAAGAGGCGGAGCTTCTGGAAATATCCGAAGCGGCGAAGGATCCGGAGGAAATTTTAAATAAGGCGGAGGATATCATCCTCAGCCGTCAGGAAGAACATGCCATCGACAATTATTCCCTGGCGGTCACCTTTGTGGATAAGGTCTTTCGCTCTCCGAAAAAGAAACCTTCCATACGCCAGATCCTCATGATCGTGATCCCGGTCGTCCTTTTGGCGGGAGGTATCGGCCTTGGCCTGTTCCTGCGCCATAAAAGCCGGGTGCAGAAACAGGAAGATCTCGCGCAGGCAATGGAAAGCGGAGAAGCCTATCTCAGATATGACAATTATGAAAAAGCGGCGGAGGAATACAGGACCGCGCAGAGCCTCGCGCAGGACCTGAATAAAGAAGAGGAAGGCCGGGAAGCTGACGAGTATATTAAGCTGGCGGAACAGATCATTTTGGCGGATGAGGCTATGGGAGAGCAGGAATATCAGAAAGCTCAGGAGCTTTATCTGACAGCGAGAGAACTTTCTCAGGATGCGGGCAATACGGGAAAAGGCTACATTGACCAGCGGCTTGAGGAAACCCGGAATTACATGGATGTGTATGACCTCATCGAGCTCGGCGCC
>CALXJP010000083.1 GCA_944388655.1 uncultured Clostridia bacterium | reverse complement strand
CACAAAAATATTTTTAACATATTTACATCCTAAAAATTGCATGATACAATAACAAAAAGCAAGGAGGAAGTATGTTAGAATTAGATAAAGAAGTGCAATATGTAAAAGGTGTTGGTCCAGCAAGAGCTATTTTATTGCAAAAATTAAATATCTATACTTTGGAAGATTTAATTACATATTATCCTCGAACTTATGAAGATAGAGGAAAAGTAACTAAAATATACACCTTACAAGATGGAGAAGAAAGCTTAATACAAGCAACAGTTGTTTCTAAAATGAGTGAAAATCGTGTTAGAAAAAATATGACCATATATAAACTAATAGTAAGAGATGATACAGGTACATGCATGTTAAGCTGGTTTAATCAGTCATATTTAAAACATAAATTTGTTTTAGGTAATACCTATAAATTTTACGGAAAAGTATCGATAAAAGCAGGAAAAATAGAGATGAATTCTCCTGTTTTTGATGATGAAAATACAAATAAAAATACAGGAAAAATTATTCCTATTTATCCAAGTACGTATAAACTTACGCAAAATACACTAAGAGGGATTATTCAAAACGGACTTGCAGAAGTAAAAAAAGAAAAT
This sequence comes from uncultured Clostridia bacterium, assembly GCA_944388655.1. GTDB lineage: Bacteria > Bacillota > Clostridia > TANB77 > CAG-508 > UMGS1663. The sequence goes on along the minus strand of CALXJP010000083.1, from coordinate 26,713 downwards.
GGACTAGAAGAAACACTTCCAGAATATATAAAAAAGAAGGAAGAATTAGAAGAAATTAATCAAGCAATAGAAAACATACACTTTCCCAAAACATTTGAAGATTTTGAAAAAGCAAGAAAAAGATTGGTATTTGAAGAGCTATTATCTATGCAATTAGGACTAGTGAATATCAAAAATGAATATGAAAAAGGAAAAGGAATTGCTTTTAGCCAAGAGGTTTCTATAGAAGAAATTATTCAAAAATTACCATTCACATTAACCAATGCCCAAAAACGAGTATTGGCAGAAATTAATCAAGACATGGAAAAAGAAACCGCTATGAACCGTCTGCTACAAGGAGATGTAGGTTCAGGAAAAACAGTGGTATCTATTATTGCTAGTTATAAAGCTGTAAAAAGTGGATATCAAGTAGCTATTATGGTACCAACTTCTATACTTGCTGTGCAACATTTAGAAAGCTTTAAACAAATATTAGAACCGTATGGAATTACTTGTGAATTATTAATCAGTAGTATTACTAAAAAGAAAAAAGAAGAAATAGTAGAAAATTTAAAACAAGGAAAAATAGATGTTATTATAGGAACACATGCACTATTACAAGAAAATGTAGAATTTTTAAAACTAGGTTTAGTAGTAACAGATGAACAACATCGTTTTGGAGTAAGACAAAGAGCAACACTATCAAGTAAAGGAAAAAATCCAGATGTATTAGTCATGACAGCAACACCAATACCAAGAACTCTAGCATTAATTTTATATGGAGATTTGGATATATCGATTATTGACGAATTGCCACCAAATCGAAAAAAAATAGAAACATTTGCTGTAGGAAAAAGTATGGAACAAAGGGTAAATAATTTTATTAGAAAGCAAATACAAGAAGGAAGGCAAGTATATGTAGTATGCCCTTTGGTAGAAGAAGATGAAGAACAAAAATTAAATTCTGTTATAGAGTTATCACAAAAATATCAAAAAGAATTATTTCCTGAATTTCATGTAGAATACATACATGGAAAGATGAAAGCAAAAGAAAAAGACAGAATTATGCAAGAATTTAAAGAAGGTAAAATACAAATTTTAATTTCTACTACAGTCATTGAAGTTGGGGTGAATGTACCAAATGCAAGTATTATGATTATAGAAAATGCAGAAAGATTTGGTTTAGCACAACTGCACCAATTACGAGGAAGAGTAGGAAGGGGAGAAAATCAATCTTATTGTATATTAAAGTGTAAAGGTGGCTCTGGTATTACTAAGGAGAGAATGAAAATCATGCAAGAAACCAACGATGGTTTTAAAATAGCAGAAAAAGATTTAGAATTAAGAGGAACAGGGGAATTTTTTGGAACGAGACAGCATGGATTACCAGAACTAAAAATAGCAAATCTATTTGAAGATATGCCAATCTTAAAAGAAGTACAAAAAGTAGTACAAGAAATTCAACAAGAAGATAAAAATTTACAAAAACAAGAGAATAAACCAATAAAAAAACTTTTAGCTAAAAAATTTGTAAAGAGAATAGAAATGTAAGATAAAGAAAAGGGATGTTAAACAATGTTGAATAAATATATGGAACAGTATATAGAAAAGTATTTTGCACATGGCATTGAAAATAAACCAATGTTAGAATACGGATTGTTATTTTATGTTACCAGATGTATACATAGAGAAGATAGTTCACCATTAGTTTGTATAGGAATACGAAAAACAAGAAAAGAAAGAGATATTTTTAAACAACAAGAAAGAAAATTTATAGATATACCTCCTGAAGAAAGAGACGAATATTACAGCAAAAGGCGAAAAGAAGAAGATAGATTAAATGATGAAGCTAGAAAGTGGAATTTATTACAACTAGAGGATAGATGCATAGAAATGCAAAAAAAGTATCAGCAATTTATTGTACTTCCAGATGATGTGCATTCTTATCGATTAGAATTATCACCAGAACATGAAAAAATTATTGAAGAACATGTAAAAATTACGTTGAAAAAATTAATACAAGAACAAAAGCTATACCAGTATCCATTAGGCATGTATTTTAACAGAAATGAAGAAGCTATTTTTGCTCAAAATGAATGGACGCAAGAAGTAGGAGAAGTACTAAGTTATTTGATTAAATTAGAAAAAGAACGTCCTGTAGAATTTCAAAGAAAATGGATAGAAATTCGTTTGAAAAGAGCAGAAAATAGAGAACCAAGAATTAATCAAGAAATAGAAAATGTAAAAAAAATAAAAGAAATCTTTGAAAGAAAAGAAAGAGAGTATAAAAAACAATTCCAAATAGACTAAAGAGAATTTTCTCTTTAGTCTATTTGTATAATAGAAGTAGTAATTGTTTTTCCATTAGTAATAGCCCCTATTTTTATCACTTTTCCGGTATCATTGCGAAATTTAAAATCTAAACCTCCATAAGAAACAGCTGCATCTTTTCCATCAGGAACGTAATATACATCTTTTCCATGTTCATGCCTTTCTATAATAGCTAAAGAAGGAATTTGCAATACGGTATTATATAATGTACTACTTACTTGACAATTTCCTCCACCTATACCTGTTGTTGTTTGGTGGTCAACAATTATTTTAGCTTCTTGATATCCTCTTTCTACGGTGGGTTCACCAACTACTTGATTAAAGGAAAAAACTTCTCCAGGTTGTAGAACAGTTTCATTTAATAAAGAACAAGTAAGTTCAATGTTCTTTACTCTTCCAGGAGCATCATCACCTATAGTGGTTTCAAAAATAGCAATAGTTTCTTCAGTGGTTGCACTTTGTGTAGTAGATTGTCTGTTTTCTAGCAAATTTTTCATTCGATTTTCCTGTTCACCAGTATCAACATAGTTGACATCAGTAGAAATTTGCGTTGCACCAGGAGGTGGTGTTTGTGTTGGAGAAGAAGGTTGAAAAAAACTATAAATCAAATACGCAATGCCACAAAATAAGATAAAAATCAGTAATATTAACCAAATTTTGCTATGTTGTTTCATCATCATTTATCCTCCAATTTTAGTATGTACAATATACAAAAAGAATATGTATACAAAAAATAGTAAAAAGTTACATAAAATCCATAAAAAATTCATATAAAAAAGGTAAAATTTACCTATGCAAAAAATGAATTTATTATCATTATTATTCCCTAAAAAATGTATCATATGTGCAAAAAGAGTCAATAACATAATTTGTAATCATTGTTTTTTAACTATTGCCAAACAAAATACATTTCACTTACAAAAATATTCTCATCAATTTTTTCAAAAACATGTATATATGTTTTCTTATGAAGGTGAAATTCGCAATCTCATTTTAAAGTATAAATTTAACAATCAATCTTACCTATTGGATTATTTTGTAGAAATTATGATAAAAAATGAAAAAATATGTAGATTTTTAAAAACTTATGATATAATAATTCCAGTTCCAATACATAAAAAAAGAAAAAGTGAAAGAGGCTATAATCAAAGTGAGTTAATTAGTCAAGTTATAGCCAAAAAACTACATATGCAACATTTTACCAATATTTTAGTCAAAACAATTCATACAACGCCACAAAGTGCATTAACAAAAAATGAAAGATTTACTAACACTAAAAATGTATATAAAATACAGAATATACAAAAAATAAAAGAAAAAAGAGTAGTGCTTTTTGACGATATTTTTACAACAGGTGCAACAGCAAATAGTTGCGCAAAACTTTTGAAAGAAAATGGAGCAAAAGAGATTGCTATTTTTACTATAGCAAAAGATATACTAAAAAATTAAAAGGGAAAGGTGAAATATGGAAGATTTAGTAGAAAGCATTTTAGACTATATTAGGTCTGATTATACCGATTATGCCATTATGCTTAATGGTGAATGGGGAAGTGGAAAAACGTATTTTTGGAATCATAAAATACGTAATAAAATCGAATCTATGATGTTAAATGGAAAACGCTATAGAACCATTTACATGTCTTTATATGGTATTTCCAATTTGGAAGAAATTAGTAAAAAAATATTTATAGAAACTACGCAATTAATGGACAAAAACTTAAAAAAATATATGGATATAAGTGGACAAAATACAATACCAGAATATGCTAAAACAGGGTTAGATATGGCTAATTTCTTTGGCGTTACACAAAATGGAGATAAACTAGATTATGGAGAATTCTTTTCTACAGATGATAAAGTATTATGCTTTGACGACTTAGAAAGAGCTAATGTAGATGTTATTGATATATTAGGATATATTAATAACTTTGTAGAACATGACCATATTAAAACCATTATTATCTGTAATGAAAAAGAACTTTCTACCAAGTTAAAAAGTAGCAACCTAGAAATGAAAACTTTTATCGCTACCTATTTATTAGATAAAGAAGGTGACTTAATTAAGAAAACCGATAAACCTATGGTAGAAAGAATTCAAGATACCATTGAATATGTTTTTGATAAAGCAAATGATTATGAAAGGATTAAAGAAAAATTAATAGGAGAAACCTTTGAGTATGCTCCAGAATTTAATTATATCATTAGTGGTTTATTAATGCGATATGAAAGATATCCAGACTTAATTCGATTTCTAAGAGAAAATACAGCACTTATCATTTCTACCTTTAATAAAAGTGGAACACGAAATTTAAGAATTTTGAAACATGCTTTAAATGACTTCAAAAAAATATTTGATATGGTAAATAAGTCATATCCTAATACAAACCATAGAGTTATGCAAACCATGCTGATTTTCACCATAGCTATTTCTTTTGAAATAAAAGCAGGTAAAGTAACTAAAGATAAATTTGTCAACATTAATAGCAATGAAGAATATAAAGCAATATTAGTATCTTCTCGAGTATTTATGGATAATAGACAATTTTATATTAAAGAATTTGATAACAACTATTATTACAACTTTAAAGCAGAATATCGTTTCTTTAAATTTATTGAAATATATGTCCGTACGCGTATTTTTGATATGAAGGTATTTAAAGATAACATGGAAGTTATCATTAATACAGTAGATACAGATAAACTTCCGGGCTATAAAAGATTACTTACGGAAGAATATTGGAAAATTACAGATGATCAATTTGATGGAGTCATCAATGAAGTTTTAGATGATGTAAAAAATGGAAGATTAAAGCCAATTGAAATTGTAAAATTATTTGCCTATTTTAGTTATTTTATAAAAAAAGGTTTAATCAATTATGATATAAAAATGATAAAAAGTGTATTTATGACAGGTTTAAATTTAGCATCTTTAAATGCAGATTTCTGTGAAAATGTGGAAGAAGAGTTAGACCAAGTATCTGTTGAAGTGGCAGGACCCGAAATGGAAGAAATCATTAAATACTTTAATGAAATCAATAGTAAATTAGAAGATAAAATGTATATGGAAAAAGCAGAAGATGTATTTAAAAATATTCCAATGAAAATGGAAATCTTTTATGATAAATTTGCAAAAGAATGCATGAATGTGCCTATTTTTAAATATTATGATACATTTCAAATGTTCCAAAGAATTTCTTGTGCAAGTAATGAGGATATAGTAACTATCAAAGAGATGTTATCAGAAAGAGCAAGAAAAAATAAAAAACAGATAGAACCTGAAATTCCACAAATTAAAAAGTTAAAACAGGTAATAGATGATTATATTGATGGAAAAGAAACTACCATTAAAATTGTTATGTTACAAGACTTTTCATTAGAATTAGGAAAAATTATAGAAAAATATAAACCAAAATTATTACCACAAAAGCAAGAAAATATGTAAAAGTTGGTAGTCAACATTTTACTGCATAAAAATTTCCTTTTTTGACATAATAAGTGTAGACTAAAAATAAAGGAGGGAATTTTTTTGAAAGCAACAGGTGTCGTAAGACGTATAGATGATTTAGGCAGAATTGTTATTCCAAAAGAAATAAGAAAAGTACTTCGCATAAAAGAAGGAGACCCATTAGAGGTTTTTACAGATAGAGAAGGGCAAATTATATTAAAAAAGTATTCTCCTATTGGAGAACTATCAGAATTTGCAACAGAATACGCAGAAACTTTAGCAAAAACAACTGGACATATAGCTTGCATTACAGATAAAGACACAGTAATTGCTGTATCAGGTGCATCTAAAAAAGAATATTTAGAGCAAGCAGTAAGCAAAGATTTAGAAAAAATTATGGATGACAAAGAAGCTTATATTAGTAAAGAAAACAATAATATTGCAGTACCAGTTACGCAAAATGATAAAGGTGAAAAAAAGAATAATTCTCAAGTAGTATATCCTATTATCTCTGATGGAGATGTAATTGGAAGTGTTGTACTTTTATCCAAAGATGCAAATACGAAAATGACAGAAGTAGAGAATAAAGTTGTGCAATCAGCAGCTAATTTTTTAGGTACACAAATGGAATTATAACTAATTTTACCAAAATATTACAAGAATATTACAATTAAAAAACATAAAGAAAAAGTATTGATTTTATTGTTAAAATATAGTATAAATATATTGACGAAATTAGAGTTACAAAGGAGGAAATGTGACCATGGAGCAAGTAGATATTAAATTTGCAGGACAAGAAGAAAATAAAGCTGAAAATAATAGTTTACCAACAAAAGTAAATGGTTGGACAAAAGTTAAAAACTTTTTATTTCAAGAGATAAAAGTTGAATTAACACCAAAACAACAAAAAGTATTCCAAGAAGTACATGATTTTTGGCATCAAGAAATCACATTTAAATCTTTTAAAGATTTCTTACTTCAAGATATCGAGATTACTTTATAATAAAAAAGAATACTGCAAACAGTATTCTTTTTTATGTTTATGCGAGTATGCTGGAACTGGCAGACAGGCACGTTTGAGGGGCGTGTGCTTTATAGCGTATGGGTTCAAATCCCATTACTCGCACCATTGACAGATCTGTTCGAATTTTTTATAGAACAAGGAAGTACCAAAAAGTCAATCAGAAAATGAAATCTGGTTGATTTTTTTATTAATATCATCCAATAGAGTCACAGTCTTGTGCTTGAAAAAATATGAAAAAAGATTTCCATATACCTATATGATGTGTTATAATAAAAGAACAATGAAAAATAAGGGGAGGAAAATTCGAATGAAAGTAACTGAAATTTGTAGTTACTATGTAGAGGATACTCGAAAATCTTTAGCATATTATCGTACAAAGATAGAAGAACGAAATATTATATTGAGAAGAGAAATGAAACCTGTGGTAAAGCCAAGAGGAGCATATTTTTTAATAAGATTAAATGATATCATGTATATTCGTGATTTTGGTAATAATGAGGACTTATTTAGAAAAAAAATTCAAACACTTATTGAAAAGCAAGAAAAAAGTAGAAATGACGAAACTAATATAGAACCTATTCAAACTCAAAACAGAAGAGAAACAGATTTAAGTTTAGCGAACATCATAATTAAGACTTCACACTTACATCCAACAGATGATGAAAAGAGTAGTTATCAATATGTATTAAATAAAAAGTTTGAAGAACTAACGTTAGATAGGTTCGGACAATTAAAAAAGACAATTCATGATAATTTTGATTCTTATAGTCTAGAAAGATATTTAAAAAAATATGAAGAACAATCAGGAAAAAAATTAAGTGAACTACAAATACAAGGAATAAGAGATTTAAATCAAAAAATTCAGGATGATGTTATAACGGGTAGATATAATTTAGAAGATTATAATACTTTTTTACAATCCCTTCCTGATTTATTGAGCAAAAGGAAAATTTTAGGGTTTGGTCATTTTGATCGAGAAGGAATATTTGGAAAATATGGTGAAATAGATGAACCATTACCGTCTGCTGAAGATATATATGATTACAATACATATACTTATCATAGATTTTGTGGTGGTGTATCAAGTATTACCAATGATTATTATAGAACAATATCTTCACCAAGCATTCAATATAGAATGAAAAATAATGATAGTGGCAAACAAAATAAATTATGTTGTATAGATGTAAGGGAAGAAGGAATTAATCTTTTTAATAGTGAAGCACAAAAAATAGTAAAAGGACAGCCTAATATAAAATTAGTAGGTGAATCTGGTGGTATACGATATTCAATTTATTCAGATAATAATAGTGGTATTTTATTCGCTGGCGGAGTGCGTGAAACTATTAAGGAACAATCGAAGATACCTGCTCATGATATAGCTATTGATTTAGCTAAAATCTCAAGAAAAGGTTTAACGGATGAGGCTCAAGTGCATTTAATCGAGGCAGCAAATAAGAAAATAGAAGAAGATGAGAAAAGTAAAAAAGAGCTATAAATTTTAAACAAAAGAGAGGAGAAAAAATGATAAGCCAAGAATATAGGGAAGCTATAGCTGAAACATTAGATATATTAGAACATACCCAAGAAACTGATGTTAATAAAATACCAAAGAGTTTTATCAATTTTTTGAAAGAAAACACATCAAAAACATATAAGCCTAAATTGGATTATAGTAAAAGAATAAGAGATATGGGATTGAAAAATAAGACGATAGCTATTTTATCCATAATAAATCAGAAATATTGGTGTAATGATGAAGAAAGAAAAGTATTTAAAGAAAAATTAAAGCAAAATGAAATAAAATATCAAAAAGAATTAAGCGAAAAATATAATACTCATGAATTATTTAAGAACAAAGAACTAAGTAAAATGGCAAATACAAATGTCACAGATTTAACAGAATGTATAGAGAAAAGATGGTATCAAAAAATATTTGAAAAAATTTTAAAAATATTGGGAAAAAATTAAAATAGATTTTGTTAAAATAGAAAATTATGTTAAATTACGTATTTAAAGCAATTAGAAAAGAAAAATAAAATTATGGATAAAATTTGCCAAGTTTATTGAAAAAGGAGAAGTTTTATCATAAAATATAAATATAATTGAATTAACTTGCATAAGCAAGTTTTACATAAAGTAACTCTTCATAATAATTATTGTAAGGAGGAATGTAAATGCTAAGTAAAAAAAGACTTCGGGAAATCAAGGAACATGAAAAAAATGGCATGAGTGTTGTTGCTATCAGTAACGAAGGAAAACTGGAATATGCAACGAGATTAGGTGAAAGTGGTTGCTGTGACCAATGTGATGCATTTAGATTACTTCCTGACCCTGCTCCAGATGATTGGTTCAGAGATGGAGATATGAAGGCTGTGTGCCTCGAGGTTAATGGAGTAATTGAGGGAAGTCTTGAGAACTCTAGCGAATGGACTAATATTGAAAAACCTCTCTATTGCCCTAAGCTTGGTCGCAAGCTGACTGAAAAAGAAAAGGAAGAAGCAGATAGGTTGTTGAAGTATGCAAAAGAGAGAATGAAGAGAAGTTAATTTTACTTACTACCAAAGGAGATGTCGTTTTGTGTGACATCTCCTTTAGGTGTAAAGTTACAAATTGTATTGAGATTTATTCTTTACATGGGGATAAATCTCAAATTTTCTTTTTTTAGATTGATACATAAAAAAGTAACTATTTTTAGAACAGCTATGGACTAACAAGCATAAGCCGTAAAAAGAAAATACTTATACAAATTGGTAAGTAAAAAATTGTATAAAGCATATTGATTGCCTCCTTGGTATTTTATAGTATATATCTTAAGTATAACATGTATTTTTCCCTTTGCCTATTATGAAAAATTGAAGATGTGTTAAATATTATAGAAGTAAGAAAAAATCTATAGCAAAAAACAAACAAAATTTTGTAAATATGTTGCAATCTACCTAGATTTATAATATAATACAAATTGTGAATGAAATACATAAAAATAGAGAGGAAAATGATGAATTTATTTGCAAGAACAGAACTATTAATAGGAAAAGAAAACTTACAAAAACTACAAAAAGCAAAAGTTGCGGTAATAGGAATTGGCGGAGTAGGAGGCTATGTAGTGGAAGGATTAGTAAGAGCAGGAGTAGGCAACATAACTATTATGGATCATGATACTATAGCAGAAAGTAATATCAATAGGCAAATTATAGCAACTACTAAAAATATAGGAAAATATAAAGTAGAAGAAATGCAAAAAAGGGTAATAGAAATTAATCCTGCTATACAAATTCAAACAATTAATGCCTTTTATGATGAAAATAGTCAAATACTAGATGCTACATATGACTATGTAGTAGATGCCATAGATACAGTAAGTTCTAAAATAGCGATTATACAAAAATGTAAAGAATATAATTTACCCGTTATCTCATGTATGGGAACAGGTAATAAACTACAACCTAGTCAATTCAAAATAACAGATATTAGTAATACAAAAGTATGTCCTCTTGCAAAAGTGATGCGCAAAGAATTAAAAAAATTAGGAATAGAAAAGGTACAAGTCTTATATTCAGAAGAAGAACCTATAAAAAAACAAGAAAGAGGAATGCCACCTGCTAGTATATCATTTGTACCTTCTGTGGCAGGTTTACTTATTTGTGCAGAGGTAGTAAAAGAAATCATAAAGGAGAAATAAAAATGTTTGCATATATAAAAGGAAGTTTAGAAGTTAAAACAAAAGGATATGTCATTGTAGATGTAGGAGGAGTAGGATATAAAATTTTTATGTCAGAAACAGCAATTCAAAAGTTAGGTGAATTAGGAGAAACAGTAAAAATACATACATATTTAAAAGTAAGGGAAGATGACATGAGCTTATATGGTTTTAATAATAATGATGAATTACGTTTATTTGAGTTATTATTAACTGTTAGTGGAATTGGGGCAAAACTGGCAATTCAAATATTATCCCATATTACTCCTTCTAGCTTTATTGTTGCTGTAATTAGTGATGATGTAACAAAAATTAAGAAATTGCCAGGTGTAGGTCCTAAAACAGCACAAAGATTAATTTTAGAATTAAAAGATAAACTAAAAAAAGACTCTATGGAAGAGGAAAATGTAGCAATACAAGAAGAAGTGCAAATGCTAGAAAAAACAAATCAAAATATCAAAGAAGCAATAGCAGCACTACAAGTATTAGGATATACCAAATTAGAAATTGAACAAGCTTTAAAAAATGTTAACACAGAAGATACAACTGTAGAGGAAATCATTCGTATGGGATTAAAAAATTTAGCTAAGTAGAAAAGAGGAAAACATATGGATTTAAGTAAACCATTAGCATATCGTATGAGACCAAAAACTTTAGAAGACTATGTTGGTCAAAAGCATGTTATAGGAAAAGATAAAATTTTATATAGAACTATCCAAGCAGATAGATTATCTAGTATTATTCTTTGGGGACCACCAGGGTGTGGAAAGACTTCTCTTGCAAGAGTAATTAGTAACACTACAAAGTATAAATTTATTCAAATTAATGCAGTAACTTCTGGAATTGCAGATATAAAAAATGCCATAGAACAAGCAAGTAATTTATTAATGAATCCATCAGGAAAATGTATACTATTTATTGATGAGATTCATCGCTTTAATAAATTACAACAAGATGCTTTGTTGCCATATGTAGAAAATGGAACAGTAATTTTAATTGGAGCTACTACAGAAAATCCATATTTTGAAGTGAATAAAGCTTTAATTTCACGATCTATGGTAATTAAATTAGAGCCTTTAACAGAAGAAGATATTTATGAAGTATTAAAAAAATCGTTAACTGCAGAAGAAGGATTAGGAAGTTATCGAATTAAAATAGAAGATGATACTTTAAGAAAAATAGCACAAACTGCTAATGGAGATGTAAGAACAGCATTAAATGGGTTAGAAGTAGCTGTATTAACTACAAAAGTAAATGCAGATGGTGTTATTGAAATAACACCACAAATTGCTAAAGATAGTGTGCAAAATAGAAAAGCTATTTTTGATAAAAATGGAGATAGCCATTATGATAACATTAGTGCTTTTATTAAATCAATGAGAGGCAGTGATCCAGATGCTACTTTATTCTATTTAGCAAGAGCAATACAAGGTGGAGAAGATCCAGTATTTATAGCCAGAAGAATTGTTATTGCCGCAGCAGAAGATGTAGGAATGGCAAATCCAAATGCTTTAGTAGTAGCCAATGCAGCAATGCAAGCAGTACACATGGTGGGAATGCCAGAAGGAAGAATTATTTTAGCAGAAGCTGCTGTGTATGTAGCAACTTCTAAAAAATCTAATGCCTCTTATGTAGGGATTAATGAAGCTTTAGCAGATGTAAATAGTAAAGATACAGAAGAAATACCAATGCATATCCGTAATGCTCCAGCAGAAGGTATGGAAAGTTTTGGGTATCATCAAGGTTATTTATATCCACATGATTTTCCAGGGCACTATGTAGAGCAACAATACTTACCAGATAAAATGGTAGGAACCAAATATTATCGACCAGATGACAATGTTAAGTAGGGAACACCTACTTTTTTTTTTGGCATTTTTTGTCGAAAACTTTTTATAATTCGGCAAAACTTCTTAAATTTTGCTATTGGAAAAAATTACCAAATATATTATAATCACAACAAGAAAAGACAAGCAAGGAGGTAACTATATTGGATGTCAATTTTCAAACAGAAACAAAAACGTTGGTATTACAATTAACAGAAGAAATAGACCATCATACAACAAAAAAAATAAGGAGGATTGCTGATTATGAAATTGAAAGATATATGCCTAGAAAAGTTGTATTTGATTTTCATCATGTTACTTTTATGGACAGTGCAGGAATAGGAATGATTTTAGGAAGATACAAAATGATAAAAATGTTGGGAGGAACTTTAGAACTTTCTCATGTGAATCAAAATGTACATAAAATACTGGAAATGTCAGGAGTATTAAAAATTTGTCCAATTCAAGAATATAGTAAAACAAATTAGGAGGAGAAAATGAAAGGTTTATATGATAATGAAATGAAATTAGAATTTGCTTGCAAGTCTAATAATGAGGCTTTTGCAAGAATTAGTGTAGCCGCTTTTGCATCACAACTAGATCCAACAATTGAAGAATTAGCAGATATTAAAACTGCTGTATCGGAAGCTGTTACCAATTGTATTATTCATGCATATGATGGTTTAGAAGAAGGGACTGTTAAGGTAGAAGCAAAACTAAAAGACAATACCATATATATAGAAATAGCAGATACAGGCAAAGGAATAGAAAATATAGAAATTGCCAAAAAACCGTTATATACATCTAAACCCAATTTAGAAAGATCTGGTATGGGATTTACAATTATGGAAAGTTTTATGGATGAAGTAATTGTAGAATCTATTGTTCACTTGGGAACAAAAGTAACAATGAAAAAGAGTATAAAAAAGGAACAGACTATACAGAAAAAACAAGAAGAGATAGTAGAGCAAAATTCTGAAAAAGAAGGAGAGTTTTATGACATATGAGAATAATCTGGAATATATTAAACAAGCACAAAAAGGTGATTCTCAAGCACTAACTAGATTGGTAGAAGAAAATACAGGCTTACTATGGAGTATAGTTCGAAGATTTAGAGAAAGAGGTTATGAATTAGAAGATTTATATCAAATTGCTTGTATTGGCTTTATAAAATCTATACAACGTTTTGACTTTTCCTATGAAGTAAAATTATCTACCTATTCTGTACCCTACATTTTAGGAGAAATAAAAAGGTTTATTCGTGATGATGGAAGTATTAAAGTTAGTCGTAGTGTTCGTGATTTAGCAAGGAAAATAAAAGAGATACAATATGGCTATCTGGTAGAGAATGGACAAGAAATTCCTATTAGTCAAATAGCAGAAAAATTAAAAATATCAAAAGAAGAAATTGCAGTTGCATTAGAAGCGGTAACACCAGTTGTTTCTATTTATGAAAATACCTATACAGATGAAGAAGGAGGAGTTGATTTAGCTAGTAAGCTTTCAACGGGAGAAGATGAAGCAGAAAAACTAACGAATCATATATCAATACAAAAATTATTACAAGAATTAAAAGAAAGAGATAGGCAAATTATATTATTACGTTATTATAGAAATAAAACACAAACCGAAGTCTCTAAAATTCTAGGTATTAGCCAAGTACAAGTATCCAGAATAGAAAAGAAAATTTTAGAAGAAATGAAAAATAAACTAGCAATGTGAGGGAAAAATGAAGAAAATCATTTTATATATTTTAGTTTTTATCATGGTATGTTTTGTAATTCCTATTTTTTTTACCAAAAAATTTGTCAACCAAGAAACAGCAAGTATAACCAATCAGGTAGAACAAAAACCGTCTTATGATTATAAACAATATAACACGATTAAACTTTTACATGTAGATACCAACACAATAGAAGAGATTCCCTTAGATGAGTATCTATATGGAGTAGTTTCTGCTGAAATGCCAGCAAGTTTTGAAAAAGAAGCGCTAAAGACACAAGCAGTAGTAGCAAGAACTTATACAATATATAAAATTATTCATAATGATAATAAACATGGAGAAGCAAATATATGTGATAGTTCGGCTTGTTGTCAAGCATGGATAGCGAAAGAAGAAAGATTAGCTAAGTGGGAAGAGGCACAAAGAGTAGAGAATTGGAATAAAATTGTTTCTGCAGTAGAAGAAACTAAAGGAAAAATAATCACTTATGAAGGTCAACCGATTAATGCTTTTTTTCACTCTAATAGTGGAGGAAAAACAGAAACTACTTTAAACGTTTGGGGAGGAACAGGTTATCCTTATTTACAATCTGTATCTACAGCTGGAGAAGAAAATTATTCACAATATCGCTCAGAATATACTTGTACAAAAGCAGAATTTATAGCTAAAATACAAGAACAACATCCTGATTTTCAAATTGATTTTTCAGTACCAGATGCACTACAGGTATTAGAATATACAGATGGAAATCGTATAAAAAAAATGAAAGTAGGAAATTTAGAATTATCTGGTGTGGAAATGAGAACTATTTTTTCTTTACGTTCTGCTAACTTTACAATTCAAATAGAAGGGGAAAATATTAAATTTCAAGTAATTGGCTATGGACATGGAGTAGGAATGAGTCAAACAGGAGCAGATAGCATGGCAAAACAAGGAAGTCAATACGAAGAAATTATAAAACATTTCTATGTAGGAGTAGAAGTAGTGAATATGTAAAATAGATGTATAAAATTAACAATTTTGGTAATAATGAAAACGAAAGAAAAAAATAAGGAGGAAAGAGTATGGAACGAAGAAGAAGAAATGGAGAAAAACTTTTAGGAGGAGAAAAAGAGAATAAAAGATTAATATATATGGTAACAGGAGTATTAATTGTTGCAGTACTAGCTTTTGTTGTTACTTTTTTAGCATATAGTAGTAACAGAAGTATAAATCCGCAAGAACAAGGCATGGGTCAAATTCAAATGGAACCCATTATGTCATCTACAGAACAAAGTAATACGCAAACAACTTCACAAGAGGTAAGTAGTTCTGTAGGAAAAAGTGTTAATGAAATGGAGAATGATGTAAAAATAGCCATTAACACAACCAATATGGAAAAAGAAGAAGTGGTAGAAGAAGAGCCAAAAGAAGAAAAAGTAGAAACTTCTACAGTTCAAGAGGAAGAAGTAAAAGAAGAAGAAAAAGAACCAACCTTTATAAAACCAGTAGAAGGAGAAATAAGTGTTAATTTTGCAAAAGAACATTTAGTATATTCCGAAACTTTACAAGAATGGGTAACACATAGGGGAATTGACATTTCTGCTGAAAAAGCAACCATTGTAAAAGCTTCAGCAGAAGGAACGGTAAAATCTATAAAAAATGATCCAAGATATGGAATTACGGTAGTATTAGAACATGCCGGTGGTTATCAAACAGTATATTCTAATTTATTAACAGCAGAATTTGTAAAAGAAGGGGAACAAGTAACTTCTGGACAAACTTTAGGAACTGTAGGAAATACGGCAACTTTCGAAATTGCAGATGACCCACATTTACATTTTGAAATATTAAAAGATGGAGAATATGTTGATCCAAGTTTATATATTGCACAGTAGGAAGATGAATTAAAAAAGTGTATTCTAGAGTATAAAAAAGTGCAAAAACTTCTTATATAAAATAAGAAGTTTTTTAAAACTATTTTTTTGGCTCCAATTTTGTAAGTCCACCCATATAAGGTTGTAATACTTCTGGAATAATAACACTACCATCAGGTTGGTAATTATTTTCTAAGATAGAAATAAGCATACGAGGAGGGGCAACAACAGTATTGTTTAAAGTATGTGCATAGTAGTTGCCTTTTTCTCCTTTAATACGAATACCTAATCTTCGTGCTTGAGCATCTGTTAAATTAGAACAGCTTCCTACTTCAAAGTATTTTTGTTGCCTTGGACTCCAAGCTTCTACATCGCATGACTTAGCTTTTAAGTCTGCCAAGTCTCCTGAACAACATTCTAAAGTACGTACAGGAATACCCATACTTCTAAAAAATTCTACAGTGTAAGACCACATTTTATCATACCATTTCCACGAGTCTTCTGGCTCACATACTACTATCATTTCTTGCTTTTCAAATTGATGAATTCTGTATACTCCACGTTCTTCTATACCATGAGCACCTTTTTCTTTTCTAAAACAAGGAGAATAAGATGTCATAGTATAAGGTAAATCTTTTTTATCTAAAATCTGACCTTTAAACTTTCCAATCATAGAGTGTTCACTTGTACCAATCAAATATAAGTCTTCTCCTTCAATTTTATACATCATAGCATCCATTTCTTCAAAACTCATAACACCGGAAACAACATCAGAGCGAATCATAAAAGGAGGAATACAATAAGTAAAACCTTTATCAATCATAAAGTCTCTTGCATAAGTGATAATGGCAGAGTGAAGTCTTGCAACATCACCTAATAAATAATAAAAACCATTTCCAGCAACACGGCGAGCAGAATCAAAATCAACACCACCTAATTTTTCTAAAATTTCTCCATGAAAAGGAATGGGATAATCCGGAACAAGAGGTTCACCAAATCTTTCAATTTCTACATTTTGACTGTCATCTTTACCAATAGGAACACTTTCATGAATGATATTAGGTATTTTCATCATTTTTTCTTTAATTTGTGTGCGATATTCTTCTTCTAGTTTTTCATTAGTTTCAAGCTCTTGATTAATATCTTGTACTTTTTTCCTAATTTCTTCTGCTTGTTCTTTTTTTCCTTCTCTCATGAGTTGCCCAATTTGAGAACTATAAGAATTACGAGATGCACGAAGTTCATCACCTTTTAGTGTCACTTCTCTATTTTTTTTGTCTAACTCAATGACTTCATCTACTAAAATTAATTTGTGATTTTGAAATTTTTTCTGAATGTTTTCTTTAACCAATTCTGGATTCTCTCTTAGTAATTTAATATCAATCATATTAACCCCTCCCATTTTGGCACAAAAAAATCCTTATGCTATGCATAAGGACGAATATATATCCGCGGTGCCACCTTAATTACTTTTTTATAAGTATCTTTCCATGCTAGTAACCAAGCATGACTCGGTTTAGTTTTCACTAAAAGCATAAAAGTAGATTCATCATATTAACCATATATCTATTTTCACCAACCATAGACTCTCTAAAATATAGTATAATAGACTACTTATCTTTTATATCGCTAACTTTCTATGTTAATAATCTTACCATATTTTTCAAAAATATGCAAGAAAATAAAAAAAGATTCTTAAAAAATAATAATGTAAACATAAGTAACCCAGCTGTAAATGTTAACCTTTGCGTGTGAACTATGAAGTAGTACACTTTTGTCACAAAAATCCATTTTTCGACATAAAATACAATGAGTCAAAATGGATAGGAGGGTTGCATAAATGCAAAAATTGAAAAAAGGAGATTTAGTAGCACGTATTTCTTATGGTAAAGATATTGTATTTGTTATAGAAAAAATAGTTAAAGCCAAAAAACAAGAAATTGCTATATTAAAAGGAATTACACAAAGAATTATGGCAGATAGTCAAGTAGAAGATTTAAGTATTGTAGATAAAAGAATTGTACAAGAAGAAGAACAAAAAATAGAAAGTAAATTAAGACAAAAATTGCAATATCGAAAATTTTTCATATATCCATTTGGCTTAAAAAGAGGAGAGAAAGAATTTCAAACAGGAAAAATTTTGCACTTAGATGGAGATAAAAGATATACACAAAAATCCATGAGATATTATAGAAGTTTAGGGTTAACTGCCATTGTAAAAAATATTGTAGAACAAAAACAACCTATTTTTATAAAAAACTTACTAGAAATGTATACACCAGATATATTAATCATTACTCGGACATGATGGAATGATAAAAAAGGGAGTAAAATATAATGATATTTATAATTACAGAAATTCTAGGTATTTTATTCAAACCGTTCAAAATGCTAGAGAATGGAAAGGACAAAAAGAATTAGCTATTTTTGCAGGAGCATGTCAGAGTTATTATGAAGCACTTATAGGAGCTGGTGCGAATTTTGCATCTTCTCCAGGAAGAATTATGATAGACTTTATAGATCCATTAATTGTAGCAGAAAGAATTGCTACAACAGAAAATGATAAATATCTAAGAATAGAGGATATCAAAGAAGAACTAAGAGATGGAGAATTAGGAGTGAGTGGAATTGGAAGTATAGGAAAGAAGAAAAAAATTTTGTAATCGAATAGAAAATAAAATGTAATATAAATGTAATATAACGAAAAAAAGTATTGATATTTCAAGCAAAAATAGCTTCGACAGAATATTACCTGTTTTGACATAAAGTGCATTTTGTGATACAATGCGTTCAGATTAAAAAAGTAGGTGATATAGTGATTTGTAAAAGTGATATAACAAATTTAAAAACTGGTATCAGAGACATGGTAGGAAAGAAAATTATTGTAAAAGGGTCTCTAGGAAGGAGCAAATCATTTGAAAAAGAAGCTACAATAGAAAAAGCATATTCTAACATTTTTGTAGTGAAATATGATGAAAATCAAAGAAACACTGCTTATAGTTATACAGATGTATTAACAAAAACAGTTGAATTAGATATTTTTGATGGAGAACAGTATAATCCATTATTTTCTAATATAACAAATGTAAAATAAAGTTAGCAAAAGCTAACTTATTTTTTTGCAAAAAGTCATTTTCCTCATAGTACATACATATATTAAAAATAACAAAATGAAGGAGGGAAAAAATATGGCTATAGAGCTTGCAAAAGAAACTTTATGCATAGGACAGATGATTGGGCAAAAAACAGAAAACTGGATAGTAGAAGCAGATAGTGTGGTTCCTGATATTAAACCAGATATTTTAAGTACAATTAGTACAAATGGAACGATTTGTGTATATAAAAAAGAAGTATCAGAAGGAAGAATAAAAATAGAAGGAACTATCCAGGTATATGTTATGTATTTAGCCGATGATGAAAAAGCGAATTTAAGAGGGCTATATACAACTGTAGATTTTTCAAAAGTGATAGAAATGGAAAAAGCAAAAGAAGGTATGCATTTAGAAGAAGAAATGAGACTTAAAAGTATAGAATGTAAAGTATTAAATGGAAGGAAAATCAATATAAAAGCATTTTTAGAAACCAATGTAACCATTTCTCACAATGAAGAGATAGAATTGATAAAAGAAGTGAAAGATATAAAAGATATACAAATGTTAAAAGAAACATTGAAAATCAATTCTTTATTAGGAAGTGGAGTAACAAAAGTATATGCAAAAGATACATTTAGCATCCAAGAGGTAGACGATTTAGCAGAAGTAATGAAAGTAAATATAAATATAAAACATAAAGAAACAAAAGTTAGCTATAATAAGGTATTAGCTAAGGCAGATGCAGAAGTAAAAATTATGTATTTAACTATTGATGGAAGGATTAATCAAGTAGAGGGCATGATTCCTGTTATGGGATTTGTAGATATGCCAAATGTTACAGAAGAAGAACTTTGTGAAACGAATTATGAAATACGCAATTTATTAGTAAAACCAAACAATGTAGAAGATCATTCTGTTTATGTAGAAGCAGAAATAGAACTTTCCTGTAATGTATATGAAACCAAAGAAATGAATATTATACAAGATTTATACAGTCCAAGTGTTAATTTAACCTATGAACAAAAGAAATTAACCTGTTTAGGAGAAAAAACGCAGATACAAAATATTTGTCAAATTAATGAAAAACAATATATGGAAGAAATAGGAAATCATAAAATTTATGATGTAGAAGTAACTCCTATATGTAATACTTACAACATCATGAAAGATAAAATAGTATATGAGGGAGAATTAGAATTAAAATGGATATATGAAGCTGAAAATAGTTGTCATTTAGATACAAAAATAACGAATATACCATTTGAATACACAATGGACTGTCCAGGAGTAAAAAATAATTCAGATATTCATACGATGATGGAAATAGCCAATCAAGATTTTATAGTAATGCCAGATCAAAGCATACAGATAAAAGTAGATATACAAATAACAGCACAAGTTGCTTTAAAAAGAGCTATATATGTGATGGATAATATAGCAATAGAAGAAAGTAAGTTAGAAGAAAAATACAGTTTAGTAATTTATTTTGTAAAACCAGGAGATAGTTTATGGAAAATTGCTAAAAAATTTAGAAGTACAGTAGAAGCAATTACTAATATTAATTGTATAGAAAATGAAAATAAAATTGAAGTAGGAGCACAGTTATTAATTCCCATGGCAATTTGAAAACCAAACCAATAGATAAAATTTATTCTAGAAATAGAATAACCATATCGAACCAAAAAGTAAAAAGATGGTTAATTTTAGTAGAAATTATCATCATTGCTTTTCTAACTGTTCATTTCATTATTTTAGCAATTACGCCGATTATAGACAAACAATGTGAGAATATTTGTAAATCTATTGCCACAAAAATAAGCAATAATGAGGCAACAAAAGTAATGAGTCATTATCAATATGATGATTTAACAGTAGTAACAAAAGATGCGAATGGAAATGTAGCCATGATTAGTGCTAATATGATTATAGTAAATGAAATTATTTCAGATGTTGCGGTAAAAATACAAGAGGAAATGGAAAAAGAAGAGAATGCAACATTTCAACTAAAATTAGGTTCTTTTTTAGGAAGTAAGTTATTAGCAGGAAGAGGACCTGAAATAGAAATAAAAATGCAAACAACAGGAAATGTAGAAACAGACTTAAGATCAGAGTTTACTTCTGCAGGAATCAATCAAACTTTACATAAAATTTATCTAGAAGTCAAGTGTAAAGTAAGTGTACTTACTCCCTTTCATACTATTGAAGAAGAAATTACCAATCAGGTACTACTTGCCGAATCAGTTATTATGGGTACTACTCCTAACACATATTATAATTTAGAGGGGTTAACTGGTCAAGAAGATGCAATGGAAGTGATAGAGTAAAGCAATAAGCTCTAAAAAAGAGTTTATGCTTTATTTTTTTGTTCTATTTTGTTGATTTAAGTCAAAAAATTGAGTATAATATAAGCGTAAATTCTAAAATGCATAAAGAAAGGAGAGAATATGTTAGAATTACAAGATATATGTTTTACAAGAGATAATAAAAAAATATTAAATCATATAGATTTACGATTAGAGAATAATCAATTTATTGTTATAACAGGACCAAATGGTTCCGGAAAATCCACTTTAGCAAAAGTGATTATGGGAATAGAAAAGCAAGATAGTGGACAAGTTATTTTAGATGGACAATATATTAGTAATAAATCCATAGATGAAAGAGCAAACTTAGGAATGAGTTTTGCATTTCAACAACCAGTTAAATTCAAGGGAATTACAGTATATGATTTATTACGAATATCTGCTAAGAAAAAAATGAATAGAAAGGAAGCATGTGATATTTTAGCCAAAGTAGGTTTATGTGCTAAGGAATATTTAGATAGAGAAGTAAATGATTCTTTATCCGGTGGGGAGTTAAAAAGAATAGAAATAGCAACAGTGGCTTTACGAAAAGCAAAACTAACTATATTTGACGAACCAGAAGCAGGTATTGACCTTTGGAGTTTTCAAAACTTAATTAAAGTATTTGAAGATATGAGAAAAGAAATATCAGGAACAACCATAATTATTTCTCATCAAGAAAGAATTTTAAATATTGCAGATAAAATTATACTAATGAAAGATGGTAAAATCAAAAAAATAGGTTCAAAAGAAGAACTTTTACCAGAAGTATTAGGAAAGAAAAATAAGCCAAAATGCTGTAAAATAGGAGGTGACATGCTTGAGTAACTTAGAACAAGTAGATGAAAAACTATTATCAGAAGTGTCAGATAGTTTAGAAAATACCTTTAAAGGAGCATATAACATTAGAAAAAATGGTAAAGGTATAGAACGTAAAATTACAGAAAATATTAATATTGTTACTAAAAAAGATGTATCTGGGATTGACATATATATTCAAGAAAATACCAACTGGGAATTTGTACATATACCAGTAATTATTACACAAAGTGGACTAAAAGATGTTGTCTATAACGACTTTTATGTTGGAAAAAATGCAAAAGTTATTATTATTGCAGGTTGTGGAATCCATAATGCATGTAATACAGATGCAGAACATAATGGAATTCATCGTTTCTTTTTAGAAGAGGGAGCCTATGTAAAATACTATGAAAAACATTATGGAGAAGGTGAAGGAACCGGAAAAAGAATACTTAACCCTGTAACAGAAGTACATTTAAAAGAAGGAGCAACTATGGAGATGGATTCTATACAAATAAAAGGGGTAGATTCAACACAAAGAACAACAAAAGCTGTTTTGGAAGCCAATACCAATTTTGTAGTGACGGAAAAAATTATGACACACGGAGAACAATTTGCTAAAACTAATTTTGAAGTAGAACTAAACGGAGAAAACGCAAGTACCCATGTAACATCTAGGTCAGTAGCAACTCAACAATCTGTACAAGAATTTCAATCCAATGTAATAGGAAACACAAAATGTTTTGGACACGTAGAATGTGATGCTATTCTAAAAGATAATGGAAGAGTAATAGCTATTCCTAAAATTATTGCCAACAGTGTAGAAGCTAATTTAATTCATGAAGCAGCCATAGGAAAAATTGCAGGAGAACAATTAATTAAACTGATGACCTTAGGTTTAACAGAAAAAGAAGCAGAAGAGCAGGTAATCAATGGATTCTTAAAATAGGAGGTATACATGAGAAAAAATGTGGTTATTATTGCAATAGCAATAGTTCTATCTGTAGGGATAGGATTGGGAATAGGCATATTAGTACCAAAACTACAACAAGCAGCACTTCCTGAATGGAAAAAAGAATATCCATATATACAAGAAACAGATTATGAAAGCAATATGCAAGGAGATAAGGAACTTCTTGAAGAAATAAAGGCTCTGGGAGACATAGCAGATATTTCAAGAGAAATATATCATTATGTATATTACGAAGATGAAAAAGCAGAAGAGCAATTTGTCAATGATATGACACAATATTCTTATGAAGTGAATGTAGATACAGAAACGAAATGTATACTAATTACAGTGAACTCTACTGTGGAAGAAAAAGTAATCAGAAAACAAGTACTTAATATTTTAAATTTATCTAGCAAATATCATTTGCAGTATGATGGTTGGGAGACAACCATTTGTCAATAAAAGAAAACCTTAGTAGTAACAATACTTCTAAGGTTTTTCTTATTATAATTTATAATATTATCTCTTACTAAATTGTGGAGCTTTACGAGCTTTCTTAAGACCATATTTCTTTCTTTCTTTCATACGTGGGTCTCTTGTTAAGAAACCATTTGATTTTAAAATTGGTCTAAACTCACTATTTGCTTCATTTAAAGCTCTAGCAACACCATGACGAATAGCACCTGCTTGACCTGTAAATCCACCACCTGTTACAGTAGCAATTACATCATATTTAGCTAATGTATTAGTAACTGTTAAAGGTTGTTTTACAATAACTTTTAAAGTTTCTGTTCCAAAATATTCGTTAATATCTTTTCCATTAATCGTAATCACACCAGAACCTTCTACTAATCTAACTCTTGCGATAGATTTTTTTCTTCTTCCAGTTCCACAGAAAGCGATTTTCTCTGATTTAGCTTTAGCCATTTCCATTTCCTCCTTAAATTTCTTTCTTTATTAAAAATTCCACATTTCTGGTTTTTGAGCCATATTTTCATGTTCACTTCCAGCATAAACTCTTAATTTTGTTAACATTTTTCTTCCTAAGCTATTGTGAGGAAGCATACCTTTTACAGCTAACATCATAGCTTTTTCTGGTTTTGTATCCATCATAACTCTAGCAGTAGTTTCTTTTAAACCACCAATATATCCAGAATGATGTCTGTAAATTTTTTGATCTAATTTTTTTCCTGTTAAAACAGCATCTTTACAATTGATAATAATAACATGATCTCCATTATCCATATTAGGTGTATAAGTAGGTTTATGTTTTCCTCTTAATAATTTAGCTGCTTCTGTTGCAACTCTTCCTAATGGTTTATCAGTAGCATCAAGTATATACCATTTTCTTTCAATTTCACTTTTCTTTATACTATATGTAGTGTTATTCATGGTAAAAAATACCCTCCATTCATTCTAATATTAATTTATATGAAATCTAGTTTATAACTACCGGGGAGAGGTTATAAATAGATAACATGTCAATCTAATGCTATAATATTCTAATACAAATTTAATAAAAAGTCAATAAAATTGGAAAAAATTGTTGACTTTTTATTTATTTTATGGTATAAATATATTCAGTTTTTAAGTAGCAATCCACGCTCACCTTATCGAAAAGAAAAAGGTATAATAAAAAGAATTTCCACAAAATGTCTATAATTTGTGGAAAACTATGAGGTATGAGAATGGGTTGGCTTATAAAATAAGTCAATTTTTTTATGCAACTAAGATTGGACAAAAAAATCAGGAGGTGTTTTATATAAAACAAGATTTACTAATTAACGAGCAGATTAGAGCAAAAGAAGTGCAAGTTATTGATAACGAAGGTAACAAAATTGGACCTATTCCTATTCATGAAGCTTTAGATATGGCATATGATAAAAAGTTAGATTTAGTATTAGTTGCACCAAATGCACAACCACAAGTTTGCAAATTAATGAACTATGGTAAATATAAATTTGAACAGGCAAAAAGAGAAAAAGAAGCTAAGAAGAAGCAAAAAACTTTTGAAGTAAAAGAAATTAGAATTACGCCTAATATAGAAGAGCATGATTTTGGTTTTAAAGTAAAAAATGCTAAAAAGTTTATTGAAGATGGAAATAAAGTAAAAGTTACCGTAAGATTTCGTGGAAGAGAACTAAACTATGTAAAATTAGGAGAGCAAACATTAAATGAATTTATCAAAGAAATGGAAGATGTTGCAGTTCCTGAGAAAAAGCCAGTTTTAGAAGGTAAAAATATGTTTATTATATTAGCAAAAAAAGTTGAAAAATAATTTTTGTTAATGATTATATAAAAAAAGCAAGGAGGAATTATTATGCCAAAATTAAAAACAAATAAAGCTGCAAAGAAAAGATATTCATATACAGCAACAGGAAAGGTAAAAAGAACAAAAGCGAATAGAAGACATCGTTTAGCTACCAAAACTCCAAGAGCTAAAGCTAGAGGAAAAGTTTTAGATGCTTATGCAGATAAAACATGTGAAGTGGGAATAAAAAAATTATTACCATATGGAAATTAATCATACAAAAAGAATTAAGGAAGGTGAAGAAAAATGGCAAGAGTAAAATCAGCAGTTATTACTCGTAAAAAACATAAAAAAATATTAAAAAGAGCAAAAGGTTACTATGGAGCAAAACATTATAGATTCAGACAAGCAAAACAAGCTGTTATGAAATCTGGAATGTATGCATATGTAGGAAGAAAAGATAAAAAGAGTAATTTTAGAAAATTATGGATAGCAAGAATTAATGCAGCAGCAAGAATGAATGGAACAACATATAGCAAATTAATTGCAGGTTTAAAAAAGGCTAATATAGTTGTTAATAGAAAAATGCTTGCAGATTTAGCTGTAACAGATCCAAAAGCTTTTACTCAAATTGTAGAAAAAGCTATAAAAGCATAGTAGGAAAACACACAGCGTTGTACAGAAACGATGTGTGTTTTTTTCATAGAAAGGAGCATAAATCATGAGAATGGGAATTGATATAGATGGGGTACTAACCAATTATGAAAATTTTTTAAAAACGTATGGAACCCAATATAACTATGAAAATCATATAACAATGGAAGACTTAGATTTTACACAATATGATGAAAAAAAGATTTTTCATTGGTCAAAAGAACAATATAGAAGTTTTTGGACAAAATATTTATTTTGGTATGCTACTCAATATCCTGCCAGAGAAAATGCTGCAGAGGTATTGCAAATTTTGAAAAAAGAAGGACATACCATTTATATAATCACAGCTAGAAATAGTGAAGAATTACCAGAAGATAAAAAAGCGCAAATGAAGAAAATAGTAAAACAGTGGTTAGAACAAAATCATATTATATATGACCAATTAATTTTTTCAGGAGCAAGTAAATTATCTATATGTTTAGAAAATAAAATAGATATCATGATAGATGATTCTCCCTTTGTATTAGAAGAAGTGGGAAAATATATACCGGTTATATGTTATGATGCAGAATATAACAAGAATGTAAAAAGTACAGCAAGAATACATAGCTGGTATGAACTTTTAAATACAATTCATCATTTTGACAATATAAAATAATTGCGTTATAATCATAACAGTAACTAATTAATCATAGTTTTTCAAAAAGAGGAGGATAGATGATGAATCATGAGAAAAA
>CALXJP010000082.1 GCA_944388655.1 uncultured Clostridia bacterium | reverse complement strand
ATCTGGAATATGGATAGGGAAGTATGAATCAGCAAGGGTAGATGCAACTAGTGAAAGCGAAGGAATAAGTACAAAAATAAAAGTACAGCCAGGAGTACAAAGCTTCAGAAATACAACAATAGGGGATATGTATACATATGCAAGAGCATATTCAACTAGCCTAAATTCACATATGCTAAAAAATAGTGAATGGGGAGCAGTAGCATATTTAACACATAGTAAGTATCGGAAGAAATGGAATTGAAATTGCAAGAAATGACAGTGAAAAATATGTAACAGCTAATGGTGATGTTGAAGTGAACACAAAACAAAGCAGCACAGGAAATGTATATGGAATATACGATTTATCAGGAGGAGCATATGAAGCAACTGCAGCATATTATAATATAGCTACAAATCAAGATTTAAGTAATAATGGTGGAGAATTAGTAAGAAAAAATAAGCAAAGTAGTAAATATGTGACAGTATATAATTCATCAATTTTAGAAGAAGGATATATTATTGGAGATGCAACTTATGAAACAAAAGGATGGAATGGAGATCATTCAAGTTTTGTAGCATCTAATAATCCATTTTTTTTACACGGAGGAATACAAAATGGAGGCGGTTGGCCGGGAATATTTAGTTTTGATGGACAATCTGGTAATAAAAATAATGGACAAAGTTTTAGAGAGTGTTTAATATTTTAGCATAAATGTGATGTGAAAAATAATGACTTTTTAGTTTTAGCTAAGAAGTCTTTTCTATTTTTTTAGATTTTTTTCTTTGTTCGCTTTAATTGTTTTTCGTTTTATGTTAGAATACGTTTGTTAGGAGATGAAAAACTTGGGGGCAAAAAAAATAGGGGAAGTATTTAGCGATTATAAGACAAATTCTAATATAAAATATGCACAAATAGTGGCTTTAAATGTACTTAAAAAAACAAATACATTAGAAGTAATAATATATTATGATGAATATATAGAAATAAAAGAAATATGGTATTTTGAAAAGTTTTTGCAAGAAAGATTCCATTTTAGTAATATAGATATGAAAATAAAATATCACGATGCAGTAGAAAAGAAAAGTGTTACATTAGAATGGAAAAATATAATTGCATATATGGCACATAAATATCCTTTAATGAAACCAATGCTTTTGCTAAAAAGTGATGTAGAAGTAGAAGGAAATAACATATTAGTAAGAATGCATATAAAGGGTGCAGACTTTTTACGAGCTAAAAAAACAGATAAAGAACTTGTAAAAGTTTTAGAAAATATTTTTGGAGAAAAATATAACATAGAGCTAAGAGAAGAATTATCAAAAGAAGAAATGAAAAGAATAAAACAAAAACTAGAGGAAGAAGAAGCTGCAATTGTAGCTCATATTGAGGAAGAAAATAAGAAAAATGAAGAAGTTATAGAAGCACCAGTTCCAGAATATGTAGATCCAGATTATCAAATGCCTTCTGATGAAGATTATGTACCAGAAAATCTAGATATAGAAGTAGAAGCAGTAAATGTAGAATATATTATGGGAAAACCATCAAAAGCAAAAGAAAAACATTTAGAAATAAAAGACTTAGGGGCAGATGCAGGAAGAGTAACATTAGAAGGAAGAGCTGTTACATCAAATGTGCGCGAAACAAAATCTGGAAAAGGAATGTTAATATTTGACATTTATGATGGAACAGGAAGAATTACAATAAAATCATTTGCAAAAGACTTAAAAACTGGACAAGAAATGACAGAAAAAATAGATAACGCAAAAGCGATAAAAGTTATTGGAAAAGCAGGATTAGACACATATGCAGGAGATGTAACAGTAATTGCAAATACAATAATTGCAACAGAAAGCGAATTCCCAGAAATGCCAGAAGAAGATGAAAGTACGCCTTTAATTTTAGGTAGTTCAATGAATATTACAGAACCTTTGGTTAAAGTATCTGATTTAGGTGTAGATGATGGTAAAATTTCTTTACAAGGAGAAGTAATATATTCAGAAGATAGAACATTAAAATCAGGAAAAACATTATTTAGTTTTGATTTATATGATGGAACAAGTACAATAACTTGTAAAGCATTTTTAGAAAAAGACCAAGCAAAGAAGAAAATGAGAAGAATAACTAGTGCGAAAGGAATTAAGGTAGCTGGAACAGCATCTATGGATAGTTTTTCAAACGAATTAACAGTAATGGCAAATACAATAGTAGAATGTGAAGGTTTGAAAAAAGAGGAAAGAAAAGATAATTCAGAAGTAAAAAGAGTAGAGCTACATATGCATACTCAAATGAGCCAAATGGATGCAATGACATCAGCGACAGACTTAATAAAAAGAGCAATGAAATGGGGAATGAAATCAATTGCAATAACAGACCATGGAGTAGTACAGGCATTCCCAGAAGCACATAAACTTCTTGGATATGATAATCCAGATATGAAAATAATTTATGGTGTGGAAGCATATTTAGCACCAGATAAAAACCCAGCAGTAGAAAACTCAAAAGGACAAGATTTGAATACGACATATTGTGTATTAGATTTAGAGACAACAGGATTTTCAGCAACAACAGAAAAAATAACAGAAGTAGGAATAATGAAAGTAAAAGACGGAGAAGTAATAGATGAGTTTAGTTGTTTCGTTAATCCTGAAAAACATATACCAGAAAGAGTAACAGAAGTAACAAATATCACAGATGAAATGGTAAAAGATGCAGAAACAATTGATAAAGTATTTCCTAAAATATTAGAATTTCTGGAAGACAGTGTAATAGTTGCGCATAATGCAGGATTTGATGTTGGATATTTAAAACAAAATACTAAAAATTTAGGATATGATTTTGACTATACATATATAGACACCTTAAGTTTAGCAAAAGACTTATTCCCAGAATATAAAAAATATAAATTAGGAAAAATTGCAGAAAACTTGGGGATAAAAGTAGAAGTAGCACATAGAGCTTTAGATGATGTTGATACAACAGTAAAAGTATTTAAAGTAATGCTAGATATGTTAGCTAAACGTGGAGCAAAAAAAGTAGATGATATAGATAAAGTAAGTAGAACAGAAGAAGCAAAAAAAGAAGAATATAAAAAATTAAAAACATATCATGCAATAATCTTAGCTAAAAATTACAC
>CALXJP010000081.1 GCA_944388655.1 uncultured Clostridia bacterium | reverse complement strand
CCCTTTTCCATTGACTATTTTGCTTTTTTCATGTATGATATACATGCAGTAATTTTATAAAAAAGGAGCAATAAAAATATAATGTTATGTTCAATTTGTAAGAAAAATGAAGCTACAATTTTTATTAATAAAAAATTACCAGATGGTTCTACCGCTACAGAAGGAATTTGTGAAAGTTGCGCAAAGAAAAAAGGAATTAATCCTTTACAAGGTGGTATTGCTACTGTTAATTTATCAGAAAATGATATTCAAAATATGACGAATCAAATACAGAATATGTTAAATAATGTAACTAACAATTTAGATATAGATGAATTAGATGAAATAAGCAAAGAAGAATTAGAAGAAATGAACCAGATGGATCCAGAAGAGATGAAAAATATGTTCCATGGAACCGCTATTCCTATTGGTGCAATATTCTCTAATATGTTTGGTAATAAAAATGCAGAAGAAAATTCTCAAAAAAAATCATCTTCTTCTGAAGAAAAAAAGGTAAAAAAAGAGAAAAATAAGAAGGAAAAAAAGAGAAAGGCTTTAGAAACTTATGGTACTAACCTAACAGCTAAAGCAAAAAATAATCAATTAGATGCTGTTATTGGTAGAGAAAAAGAGATTGAAAGGATTATTCAAATTCTTAATCGCCGTTCTAAAAATAACCCTTGTTTAATTGGTGAACCTGGTGTGGGTAAAACTGCTATTGCCCAAGGGTTAGCTATTAGAATTGCCAAAAATAGTGTTCCTGCCAAATTATTAGATAAAGAAGTTTATTTATTAGATATGACTTCTGTTATTGCTGGTACACAATTTAGAGGTCAATTTGAAGCTAGGATGAAATCTATTATAGATGAGTGCAAAGAGGCAGGAAATATCATTTTAGTTATTGATGAAATTCATAATATCATTGGTGCTGGGGATGGAGAACATTCTATGAATGCCGCTAACATTTTAAAACCATCTCTTTCTAATGGTGAAATTCAATTAATTGGTACTACTACGTTAAAAGAATACCGTAAATATATTGAAAAAGATAGTGCATTAGAAAGACGTTTTCAGCCTGTGATTGTAGAAGAACCTTCTATTGCAGATACTATTGAAATTTTAGAAGGTGTAAAAAAATATTATGAAGATTATCATAAGGTAAGAATTTCTACTGATATTATTAGACAAACTGTTATTATGTCAGAAAAATATATTCATGATAGATTTTTGCCAGATAAAGCTATTGATATTCTTGATGAAGCTTGTTCTCGCATTAATTTAAATAATAAGGATTTATTTGAATTAGAAGTTACTAAAAAAGAGCTTTGCTCTGTAAAAGATGAGCTTGCTGATTTAGAAGAAGAAACACAAACAGAAGAAACAACTACTAACGAAAACTACCAAAAAATAGCAGAATTAAAGGCTAAAGAATGTAGCTTAATTGAAAAACTTTCTTCTCTTACTGCTAAAATGAAACCTGTAGAGTTAACTACAGAAGACATTGCAGGTGTAATTGAAAGTTGGACTAAAATTCCTGTAAAAAAGATTACAGAAGAAGAAACCATTAAGTTATTGAATTTAGAGAAAAATTTGCATAAAAGAGTTATTGGGCAAGATGAAGCTGTAGAAGCTGTTGCTAGAGCTATTAGAAGAAATCGTGCTGGTTTAAAGAGCACTAGACGTCCACCATCTTTTATTTTTGTAGGACCAACAGGTGTTGGAAAAACAGAGCTTGCTAAGAGCTTAGCCTATGAAATGTTTGGTGACCAAGATGCTATCATTCGTGTAGATATGTCTGAATATATGGAAAGTCATTCTACTTCTAAATTGATTGGCTCTCCTCCTGGATATGTAGGCTATGATGATGCAGGTCAATTAACAGAAAAAGTAAAGCGTAAACCATATTCTATTGTGTTGCTAGATGAAATTGAAAAAGCTCATCCTGATGTATTTAATATTCTTTTACAAGTATTAGATGATGGTAGATTAACCGATTCACAGGGAAATACAGTTAGTTTTGAGAATACCATTATCATTATGACTTCTAATGCAGGTTCTAATCAAAATACTAACTCTATTGGTTTTGGAAATGAATCCACTATGCAATCTAATAAAATGTTAGATGCTTTAAGAGAAACATTTAGACCTGAATTTTTAAACCGTGTTGATGAAATTGTTGTTTTTAAACCTTTAACCAACCATCAATTACTACAAATTGTTGATTTAATGTTAGCAGATACCAAAAAAGCTTTATCTGATAAGCATATTGAATTAACCATTTCAGAAGAAGCAAAGAAATATTTATTAGATAAAGGAACTAACTTAAAATATGGAGCAAGACCATTAAGAAGAGCAATACAAAGGTATGTAGAAGATGAACTTTCTGATATGATTCTTATGTCTACTCTAAAAAATGGAGATACTGTTTGCTGTGAACTTCAGCAAGATAAGCTACAATTTACCGTAAAAAAATAATTACTTTAGGGGGAACAAAACATGTTAAAACATATACCAAATTTATTAACTATTGTTAGATTTATACTAGTACCAATTATTTTTACTTTGATTATGCAAGAAAAGTATCTACCAGCAGTTATTATTTTAATTGCTTCTGGACTTACAGACGTTTTAGATGGTACCATTGCAAGGAGATATAATTTAATTACAGACTTTGGTA
Organism: uncultured Clostridia bacterium; assembly: GCA_944388655.1. GTDB lineage: Bacteria > Bacillota > Clostridia > TANB77 > CAG-508 > UMGS1663. Next base: position 24,679 of record CALXJP010000081.1, on the reverse strand, counting down.
AATTGATGGATCCTTTAGCTGATAAAGTAACTCAAATTGCTATTCTTGTATCCTTAACTATTAAAGATATTATTCCTATTTGGATGATTGTTATTGTGTTTATTAAAGAAATTTGTATGATAGCAGGTGCTTCCTTTCTTTATGGTAAAGATTTAGTAGTTTCTAGCCGTTGGTATGGAAAACTTGCTACTGTATTATTCTACATAGCTATTGGTTGTTCTCTTGCCATTCATTACTTTGGATGGCCTACACATTTTGATCTTTATATTTATTACATTGCTATACTTGCTACCATTTTTTCTCTTGTTATGTATTTTCAAGCATTCTTTAGACAAGGATATTTGAAAAAGGAAAAAGAGAAAAAAAGTATATAATTTATTATACAAAGGAGGGTTATTGATGGATGAAACAAAAAAGTCTCACAAAGTACGAAACATTATTCTTATTATTTTAGCTATTATTTTAGTTATTATGATAGCAGTAGGTATTTACTATGGTAGAAATTATTTTATGATTGAAGATATTTTATCTAAGCAAGCAAGTTTAAAAGATTGTACTAATTATTCTTTCACTACTGAAGATACCTCAGGTGAAAGTACACAAACTGTTGATTATCAAATAAAAGATGGAAAACAATTGTTAACCATTCATTCAGATGAATTAAATTATAAGATGTGGTATGATAGACAAACTAAAGAATTAATTTCCTTTTCTTTAGATAGTAAAGTAGCAACTTCTTCTGTTGAAGATACTAGTTTTATGATTACCCCTCTTCCTTTAATTGATTCTGAAGATGCTAAGTGGAATTTAACATTTTCTGCTAAACTTGGTTCTGCCAAAGTAAATGGTGTAGATTGTTACAAAATAGAGGTTGATGGTTCTACACAATACTACGCTAAAGAGAGTGGTTTGTTAATGAGAAGTGAAAGTAGTGCCACAGTTGATGGTACAACATATGATAGCATTATCAATTTTAAAAATTGGCAAATCAATGCTTTAACCGATGACGATGTTCGTAAACCAGACTTAACTGATTATACTGTTACTAACATGTAAATATGTTTTTAGAATAAGGCCACTTTTTAAGGTGGTCTTATTTTGTTAAATTAGTGATTTTATAGCTTTTTATACTTTTTTATAACTTTTCTTTGGCGTTGCATTAAAAATTGCATTAAATTTTTATGTTATCTCTATTAGTCTCTTAGATAATTTCATTTTTTAAGGATGCCATTTCTGGCATCCTTTTTGTCAAGAAAGTTTAGGTGGGGTGGTACTCCCACATCTCCTACATCTTTTGATGGGCTACGGCTACCAGTTCCGTCCTCAGAAACTTCCTTTTATATTATATGCTAAAAATATTATAACATACATTTTTTTTAAATTCAAGTATTAAAATTTGTAAAAATAATTGTGTTTAAAATAGTTTTTTACTTTTTCATCCGCCATTATATACATTGTTCTTGCAAAGTGTACATTATTATTACTAACTCTTACTGCTACTAATACATATTCATTGTCAATTTTATATTCTTTTATAAATTCTATTGATTTTTTCTTTTTATTCCTTGCTAAATATGTAGGATTTTTTATTATATCCTCTATATTGGCACCATATTTTTTAAAATCTTCTGGGTGTTTCTCTTGCATATGACTTATATTAGCCTCACCTATAAAAATAGGTTGCTCTTGTTCATATTCTAAACCTAATATATCTATGATTTTCTTCGTTACTTTTCCTATCTGTTCATTCATCTTCTATTTCCTCTCTCGACATTCTTATAATATACTATTTTTACAAGAAAACGGTAAGTCTTTATTTGACCTACCACTCAATTTTAACCTATTACTTTTATTCTAAATGCTTCCATTCTTAATGATTTTCTTACTGTTGCAGTACTTTCTCTAGTGTTTTGGATATTGCACTAACCTAAGTAATCTATCTCTGCGGTAATATTTTTTACTTTTTTCTTCTAGATAATACATACAATATTTTATCTGCCATCTGCAAATGTACTTGATATCATAAGTCTGGAAAATTGCTTGGTATTTCATCATAGAAATACTTCATATCACATGTTCCTATTCCATGTGTATTATTCATAATCTTCTATTGTTTCATTTAATTCTTTTTTACCTGTAACATGAATTCCTTGCTTCAAATTTTCTACATCCAATTCTGGTAAATATTGCACAGATATTTCTGTCATTTCTAAAAATTCTTCCTGATCATATTGATTTAATGTATAAATAGCAATATATCCATCTTTTTCTCTTAAAACATAATGTTCTTTACAAATTCCATGTTGGTACCTAGAAAGTACTACTTGCTCTCTTGAAAACTTTTCTATATTCCATTCTTTTTCCAATTTTTCTTTTAATTCTTCTTTCGTTAAGTTTACATACATTGTTGGTATATTTTGCTTTTCTTCTATGGTATGTCCACAATCATTATAAGTAGTTTTTAATATCCATTCTGTACTAGGTGTTGTTTTTTCCTCTTGCCTAGAAGTAGCAATCCACAATTCATTCGTTTCTTCTACCTCTTGCTTATTTTGCTTTGCTAATACTTTATCTTCTAAAATTTCTGGAGAATCTTCTGCTTCTTGATTTCCTATGAAAAAACCTATTGCTACACCTAAAGCAATTACCAAAATAACAGTAACAATTGCTATGATCCATTTTCTCATACAAAAAACTCCCTTCTTTTATAGTTAGTATGGTAATTTTTTACTGATTTATACATGGAATTTTTTCTTGTATGTGAATTTCATTATTTATAGTAATAACAATTTCCCCATTTTTATCTGTTCTATAAATAGTACATCCTATATCTTTTAATCTTTGTATTACCATTTCATTTGGATGCCCAAAAGTATTATTTTCTCCTACTCCTATCAAGGCTATTTTAGGATTAACACATTCTACAAATGCTTCTATAGTAGAACTTTTAGAACCATGATGAGCAACTTTTAATATAGTAGATTGCAAACTTTTTCCATAAGTTTGTACCATTCTTTCTTCTGCTATTGCTTCAATATCACCTGTAAACAATATAGAAAATTGTTCATATTGCAGTTGTAGTACTAGAGAATTATTATTTAATGCGTTTTCCATGATTTGTTCTTTTTCTGGCCATAATATACGTAAGTACAATTTCCCTATTTGTAAATTTTCTCCTGCTTGCCATATACGTACTGGTATATTTTTGTTTTTGATTATCTGTATAAATTGTTGATAATTCAATGAATTTACTTCTTGTTTTGCTATCCATACTTCTCTTACTGGTAATTCTTCTAAAATAGTAAGGCAACCTCCGTACATGGTCAGTATCAAAATGGGAAATTATCATATAATCTATTTTTCTAATTCCTCTATTTAGCAAATACGGAAGTAGAGTTTGCTCTCCTACATCAAAGCTTTCTTGATTTTCATTTCCTCCTCCATCAATTAACATAGTTTTTCCTTCTGGTGTTCTTATTACACTACAATCTCCCTGACCTACATCAATAAAGTATATTGTCATACCTTGATGTGGCAGAGGAATAAGACATATACTTAAAACAATGCATAATAGTATACTTATTTTTTTCCTATGTTGTTGTATTTTTTTCTGCCATAGATAAGGGCGTTTTATATAAGATATAGCACTACTAGAGGTCCATAATGCTATAATTGCATAATATATACCTATCAATATAATAGATGGTTGAGTTACCCAGATTTTAGAAAGAGGTAAAGTTGCTACCACTTCTGCTATTTGCAAAAAAATTTTTACAAGAAAGCTTTCTGCTAAACTTGCTATTTCTGCTATAGGTTGAAAAATAAAAGATATGATAACAATAGCAAAACCTAATAAAGTTACTATTTCTATTATAGGTGCTGCTAATAAATTCGATATTAAAAAAGTGAAAGAAATGGTATGAAAGTAATAAGCTATAATAGGGAAAATACATATATTAGCCCATAAAGTTATCCAACACATCTGTTGTATGGTATTTATCCATTTATGCTTTCTTTTGGGTAATGAAAAGCACTTCGTTCCAATAACAATGCCTAAAGTTCCTGCGAATGATAATTGTAAGCCTATATCTAGTATATAAAAGGGGTTCATACATAATAGTAATAACAGAGTAAAACTAGCATTGGTTAAAAAATCTGGTTTTTGATGAAAAATGATAGCTATTTGTACATATATTGCCATAAAACAGGCTCGTAATACAGACGCTGTTGCTCCTGTTAGTAATGCAAAAAATAATAAAGCAATGATAATTACATATGGCATAATACTTTTTCTACATTTTATTTTTTGTAGTATAAAAGTAATACCTACTATAACATAAACAGCATGACTTCCGCGATACAGCTAACATATGTGATAAACTACTATTTCTAAAGTTTTCTTCTGTTTCTTTATTCAACTTACTTGTATCACCAATTAAAATTCCTGCCAGGGTAGCCGATTCTTGTTCTGAAAATAATACATTTAATTTTTCTTTGATACATGTAGCTATTTGGTTTATATAAAACCCTATATCTTTTTCTTGTGATATGACTTGTATTTCTTCTGCTTTTACTATTCCATATATTTGTTGCGTTTGTAAGTATTGTTGATAGTCAAAACCTTTATAATTTCTCTGCACATTTGCAGTTTTCCCATTTCCTTTTATCAAAATGATTTCTCCATATGTGAATATTCTTTCTTGTTTGTTTACTTGTAATATGATTTTTTTATGTTGCATTTGTTGATTTTTGGTAGATATTTTTTGAATTTCCACTTCATATGTATTTTGATATGCCTTTTCTTCCACATTACTAACTACTTTTGCTAGGATTTCTACTTCTTCTACTTGTTGCATTTCTTGCATAATCTCCTGATAGTGTTTTTGTTGTTGGTTTATTTGAAAATATGAAAATAAACATACACCTAAACATAAGATAAATATTCTTTTAGGTATTACTACCTGCATATATCGTTTTATATTTTTAGGAAGAATATAGTAAACAAGAAAAAGAATCAAAAAAAAGGGAACTATAGTTATATTTCTATATAGTCCCCCAATAATTCCTAACATATAGGAAATAGTTATATAAAATAATGTCATATTTTACCTTTCTTTGTAAAATACCCCATTTTTCAATCCTCATTATATAATACGCCTTGCGGTTTCATATCTCGTGTTGTAACTGCCTGTTAAAAGAGTAGAGATTTTAACACAATATCCTGTTCCTGAAGAAGCATGAATAAAGTTTCCTTCTCCTATGTATATACCGCAATGGCCAATGCCATCCATAGTTTCATAATCTTTAAAAAATACCAAATCACCTAATTTTAGTTCTTCTTTTGGTACATACGTTCCTTTAGAAGATTGTGCTGTTGCAGAATGCGTAAGTGATACACCAAAATTTTGGTATACATACATCGTAAAACCTGAACAGTCAAAATAATTTGGTCCTGAACCACCATATACATATGGACAACCTAAAAATTGCTTTGCATATTCAACAATTTGTTCTCCTTGAGAAGAAGTTTCTACTGGAGTACTTTGTTCCTGACTTGTAGTTTGTGTTTCTTCTGGCAGTCTTTGTACTTCTCCACCTCTTGATGTTAATTCTGGAACCGTCTCTGTTAATAACCATTTAGCAATATATCCATCTTTTCCACTGACTGTCACTTGGTACCAATCTCCTTCTTCCCCCTTTACAGTCACTTGATCATCTTTAGCTAGATATTCTACTACTTCATAATTGGTTCCTGGTCCACTTCTTACAAAAATAGAATCTTCTGATACATACATGGTTTTTTCTGCAAAAGTAGTAACTGGCTGTTCTGGCTCAGTTTCTTGTGGTGTTTGTGTAGGTGTTTCTTCTTGTGGTGGAGTTGTTGATTGTGTTTTTTCTTCTATATTATCTTTACGTAACCATCCATCTATTTGAGATGTTTGTACATATACCCATCCGTTTTGTTCTGTAATAACCGTACATTCTACCCCTGGTGTGAAAGTATAAATTTGGCTTGCATTAATTAATGGTAAAATATACATACTACATGCATTTTTTATTTGGTAGGAGTTGTGAATCGTTTGTTCTGGCTCAGATTCTTGTGGTGTTTGCTCAGTTGTAGGTTCTGGTGTTGTTTCTGGCGTTTGAGTAGGCGTTTCTTCTTGTGCTGGTTCTTCTTCTCCTTCTATTTTTACATAGTCCTTACTAACATAGCCTGTAGAGCCTTCAAATTCTATTTTTACCCAACCTTCTACCTCTTCTAAGTAAGTTAATTCATCTCCTATAGATAATAAACGAATAACAGCTGATTCTGTAGATGGCTCTGCTCTTAATTTTAACGTTTCTGTATTTACTGTTACCGTTTTTGCTAAACAAACCGTATGTACACATAATGCTAGAACAATGATTATGAATGCTACTACTATTTTAGTATATGGTTTCATTTTTTACTCCTTTTGGTTTTTTCTTTTAATTTGTTCTCTTTAGCACATGGTAATTGTACTATAAATTACAAAAAATAGCAAGGGTTTCCTTGCTATTTTTATGTGTTAGTCTTCTAAACCAAAGCTCACACCTAATGCATTATTAATTTGATTCATAATTTGATTGTCATCTATATGTCCTATTTTTTCCTTTAATCTACTTTTATCAATTGTTCTAATTTGTTCCGTTAATACAAGAGAATCTTCTTTTAGTCCATTTCCATTAGATGCAATTTCTATATGTGTTGGCAATTTATTTTTTCCCGTTTGCGAAGTAATTGCTGCAGCTATTACCGTTGGACTATGCTTGTTACCAATATCATTTTGAATAATAATAACTGGTCTAATTCCTCCTTGTTCCGAACCAACTACTGGGCTTAAATCTGCATAGAACATATCTCCTCTTTTTATTACCATTTGTGAATCACTCCTACTATTTGTGTATTGAAAGGTTGCTCTTTTGATATATTTAATTAGTTTCTATCTATAGAATTTCTAATTCAGTATATTCTATGCAAATGGTCTGTTTTTGGTTAATATCTTGTACTATTAATTGTAATGGTTTTCCATTTTCTTTGTTTATGTATAATTTTTTTTGGTAATCATATGTTGTTTCTTTTTTTACCTCTAGTATTATGGTGTTGCCTTCATAAGAAATTTTAGTTTTTTCACTATTATTCTTAAACTCTTCTATAAAAGAATTGAGCCATAAGGCATTGTTTGTCATATATGCGTAATTTTCATAAACTTGACTTAATTCTAATTGAGAATTATATAAAGTTAGTTTTCCTTCTTCATAGGTTGTAACAACACCTGCTATATTTTCTGGTTGTAGAATTTCTTGTTTTGCCATATTTTTTGTTACTTCTTGCTTGACTATATATTGGTTTTCATTTTTATTACTTGTTACTTGAATTTTTAATTGCGCTCGATAAAAACTAATATTTAATATATCTTGTATAATCTCTTCTTCTGTTTTACTAATAGTAGTATTTCCCGTTTCTGAAGAATTATAACAAAAAAATAAAAAAATAAGAATTGCTATGATTCCTATACTAACTAAGATAGCTATTGTGGCTTTTTTCATGTTTTCCTCCTAAAAAATAGATTACTGTTATTGTAATCTATTCTTAGTTTTTTTATTTTATTCATGAAAAAAATGTAACAATTCTTCTTTTAACTCTTGTTTGGTATTGATTTGGTTAACTCTATCTCTTAGTTTTGCTGCATTGGGTTTATTTTTGATATAGGCACATATATGTTTTCTTAGCTCTCGAATTCCTATAAGTTCTCCTTTTTCTTCTACTTCTAAGTCTATATGATGTAGAATAGTTTGCAATTTTTCTGTTTCCGTTATAGGTCTTATGTTATTTCCCTTTAAATAGGCAATAATTTCTTCAAATAACCATGGATTTCCTAAACTTGCTCTTCCTATCATAATGCCATCTACTTTAGTTGTTTCTAGCATGTTCTTAGCATCCTCTTTTGTTTTAATATCTCCATTACCTATAACTGGTATTTGAACTGCTTCTTTTACTTGTTGCAAAATATGCCAATCGGCTTGACCTGTATAAAATTCGCTTCTTGTTCTTCCATGAACAGTAATAGCTGATGCACCAGCTTGCTCTATAATTTTTGCGGCTTCTATGGCCACTATATGTTCATCATCCCATCCTTTACGAATTTTAACAGTAATTGGTTTGTTTGTTGCTTGCACCGCTGTTTCTACAATTTTTCCTACCAACTGTAAATTAAGCAATAATTTACTTCCATCTCCATTTTTCACAACTTTTGGTGCTGGGCATCCCATATTAATATCTATGATATCTGCTATTTCTGAAGCATAGTTTACGGCATAGCGAATGGCTTCTATATCACTCCCGAATAATTGCAAAGCAATTGGCCTTACTTCTCCCTCTGTATTACATAACAGTTTTGTTTTAGCATCCTGATATAGAAGAGCTTTACTACTTATCATTTCTGTACATACTAAACCTGCACCATATTGTTTTACAATGGTTCTAAAAGCTTTATCTGTAATTCCTGCCATTGGCGCTAGCATAATATTATTTTCTAAAGTAACATTTCCTATTTTTAATTGTTTTAAAAGTTGCACATTCTCCCCCATTTAATTTATAAATATTGCTTTTTGTCTACGTCCACTAATATTGAGTAATAATGCAATTAATATCAAGTTGGTAAGTAAAGAGCTTCCTCCATAACTAACAAAAGGAAGAGGAACACCTGTAATTGGTAACAAACCAATAGTCATTCCTATGTTTTCTACCATATGAAATAAAAATATTCCTGCTATACCCATAGCAATATACGAGCCTAAGTCATCTTTTGCCGTTTTGGCCACATATATTGCTTTTGTAATTAAAATTACGTATACAATAACAATTCCTGCAGTTGCTACAAAACCTAATTCTTCTCCTATAACAGAAAAAATAAAGTCTGTTGTTTTAGGGTATAAAAAGCCTAATTGTGTTTGATTTCCTTTTAATAACCCCATTCCAAATAGCTCTCCTGCTCCTATAGCTAGTTTCGATTGAATAACATTATATCCATCCCCTCTAGGATCTAGGTTTGGATTCAAAAATACATCTATTCTTGTTTTAGCATGTGGTGGTAAAATAAAGAAATATAAAATTGGTAATGCTATAGCAATTACTAAAATACAGGTGAAAATATATCTTTTCTTAATCCCTGCCACATATAACATTAACGCTGTTGCTACTATGAAAGCAAGGGCTGTTCCATAGTCTGGCTGTTTAATAATCAGTAATACAGGAACTACAATAACTAATAAAGATAAAAGCAATCTAGTAGGTCTACTAATTTGGTCTCTTCCTCTTTGTTGAATTTTGATTATAACAAATGCAAACATAATAATGGTGAAAATTTTTGCAAATTCTGAAGGTTGAATAGAAAATCCACCTATAGTAAACCAACTTGTTGCTCCATTTAATGGTTCTGTAAATAATACTCCTACTAGCAATATTAAAATTAACCCATATAAAACGGGAGTAATTTTAGCTATAGTTTCATAATCTATACAAATTACTATAATTACTACCGGTATACTAATCATTAACCACATAACTTGTTTTTTTAATTCTTCATAGTCTGTAGATTGTGTTGCAGAAAATAAGGCAACTAAACCTATAGCAATTAATAAAATGGTACAAATTAATATGGACCATTCTATATTTTTTAATATTCTTTTTTTCATTTTTCACCTTCTTATTATAAAAGCTTATGCTTGCTTTTGTTCTTCTTTAGCAATAATATCTTCTGCTGCTTCTACTGGTTCTTCTTTATGTTCTTCTTGTTGCTCTTTATTTTCCTCTTGCCCATTTGCTTGAGTAGATTCTTCTATATTGTTATTTTCATTTTTTTCTTGCTCGGCTTTTTCTTGTTTTTGCTCATCATTTTGAACTGTTATTTTTCTAGTTTCATCTTTAATACTCATAATAGGAATGTTTGCATATAATGCTGGAGCTCCATTGGTTCCATCACTGTTCACTTTATTGGTTAATCTTACATCAATTTGATTTTCATCTATATCTATATATTTTTTGATTACTTCTATAATTTCTTGTTTCATTAGCTCTAAAAAGTCAGCAGACACATTTGCTCTATCTTGCATGAGTACAAGATGTAATCTTTCTTTTGCTGTATCTTTTGAATCTTTAGATTTCTCATTATTTTCTTTAGAGAATTTTTTGAAAAATTTTATTACATTTTCAAACATCCTATTTTCCCTCCGTTTTAGTTTTGTCTATTTTTTAGAAAAGATTCTTTTTATTTTAGCAAATACTCCTTTTTCTCTACCTGGAATAGTAACTTCTAAGTTTTCTCCTAAAATACGTCTTGCTATTTCCATATAAGCCTTACCTGATGGTGCTTTACTATTTGATACAACAGGTTCTCCTCTATTGGTTTGTGTAATAATATATTCATCATCTGGAACTACACCAATTAAATCGATGGATAATAATTCTACAATATCTTCTACATCCATCATCTCTCCTTTTTTTACCATATTGGGTCTTAACCTATTAATTACTAATTCCGGATTTTTGATGCTTGATGATTCTAATAATCCAATAATTCTATCAGCATCACGAATTGCTGAAATTTCAGCTGTTGTTACTACAATTGCTCTATCAGCACCTGCAACAGCATTTTTGAAGCCTTGTTCTATACCTGCTGGACAATCTACTAATATATAATCAAAATCTTCTTTTAATTTTTCTGTTAATTCTTTCATTTGTTCTTCATTTACTGCACTTTTATCTCTTGTTTGAGCTGCTGGAAGTAGAAAAAGTTCATTAAATCGTTTATCCTTGATTAGGGCTTGTCTTAATTTACATTTTTCTTCTACTACATCTACTATGTCATATACAATTCTATTTTCTAGTCCCATAACAACATCTAAGTTACGTAATCCAATATCTGTATCTACTAAAGCTACTTTTTTTCCTTTTAGCGCTAAAGCAGAGCCTAGATTTGCGGTTGTTGTTGTTTTACCGACTCCACCTTTACCAGATGTTATGACAATAACCTCTCCCATATTTTTTCCTCCTTGAACTTTTAGTTCCTTTATAAAAATGCATATTTTTAATACATATATAATATACGCAAATTGTTCAAAAGTCAATGTTTCCGTAAGATTTTTTTCAGTTTCTTTTGTGAACTTTTACTTTTTAGTATTGATTTTTTATGTTACATAAGATAAAATAATAGCAAAAAAGTAGGAAATTTTTTTCCTATATTCTATAGATAAAGATGGTGAAAAATGAACAAGAAAAAGAAAAATGTAATCAAAAAACAAATTACAAAAAAACGTTTTTCTTCTCATAAGCTTACCAATTTAGCTGAGGAGAAGAATATGATAAAAACAAAGTCCTTAGCAAAAGCATTGGTTGTTTTTGTGATTATTGCTGTTATTTTAATTGTTAGGCTAATATTTATACAATTTGTAGATGGTGCCACTCTAAAAGAAGCTGCTAATAGACAACAAACTACTAATAAATTAATTGCTGCTCAACGAGGTACCATTTATGATTCTACAGGTAAAGCCCTTGCTATTAGTGCTAATGTTGATACTGTTTCTGTTAATCCTTCTAGGTTTGTTGTAACTAACGAGGATGGTTCTATTAATGAAGCAGAAACAAATGCTAAAAAAGATACAATTGCCCAAGCTTTTGCCAATATATTTTCTTTGGATTTAGCTACTGTAAGAGCACAATTAGATAGTACAAGTACTACAGAAATAATTGCTAAAAAAGTAGAAAAAGATAAAATAGATCATTTAAAAAATTGGATGGAGGAATCTGGTATATCTTCTGGTATTAATATTGATGCTGATACCAAAAGATATTATCCTTATAATAATTTGGCTTCTAATTTAATTGGTTTTTGCGGAACAGATAGTCAAGGATTATGGGGAATTGAATCGTATTGGGATGATGTACTTGCTGGAACTCCAGGAAAAATTGTTTCTACTACCGATGTAGCTTATGATTTAATTCCTGATAAAAATTCTACTTACATTTCTGCACAAAATGGAAAAGATTTAGTTTTGAGCATTGATTATAATATTCAATCTATTGCTGAAAAATATTTAAAACAAGCTGTTATAGAAAATGACTGTAAAGATGGGGGAAACGTTATTATTATGCGACCTTCTACAGGGGATATTCTTGCTATGGCAAGTTACCCAGATTACAATTTAAATACACCTTTTGAACCTAATGACTCCTTAAAGGCTACTTGGGATACAATGAGTGATGAAGAACAGAGTAATGCTTTTAATCAAATGTGGGGAAATAAAGCGGTTTCTAATCGCTATGAACCAGGTTCTACTTATAAAGTAATTAATGCAGCCATTGGTTTAGAAGAAAATGTAGCAGAACCAGATACACCAAATGATTTTAGCTGTGTTGGATATGAAATAGTTGCTGGTACTCGTGTTCATTGCTGGCGTCAAAGTAACAATGGTCATGGTAAAGAAAGTTTAAGACAAGTTTTAATGAATTCTTGTAACCCTGGCATGATGCAATTATGTCAGCGAATTGGTGCAGAAACTTTATATGCCTATTATGATTCGTTTGGTTTATTTTCCAAAACAGGGATTGAAACAATCGGAGAAGTTTCTAGTAATTATTGGGATTTAGAAGATGTTGGCCCTATGGAACTTGCTACTATGTCGTTTGGTCAAAGATTTACTATTACTCCTATTCAGCTAATTACTGCTATTTCTTCTATTGCTAATGATGGTATTTTAATGCAACCACGTTTAGTAACACAAATTAAAGACCCTAATACAGGAAATACCACTACTATTGAACCAAAACAAGTAAGGCAAGTAGTTTCTAAGGAAACTTGTGATGAACTAATGAATATGTTAGAGTCAGTTGTTTCTGATGGTGGTGGAACCTATGGTTCAGTTGCTGGCTATACTATTGCTGGTAAAACAGGTACTTCTGAGCCAGACCCTAGTAAACCTGAGCAAGGATATGTAGCTTCTTTTGTAGGTATAGCACCTTCACAAAATCCAGAAGTGGTAGCTTTAGTAATCTTATACAATCCTCAAGGAGAAAACCACATGGGAGGTCAAATTGCAGGTCCTGTCGTTTCTCAAATTTTATCAGAAGTATTACCATACTTAGGCATTCCTTCTGATACAGCAGAGGCAACAACTACAAATACAGTAGAAACAACTTCTGTTCCTGATGTAAGAAATAAAACAGTAGCAGAAGCAAATAAAATATTAGAGGATGCAGGATTTACTTGTAAAATTTCTAGTTCTGATATGACTAGTATTGTTACAGATCAAGTTCCAAAACCTGGTACAGAATTAATTGCAGATTCTATTATTTGCGTATATACCGCAGGAAATGAAGCTAGAATTTCCCAGGAAGTTCCCAATTTAAAAGGAAAATCTTTATCTTCTGCTTTAAGCTTATTAAAAGCTAAAAATTTAAATATTCATGTTTCTGGAACAGGTCAAGTAGTAAGTCAAGAGCCAATGGCCGGTACTTCTGTAGAAGAAGGAACTGTCATTTCAGTTAACTTACAACCTTATTCAGAAAATACACATTAAAAAACCAACTTAAAAAGTTGGTTTTTTTTTATGCTTTTCCTAGAATATATTTTTTAATTCCTATTATACCTATTGCTACTATACTAGTACCTATAAAGAATAACATTATATAACTTTCTATTGCACCTGTTTTTACTGATATAGTTAAACTTGCTTCATCTATTTTAGCTTCATTGATATCACCTTGTGCAATAGCTGCTGCTTTATTTACCATTAGTCCCATATTTTCTTCATTTGTGCTTCCATACCATTTTAAGGTAATCGTTTTTTGTATAGTTTCCCCTGGTGCTAATTCTTGTTTTATCTGGTTAGTAACATAGTTTTGTTCTACTTTCCATTCTGGATTATCTTCTTGTAAAAATGTCATACCTTCTGGAATATAATCACGAATTTCTTCTACTAATGCTGAAGTTGTACCTTCATTGGTAACTTCTATTTGGTATTGTACAGTAAGCACACTTCTTTTTACTTTACTTCCTACTACTTCTACTTTAAATAAATCTCCCGCTTTTGTCTTTCCCATATCTACTTGCTTATTTTCACCATTCAAGTTTACCATAGTAATATATTTATCTGTTTTTAATTTAATGTATTCAATTTCTATTTGGCTTGTGCTTTCGTTATCTAATGCATAAATTCCTGGTTCTTCTTCTCCTGTTACTATAGCGGTATTTATTGCTGTTGCCTCTTGGGTATCTGTCTTTTCTTGAACTTGGAAAACAATTTTAATTTCTTTGTAGTCTGGAAGTTCCATAAAAGATGCATCATAGCCTTTTATTTTGTTTTCTTCTCCTGAAGATAAAATACTAGTTGCATATCCTTCTTCTGTTTGTTGCCATTTTGCTTGTTTATTGATTTCATTATCTTCTATCAATCGTAATCCATCAGGAACTTTGTCTAAAATGTAACTTGCATAACCATCTTCTTTACCAGAATTATATATTCTCATTGTAAATTCTACTATATCGCCATATTGTACTTTTGTCATTTGCTCACTCTTCTTATAAGAAATACTTCCATCTTCCTCTTTCGTTACTATAGGCATTGTATTGGTTATTTCTTGATTGTTTACTTTACTTACAAATTTTTCTATATGTAAATCTGCTATTTGGTTATTGGCATCATTAGTCATTTTCATTTCTATTTTTTTATCATTTGCTGTTACTTGTATATCATCTTCTGTTGACATCAATACCAATTTTCCATTTTGTAGTACATATGGTATTTCTCTTATGCTTCCATCTAAATCATATCCTTTTGGTGCTTCTACTTCTTCAACAGTTATTTTTCCATTGTCTGTAATAATAACATGATTTAATATGATTTTTCCTTCTTCATTGGTGTATACTTCTGCTTGCTTTGTATTGGCATCATTTTGAAGTATATCTATTTTTATTTTTGCCCCTTTTATTCCTACCTCTTGATTTTGAGAATCCACTTTATGAATTTGTATTTCATAAGATTGTTCTTTTACATATTCTTCTTTTGGTTCATTTAATAATTCAATTGATACCTGTTGTTTTTTTGTTGTCACTATGTTGGCATTTTCCGTATTGGCTGTTATTTTTGCATTGCTAATCCACATTTGTTCCCCTTCTTGGGTAAACTCTACTTTCATTTTTACAGGATTTTGTAATAATGTATATCCTTCTGCTGTTTTTATTTCTTCTATTGTATATTCATATTCTCCTGGTTCAGGCATTTGTATGTTTAAAATGTGAATCTTGCCATCTACATCAGTTACTACTTCTCTTGCTGTTTCTTCTCCTGGTAATTGAATTTTCATATGCACATTTCCTAAATGAATTTCAGGTTGTTCCTTATCTTTTTTAGCAATACTAAGTTGGTATAAACCATCTTCTAATTCATTTTTTACATAAATGGTTATGATTCTTTGCTTTTGGTCAATGACTGTTTCTAACCCATTTGCATTAATTACTTCTATTCTTCCTGTGTTTTTATCTATATAAGCATTTATTTCTTTTTTAGTACTATCATATTTTCTTCCTTCTGGTGGCATAAGCTCTTGTATAGTAAATGTAGCATTTCCTTGAGATAGTATCTGCTTAATGGTTATTTCACCATTTTGGTCTGCTCCCGTTCTTTTACTTAAATATGTCATTCCCTCTTCATTCGTTACTTCTATATGGAATTCTCCCCCTGAAAGTTTAATATTTTTATCTTCACTATCTACTTTTACTATTTTGATAGCATATGGTAGTATATCTGATTCTTTAGATGTATTTTTTATATGTAGTTCTATATAATGACTAGTTTGCTTTTCTATACTAGCTACACCGTTTCCTTGTATGATTTCTATATTTTCTATTTCCCCTAATTGCCTATAGGTTACTTGTAAAATAATATCTTGTGTAATGGCTTCAAATCCATCTGGTGTTTTTATTTCTTGAATAACATAACGATAGGTTCCTTTATCTTTTAGCGGTAACCCTATTAAATCACCAGAAGTACCTTTTGTAGAAAGTACATATTTTTCTTTTGTCTCTTCATCTTCTACTTGGAAATCTGCTTTTAACATAGTTAGCGTATCTTTTTCTTCTACTTTAAATATAGATAATCCAATTACTCTTGTAGATATGCTATTGGTTATAGTAGCAGAAACTAATTTTTCTTTTTCATCCACCAATACTTTCATGCCTTCTGTTGTTTCCTCAGAGATGAGTTTTAGTTTTCCCTTTTCTTTTTGAACTACAATTGTTTTTACTGTATTATCTAAAGCATATTCATCTTCTACTTCTAATTCTTGAAGTTCAATTTTGATTTTCCCTTCTCCTATAATTCCGTCTAGTCTAATTTTCCCTTCTTCATTTGTAGTTTTTACTGCATTCATTATTTTTCCATCTTCTGACTCCGTGTGGATTTGGAAAACAGCATTTTCAACAGGAATCAGTTGTTGTTCTTCTGTTACTTTATTGACTTGTAAAGCAATATCATCTTGTGTTTGTTCTTCTGCTATATTGGTTACTTGAAGTTCTATATACCCTTGCTCATTTTGCTGTACTATAGTAGCATACTGACTTCCTTTGGTAATACTACAAGAAGTAATCTCACCTGTTAAGCTATATGTTACTGTTATTTGTATATCTTCTGGTATAGTTTGGTATCCATTTGCTCCTTCCATCTCTTTTAACGTATATACAATGGTTTGATTAGATGGAGTTTCCCCAAATGCTATAAATGCCTTTCCTAATGTATTCGTAGTTGCTGTACCTAATGGCCTTTGATTTTGTTCTAGTACGAAAATGACATCTTGTATTTTTATACTACTATCTTGCTTATCTACTTTTTCAATGGTTAGTCCTAATATCGGAATGCAGGCAATACGAATGGTAACTTGCTGTTTTGTATTATCTATAATAACCTCTATCCCTTCTTCTTGTTCTCCTATAGTAGAAAGTTTTTGGTAGTATGTGCCCTCTTCTTCTAAGGTTACCTCTCTACTTAAGTAAACCACTCTCTCTTTAGAGTTTAGTAAATATCCTGTAGCAGATTGTAGTTCTTGTAAGTGAATTTCTATTTGTCCTTCCCCTATTATTCCTCGTAAAGTTGCTTGTCCATTTGCAGTATTAGTTATCATAGTACTACGAACTGTATCGCCTTCTTGCTGTTGAATTTCTACATCTAACTTGGTTTGCTCTACAATTTGGCTAGGTTTATATGCATTATAGGTTTGTACTACTACTTGATAAGTTGGTTTAGCTTGTTTTTTGTTTTTTACTATAATTTCTACGTAATTATTTTCTACCTTAGAAACAATACATTCTCCTGTTCCTTCTACACGAATTGCTTGTGTTATATTTCCTTGCTTATCTACCGTAATCTGTAATGCCATTTTTTCTTGTTTTTCATAACTATCAGGAACCTTTAATTGTGTAATTTCATAAGTTGCTGTTCCTTCTTGTACATAGGTAGTAATGGGTATAGCTACTGTTCCTTGGTTATCTGTAACACCATATCCATAAGTTTGTGCATCATTAGCATCATAGTTTTGTTGATGGTTTACTCTATAACTTGCATTTGCCAAGCGGAGAGTTGTATCATCTGCATCTACTGTTACAATTCCCATAGTTAGCTGTTGTAAATTATTGCGAATGGTTGCTATAATTTTATGATTGATTTGATCAATTTGTATTTCTAACTCTTCATTGGTTCCTTCTAATACCTGTATTTCTTGTGTATTTACATTTCTTGTTATGTGTATTTGGTAAATATTTTCATTTATCTGATAATTCTTTGGAGCAACTGTTTGTTTAATTTCTAGTACCATATCTCCTGATGCATATATATGAGCAAATTCTGTTATTCCTTCTTCATTGCTTCCTCTTGTATGATGCATCATTACTTGATTATTTTGTTTTGCCGTAACTTCAAATACTGCTCCTTGTAAATTGAAATTTGGTGTATATGGATTCTCATTTTTAATTACCAGAGCATAAGAAGTAGGCTCTATTTCAATAAAATTACCTCCGATATTGTCTTTTCCTATGGTATCATTTTCTATTTGAATTTGCATATTTCCCTCTTGCCAATGTACTAAGTTTTCTGTATCTTGCAATAAGGCAATTTTTCCATCATATTTTTGAATTTCAATCATTTTTTCGTTTGCATCTAGTCTATATCCTAATTGTGCTTTTGTTTCTTTTAATACAATTTTTACAGAACCTTCTGGGATATAGGTATTTTGTAAAAATTGCGCAATTTCTTGTGTTTTTCCTGTTTGTTGAATCATCATGCCATCTGCCAATTGTATGTATGCTTTAAATTCTGCATCATTTAAAATAGTTCCCTCTCCTAATTTTACAAAAGAAATAGTTTGTGCTTGTTCTACTTCTTGGGCTATATCTGTGATTGTTAAGTTTACGTCTAGTTGATAGTTTTGTTGTGTTTCATATTCATTGTATTGTTGTAAATCAATATGTTCATAACCTTTGATAATAGAAATAGCTGTAGTTTTTATTTCTCCTTGCTCATTTTGCCCATAAATTACTTGTAATTTTACTGGCTCTGATAGAGCAATATAACCTGATGTGGTAGTAATACCCTCTATAGTGAATACATAAGTTCCTACATCTGGTACTGTAAAATCTAATAACTCTGCTATACCATTTTCATTAGTTTTTAAAGTATATTGTTGTTTTGTTGTTTCTTCTTTTACTTGAAATTGTACATTTCCTAATAAATGATGATATTGATCTTTTCTTGTGATATATAGCGAAATATTAGCTTTATGGTTGGCTTTTTCTGCTTTTTTCTCGTTGATTTCTTTTAATACAATATGGTGTGTTTGTGCTTCTTCTGAAACATTTGCTACACTTGCGTCTGTTTGTATTGTATATGTTCCTTCTGCAGATTTTACTAAGGTAATTTTCTTTTGCGTATTATCTAAGGAATATCCTGGTAAACTACTAGTTTCTTGTACAGTTATTTCTAACTGATTATCCTTCCATAAATCAATTTCAATTTCTCCATTTTCATTGGTTTGTTGTGTTATATGTTTTGCAAAAGATGTTCCTTTTACATAAATGTCATATGTAACGTTAGCTAAAAATTCATTTTGCTGATTCTGTTTAATAATTTTCAATTTTTGTGCTGTTTGGTACATTTCTTTTACATTAGCTTTATATTGAATATTGAGAATATGTTGTATTTCATTTTCATTCTCTTCTACTACCACTTGTATGTTTGGTTCTTGAACAGTAGATAATATTTTTCCTTCTGCAAAAGTAATTGGTATATGCATTTCTGGAAATTCGTATATATTATTTTGATTACTTGTTAATATGTAAGTTTCTTCTCCATCTCCCTGACCTTCAATAGGACCAAACCACGCTGTTCCAGTAGAGTCAGTTACTTGTGTAATAGGTGCTAATTCTAAAGGTTGTTGCAATTGAAATTGCATATTTTCTAATGTTTCCTCTGCACTACCTACTACTTGTACTCTTATATAATTGTTTTGTTCTTTCTTTTCATTTGGTACAACTATGGTAACTTTGTTGGTTGCATTTTCTATATAGATTTCTGCATCATTACTTGTTTTTTCTGTGATACCTCTTATTGTATTTTCATCTCTATGAAGAGTAATTATTTTTTCTTCTTGTTGCATTTTATATCCGCTTGCTGTTTTAGTTTGTTTTAAGGCAATATGAATTTCCCCAGTTGCTCCTACAGGATATAAATTGGCTATGCCTTCTTCATTAGTAGTAAGAGCTGTAGTAAACTTTTCTCCGCTATCTGCCTGAATTTCTACTTGATATTCTGCTCCTTTTAATTTTGTACTTTCATCACGTAGGTCTACAGTTTGTATAGCTATTTGCAAAGGATTTTCCACTTGTAATTTTGTATATTTGAGGTTTATTTTGATTTTTTCGTTTTCTAATATTACTTCTATTTTTGGGTTACTACTTGTTGCAGTAGTAATTTTTCCTTTTTCGTATTGTACTTGTATATCTGTATTTCCTATCGTTTCATACCCTTGTGGTGTAGTAATTGCACGAAATACATATGTATATTGCCCATCTTTTTTCATGATATCTAAATAGTCAGAATCTTTTCCTTCTGCATTGGTTATGAAAGTTAATGTTTTATCATCTTCTTGATTGTTTACTTTTGGCTCCATGATTTCGTATTGTATATCCTGAAAATGTAGAGTGTTATTTTCTTCATCCATTGCTTCTATTTCTACTGCTATTTTTTTCTCTTCTATTTGATATGGACCAAATATACTCTCTTCACTTATATTTCCCGCATTATCACGAGCTTTGATGTGTAAATACTGATTTCCTTTTTGTGTAAGTGTAATACTATCTTGTGATTTGCTAACCCAATCACTCCACTGTACTGTTTCATTTCTTTCTTCTGTAATCCCATATTGGTAAGAGTTAAATCCACTTCCTCCTTTATCTGTAAAATTTACATTTACCGTTATATTTTCATGTACATGTTCTTCTTGTGCTGGGTCAACAAATACCTCTGGTGGTCTTTCATCTTCCATAACTGTAAATTGTCTTGCAAATTCGTCAGATACTTGTCCATCTGAGTTTGTTACGGTAAGTACTGCTTTATATTCTCCTGCTCCATAGGATTCATAATCTGTAATTAATGTATTACCTTCATATATTTTGTCATCTTCTTTATATACTTGCCATACTTCTTTTGTTATATCTCTTCCTGCTGGATCATAAGAAGTATCTAATACTTCTAATTCTTCATATTTTGTTATATCACTTTTTACAATTTCAAATTGAGCAATTGGTTTTGTAGCTGTACTAGAAATATATCGTACTGCATCTTTACTCCATGTATTTTGGTAATCTTTTACACGTAATCTAACTAAATAATTAACGCCATCTTCTATTTTTGTTAATTTTCCCATAGTCCATGATTTATCATTGATTTTTTTATAGCTCCACTCTACTTCTTGAATACCATTATTAACAGATTGTTTATCTATATCAAACGATCTATCTGAACTTAGCGTAACATTATTATTTTCTATTTCACTATCAATAATAGCTACTGGCATTCTATGTAGATACAGTTCTTTAATAAGCTGATCTTCATAATAGATTTCATATTTTCCTGCTTTATCAAATATTTCCATTACTGCATCTTGATATCTACCACTATTGCTATATTTTCCATTACTATTTTCAAAATATTCTTCGTCATGAACCGCTTTCCATTTTCCGTTTGGGTACATAGCGTCTGTAGTATTATTTTTTGCACTTTCCGGGGTTACATGCATAGCAATTGGTTCATCCACAATTAAATATTGACTTGTTGGATATGCTGCTAATAAATTTTTTATATAGGTTGCCGTTTCTTGAATTGCCTTCGTATAGTTCGTATTATCAATATATTGTCCTTTATTATTGTTCTTTTCTACTAAGTCTCGAATTTGACTTTCATTATTGGAAGTTCCCCATCCTAAATAATGAATTCCTTGATTAATCATTCTAGCTATAACATCTGATAATGTTGCTTCATCTTGAAATTCTTGATTGATACTATCTTCTGCATTCACTACTAAACGAATAGCATTATCTTTCCATTTTGCTTCTGTTAGTAAATTTTGATAGGTTTTATATTGTGTGGTAACTATTTGTATATTTCTATATCGTGCATATGGTTGACTACAAGAGAAAAATCCATATGTACCAGTATAGATTGGATCTGGATCGGTATAGTTAATAATTAAATTATCATTTTGATAAATTTTAATATTATTTCCTACTGTCACAATTCTATATTTTGACCAAGTATTTCTTGTCCAAGTTGCATCAGTTGATGCTACCATCTCTAAACTTGCACGTGCAAAAGGTTTATTAACAATTTTATATAATCCATCGTCATGTTCAAAGGCTCCATTTGCATCTCTTTTATTCATCAATAGTAAATAGGTTGTTACTGTTCCATCTGCATTTTTATTAAAACGAAACATACAACCCATGATATCATCATCGCCATTATCGCTCATATTTTCATATTGATAATCTATATCATCATAAGAAAAGTTATCTGGGTAATAGAAACCGGTTAAATCATCTGTATTTTCTGCATTAATTACTTGATTATCTTCATAATACCATTGTCCAGGCCAACCTTCTCTTCCCCATCCATTAAGAATTTCAGCAGCATCTGCAGAATTGCTAGAAAAAGACTCTGTATCTATTTTTTGCACGCTTACATATTGCGTGTTGACACCTTGTTTTTCTAATTCTGCTTTTAAATCTTGTTCAAAATGGGAAACATCTACTATAGAGTGTGATTTAGAAACCACAATATCAATATAGGCTTGTTGTTGCGCTTCTAAGGAAACATTTTGTGCCGACTTTGAAAAGCTGTTAAATATAACAAGCAATAAAATGATTAATATCCCGATTGTTAAAAATTCTTTCTTTCTGTTTTGCATATTCTGCTCCTCCTCTTTTCTCTGCTAGTAGTTTTTCCTTTCATCTTTTATATATATATATATTATTATTTAGCTTATTGTAGCATGTTCCCTCTTTGCTTACAATGGTATTTTTTGCTATAAAAAAACAGCAGTTACTATAGCCTTACGGCTTTTCATAACTGCTATTTTTTACATTTGTATGACATTTTCATGGCATTTTTGTATTAATATTCATTTTTTCTTAGGGCTAGACTAAATTTGTTACTTTTTTTCTTTTCTTTCTTGCATGTGATAACAAATTTCTGCCAATATATTATCTGGCAATATTTTACTTCCTAATCTTGCTATTTTTATATCCCAGCCTGGTATAATTTTAAATTTTCCTTGTAACATTTTATCAATAGCATATTGGGCTATTTTTTCACTAGAAGCCTCTCGTAAATTAAATTTTACATGAGCTACCTCATTAAAGTTTGTTTTTACAGGTCCTGGGCATAATACACTAATTTGCACTTTTGAGTTCATTTTTTTTAGCTCTTTATGAATTGCTTCTGATAAACGGAACACATAATTTTTCGTACTATAATATGTTGCCATTAATGGTCCTGGCATAAAACCTGCAACTGAAGAAACGTTTAAAATTTTTCCTTCATTATTATTTAACATATCTTGCAAGAATAATTTTGTTAAAGTATGAACTGCTATAATGTTCGTGTGAATCATGTTTATTTCTGTTTCTAAATCTGTTTGTACAAATCTTCCAAATAATCCAAAACCTGCATTATTCACCACAATATCTACTTTTTTAAACTGTTTTTTTATTGTTTCATACAATTGCATTACTTCTTGTTCTTCGCTTAAATCTGCAGATATTATATATACTTTTCCCTTTCTTAATTGTTCTAGCTCTTGTTTTAACATCTGCATAGCTTCTTCATTGCGTGCTGTAATAATAATGTCATATCCGAGCTTATACAAATAACGAGCCATATCTCTTCCTATTCCAGAAGAAGCTCCAGTAATGAATGCTAACATTTCTTCCTCCTTGCATAAAAGGCTAACATCTTTTGATGCCAGCCTTTGTTTTTATTCACCAAAAATTTGGTCAAATTCATCTCCTGTAATTTTTTCTTTTTCTAATAATACATGTGCTACTGCATGTAATTTATCTATATTTTCTCTTAAAATTTGAGCTGCTTTACTATATGCTGTGTCGATAATTCTTTTTACTTCTTCATCAATAATGCCTGCTGTTTCTTCTGAGTATTCTTTGGCTTGAGCAAAGTCTCTTCCTATAAATACTTCTTCTTGGTTAGAGCCTAGTAAAATTGCACCTATTCTATCACTCATACCATATTTCATTACCATACTTCTTGCAATTTTAGTTGCTCTTTCAATATCATTGCTTGCCCCTGTTGAAACATCATTTAAAATTAATTGTTCTGCAACTCTACCACCTAATAGAGATATGATATTTTCTTCCATTTCAGATTTTGACATAAAGTTTTTATCTTCTGTAGGACGATACATAGTATATCCTCCTGCCATACCTCTTGGTACAATAGAAATTTCATGAACGGGATCTTGTGTTGGTAAAAATCTACTAACTACTGCATGGCCTGCTTCATGGTAAGCTACTAATTTATTTTCTTTTTCACTTCTTACTCTTGTTCTTTTTTCAGGTCCCATAGTTACTTTTACCATAGCATCTTCAATTTCACGTTCTCCAATTTCCATTAAGTTTCTTCTTGCAGCAAGAAGTGCTGCTTCGTTTAAAATATTTTCCAAATCTGCTCCTGAGAATCCAGAAGTGTTTTTAGCAATTACTTTTAAATCTACATCATCAGCAAGTCTTTTTCTTCTTGAATGAACTTCTAATATTTGTTCTCTTGCTTTTACATCTGGTGCACCTACTACAATTTGTCTATCAAATCTTCCTGGTCTTAAAAGTGCTTTATCTAAGATATCTGGTCTATTAGTTGCTGCAAGTACAATAACACCTTCGTTTTCTGCAAAACCGTCCATCTCTACTAATAATTGGTTTAAAGTTTGCTCTCTTTCATCATGTCCTCCACCTAAACCAGCTCCTCTTTGACGACCTACAGCATCAATTTCATCAATAAAAATAATACATGGTGCTTTCTTTTTTGCTTCTTCAAATAAATCTCT
>CALXJP010000080.1 GCA_944388655.1 uncultured Clostridia bacterium | reverse complement strand
CATATCTTTGCCAGGTAAATATGTGGCTTGAGAAGTATGAGCCTATAATTGAAATATAAAAGGTAAGAGCATAAGTTCTTACCTTTTATAATAAAATCATCCAATTTCTTCTTCCATACATAATTCTAACAATTTCAATATTTTCATTTTTTATTCTATAAAATACAATATAATTATCTACTATTTGTTTTCTTATTTCTAGTTTTCTTATTATGTCATCATCAATAACTGTATATATTTCAGGGTTACTTGTTAAAGATTTTATTGATTTTTTTATTTTGGAAATTAATCTATTTGCTGTTTCTGGTTCTTGCAAATTATATTTTATATATTGTTTTATTCTTATCAAATCTTCTTTTGATTCTTTTGAATATTCTACCTTATACTCTTTCACAAATAAACCTTCTCTCTATATTTTATCCAATTCTTCATATACTTCTGCTTCAGAAAATTTTTGCCCTTTATCTAACGAGTTTATTCCTTTCTCCAATTCTTTATATAATATATGCTTGTCTGTTAATAATTCATATAGTTCAATACTCATAACTGCTAAATCACCCGCACCATTTTTTGTAATATATACTGGTCTATTGGTTTGATGACAAATTGTAGAAATTTCATTGTAATTATTCCTTAAGTCAGAACTTGGTCTAATAATAGGCATAATAAGCACCTCCATCAATATTATATACATATTGTATCAAAATATTGATATGTTGTCAATTTTTTTACATTCATAAAAACTTTTCTTCTATACTTATGATAAAAAGGTGAGAATAATCTCACCTTTCTGATTTTTTTGGTTTCCATCTTATTTCTAATGGATACACCTCTTCTACTTCTCTTCCTTTTTCATCTGTAGTTTTTTGATGAACCCCTTTGTAATCTTCCGTTATTACACAATAGCTTTCATCTTTTTTCCCCATGTTTCTCCTCCTATTCCTATTACAGTAGGTTAATGAATGTATAGTTTTTCTAATTCTTGGATTTCGGCCAACAAATATTTTGCGTCTTCTTGGAACTGTTTGCTTTTTCTTCTTGCCATTTGCTTTTTGATTCTTCTTCTCATTTCATGTATGTATGATACAAAGCAAAATAGCTCTGTTTTAGTTTGCTCTTCATTCATGAGTACATAAAACGAAAGCTCTCCACCTAAAAGCTTATTATATTGTTTAAAATAATATATCTTATCTTTTAATTGGATGGATAAGCAGTCTACGATATTTTGTGCAGCCTTTGTTTGCACGCAAGTGCGTACTTTTCCTTGGAATTGCCATATGGCTTCTACCATTTGTTTTACAGATTGTTCTTTCTTAACTTTTTCTGTATATTTTTTGGTTAAAAACTCATTGGTAATAAATTGCACGATATCGTTCCTATACCGTATGTACTCATAAAGCCTTTCTCCTGATTCAGCTTTTTTATTATGCTCTCTAATGCTAGCCAGGCAGTCTAATAACATATAAGAAATGATTGGTAAGAAAGGATATATTCCTTCTTCTTCCGAAGCTGTTATTTGTTTATCTAAATAACTTACTGTCCAAGAATTGCCGTCTTGAGAAATTTGAAAATTTTCTCCTACATATGCATCATATAATTCCCGAGAAGTTTGATTTACCTCCTCAATTCCCTTAAAAAATAACTGTACATTCTCTTCCTGGTTTTTCATTTGTTTTTCCTCCTTAATTGTGTAGGTTTTTAGTTACTGGTTGTTCTTGACAACTGCACCTTTTATTATACCATTTTCTTACATTCATGTCAATTTTGCTTTCTTTACTTTACATAAAAACATTATTTTGTTTAGTATATTCCTGTAATACATAAAAAGAGATATGAAATTTCGAAGTTGCTGAAAATTCCTATCTCTTTTATTTTTTATTCATTTACATTTCTGGTTTGTTCTCTTTCTCTTGCCAATAAAAATTTCATTCTTAATTTAGCATCTGTTTTACTATGATTTTCAAAATTCTTCCAACGATTTGGATTCGTATCATATACTAATTCTAAATGTGGTAAAACTCTTTTCTTATGATTGAATAAATTATTAGAAAAAATTTTGGTTAATTTATTCTTAATTTTGTCAAAGGGTGTTTCTTGTATAGGGGCAAGTGCCATCATTTTTCTTTCAGAAAACACTTTGATTCTATCTGGTTCTATTCCTAAATAATATTCATCATATTGCTCTAGTTCTACTTCTTTTCCTTCTTCATATTTTGCTTTTACGGCTTCTATGCGATCTTCTCTTGAAAATTTTCTTCTTTCATATATAACAGCTTCATCTCTATTGGTATCTTTTACGCCAAATAAACAAACAAGATGATTTTGATATATACAAATTTTATCTAAATAATGAACTTGTCCTTCAAAATGTTCCCCCACATCATCAATGGTTAAGTGTTGTATATCTATATTTTCTTCATTATCCTTCAATAAGTTCATTATCATGGGACATATTTGTTCAATGAAAAATTTGGTACTAATTTTATCAAATTTTACATCACAAAAAAATTGGTTCTCAATAGAATTGCGAATGTATTGAATATAGTTTTCATCAATTTGTTTAGCTTGTATTGCTTTATTTACCTCTTCTTCTAAAGTTAAAGCTTCTTTTACATTTTTTAATTTGGCTAATCTTTCTTCAAAGTTATCTTTTAAATCATTTTCTAGATTATTTTTTAACTCTTCCATAATTTTCCCCATTCATCAAGCAAAATATTTTTGTATTTTACGAATACTTATCTAGTATAACATGTTAATTTGACAATTGTATTACTTTTATATTACATTTTTGTTACATTTTTGTTTTTTATATTATTTTGATAATTTCTTCTCCATTTTTTGGTTGTGTTTTAGGAATTTGTAGTACCTCAAATTTAGAAATTTGATTCCCAAATTTAATTTCTACTATATCTCCTATTTTTACTTCATAGCTTGGCTTAACTATTTTTCCATTCACCATAACCCTTCCTCCATCTG
Source organism: uncultured Clostridia bacterium (assembly GCA_944388655.1). Classification (GTDB taxonomy): domain Bacteria; phylum Bacillota; class Clostridia; order TANB77; family CAG-508; genus UMGS1663. The sequence continues at coordinate 35,276 of CALXJP010000080.1, read as the reverse complement.
CTGCCTCATTAGCCACGGTTCTTCTTTTAATAACTCTTGATATTTTTAAAAATTTATCAATTCTCACTACTAAAATTCCTCCTTACTATTTCTATTTCTTTTTGTAAATATACAGAATAGATAATTATTTTTTCTACTTTTTCCTCTAAAGCTCTTTCTAAAGCTTCTTGATAAATCCATAATTGACTTTTATATTTTTCTATTAGTTCTTGTTCCTTTCCTTGCTCTACATAGTCCGTTTTATAATCTACTAAAATAATTTTTCCTTCTGCATTTCTATAATATAAGTCTATAATTCCTTGCAGTATAATTTCATCTTTACTTTCTTGCATATCAGGGTATATTTGGCTTGCTTTTTTACTCATATAAAATCCTTCTTCTTTATGTATTTCTTGTGCTGTTTGTAGTTTTTGCCATAAAGGAGATTGGGTATACTGTAATAAAATTTTAGGGTTGATTTGTTTTACCTCGTTATCTAGTATAATTTGTTTTTCTACTAGATTTTGCAGAAATTCTTCTATTTTTAGTAAATTATATTGTTTATGTTCTTCTAACTTTTGTATGCACAAATGAATAAGACTACCTTTTTGAGCATGTGTTAATTTTGCTGTTTCTCGCATAAATTGTGGAACAGCTAGTTCAACTTGTGTATGAGATATATTTTGCTTTCCTATTTTTTCTATATCTGTAACTGCTAATTGCATCGGTAATGTTGTTGCCTTTTCATAAGGATATACATAATTTAATTCTTGTTTTAATGTGTTTTGTACTTGCTGATTTCCTACATATTGGTTTAGTTTTTCTTGAATATTTTCTTTTTGTTCCTCTTTTTTGGTATTTTGTTCTATTTCTTGTTTTTTATGTTCTTGTAGTCGAATACACTCCTTATTTTTACAGTAAACTAGTTGTATCCAGTCTAAATAGGAAGGATACTTTTTAATAATATTAACTGGAATTTTTTCATTTGTTTGCATTTGCATAATTTGCTGTTTTTCTTTCCAACTTTTTTGTAAATCTTTAACTATTCCTGTTATATACAATTTTTCTTTTGCTCTTGTTAAAGCTACATATAGTACTCGCATTTCTTCTGCTATAGTTTCTGTTTTTAGCTGTAGTTTTACTGCCTGTTTTGGTATGATGGGGTATTCTATTGGTAAAGTAGTTCCTATAAAGTTAGGGGTAATTCCTAATGTTTCATGTAATAATATTTTTTGATTCATATCTTGCATATTAAATTTTTTTTGTGTAGCACATAAAAATACAACAGGGAATTCTAATCCTTTACTTTTATGAATACTCATAATTCTCACTACATTTTCATTTTCCCCTAATATTTTAGCAGACTGCATATCTCCACTACTACTTTTTAATTTGTCTATAAAGTTAATAAATTGGAAAAGCCCTTTAAAACTTGCCTGTTCATATTGTTTTGCCTTTTCAAATAGCAATTTTAAGTTGGCTTGTTTTAATGGTCCATTAGGCAGTAGCCCTACATAGTTATAATAATTGGTATCTACATAAATTTGCCAAATAAGTTCATCTAAAGTTTTATATTCTATTTGTTCTTTCCACATGGCTAAATTTTGCAAAAAGCTCTCTATTTTATTCGCTAACTCTTTTCTAACAGAATTTCTTGCTTTTAATAAAGTAATATAAAAACTTTCTTTTTTGTCTACCAAGCGTATTTCTACTAGTTCATTATCTGTAAAGTTAGCTATTGCTGATTTTAATACTGTCACTAAAGGAATATCTTGCATTGGATTATCTAGTATTTTTAATAAAGAAATGATGGTTTGAATTTCTGGTGTATCTAAGTACTCCCCTGATGTATCACTAAATACAGGGATTGCTTGTTTTTCTAATTCTTTTTCATATAATGGTGCTAGTGCTGTAGTAGAACGCAAAAGTATAACAATATCCTTTGGCTCTATATTTCTATACGTTTTCTTTTTCGCATCATATATAGCATAATGACTCTGTAATAGTTCTTGAATTTTACTTGCTACGAATTGTGCTTCTATCGTGTTATTATCTATCACTTCTTCTATTTCTTCGTCCCCATCTTGTTTTGCTAAATCAATGATATGTAATTCTGGTTGTAAAAGCTGTTCTTTTTCTTGTTTTTCTGGATAACTAGCCCCTAGATTCAAGTATTCTTCTTGGTTATATTCTATGCCACCTATTTCTTTTTGCATAATATTTTCAAATATTACATTAGTTATTTGTAAAACTTCTTTTCTACTACGGAAGTTTTTAAACAATTGTATTTTTAGTCCTTTTCCTTCTTGTTTTTGTTTGGTGTAAGTTTCATATTTTTGTAAAAATAATTGTGGCTTGGCTTGCCTAAACTGATAAATACTTTGTTTTACATCTCCTACCATAAAGATATTATTGCCTCTTGATATACTTTTTAGTATATTTTCTTGTACCTCATTACTATCTTGATATTCATCTATTAAAATTTCTTCATATTTTTCCTGTAATTTTTGTGCAACTGCTGTAGGCAATATATTCCCTTCTTTTTTTTGCACACAAATATGTAATGCAAAATGCTCAATATCGTTAAAATCTACTATGTTTCTTTCTTTTTTTGCCTTTGCGAATTGATTAGTAAACTCTATGACTAAATTTCCCAGATTTTTTAAGATTCTATACATGTGGTTACTATCTCTAGCAATTTCCTGATTGGTTTGTGAAAAATATTGAGAAGTATATTCTTTTACTTTTTTGCTTACCGTATCTCTTATTTCTTTTGCTTCTGTTTTATATGCATTTTCACATTTTTTATCTGTTGGCCACCTATCTAATGATAAGTTATTAAAAGCTTGAGTTATTTCATCCCATGTACCTCGTGTACATAACTGTTTTAATTTTTCTAAATTTTCTACATCTCTACAAATGGTTATATAAAATTTTTCCATTTCTGGTAAATATAGTTGCATAGTTTTTTTTACGTGCTGTAATACTAAAATACTTTCTTGTATATTTTCTTGAACTTCTTGCATAATGACTTTTCCCCAACAGGTTTTGGTAAAGTCTTGTTCTTCTTTTATATGTAAAGCTTCTATTTTTTCTTTTAACCAATCTTCTGGGAATGGCATGCTTTGTATAAAATTATATATTTGTAATACTAATTCTTTTAAAGCAATATCATCTCTATATTTGGTATATAGTTTTACTAACTCAATAAATTCTTCCTCTTCTTGTTCATATTTTTGTTCAAATACATCTTCTAGTACTTCTTGTTTTAACAATTCTATTTCTGTGGTATCTCCTACACGAAAGTTAGCAGATGTATTAATTTCATAAAAATAATTACGAATCATATCTAAACAAAAAGCATGAATTGTACATATGCTTGCTTGGTTTAATAATGTAATTTGTCTTTGTAATTTTACATTCGTAGGGTCTTCTTCTATTTTTTGATAAATAGCTTCTAGTATTCTTTGTCTCATTTCACTTGCCGCAGCATTGGTAAAGGTTACTACTAATATTTTATCAATAGATACCTCTTCATGAATAACTTTTTGAATAATCCTTTCTACTAATACTGCTGTTTTTCCACTTCCTGCAGCTGCAGCAACTAATATATTTTCTCCTTTTTCTTCTATAGCTTGTTTTTGCTCTTTTGTCCATTTTACTTCTTCTGACATATTTTTCTTCCTTTCTGTAATAAGTTTACCCTATTTTTTTCTAATTGTAAAGAAAAAATACAGGGAGAGTTTAGATTCTCTCCCTGCATTTTTGCTTACTCCCTATACGTTAAAACGACATTTAACAACATACTTTCATCTTTTAAATGAAGTTCTTTATGCTTTTCTTCCCCTTGTATAACTGCATAATTCTCTTCCGCATGGTATAAAATGCTTATTTCATTTTCTCTCCATGTAAAGCATTGTAAACGTCCATCTGCAAAAGCATAAAAAATGTATAAGTTTGCATCTGGATTATCAGTTTTGATATACAAAACCGCCTTGTCCTGCCGTATCATATTAACTATTTTGAGTTTCTGCATACACCTTTCCTCCTAAAATTATTTATTTTTCTACTGCTTTACAGTAGAAATGAAAAAGGATTTGATAAAGTGGGTTTACCATAACTACATTATATCTCTTTTTTTTCATTTTTTCAATATGTATTTATTTTGCAAAATTGGTTATATTTTTTGTTATTTTGGTTATCTTATTAACAGAAATAAAATAGAGAAAGGATTTTACCATTATGCCATTATTAGAAAAATTAGCACATTTTCTTACATGGGTTCCTGAAAAAGATTATGAATTTTATCTTCCCGAGGAAAGTAGTACACAGCCTGTTCCTGAAGAAAACAAAACACAACAACAAGCTATTTTTCCTAGTGTTGCCGTTAATTTAGAATATGTAAAAACGGCTTATAATACTATGCTTAATAGTGATATTGTTATTCGTGAATTTAACATTTTAGCTAGAAATAGACAATATGAAGCTTTTATATTGTTTATTGATGGTATGGTTAATTCTACTATGATTAATGATTTTATTTTAAAGCCTCTTATGCTAAGAAATTCTGCAAATTCTTTTGAAGGAGAACAAGACCGTGTTATTGCAGAAGCAGTTACTAATAATATTACGGTAAGAAAAATTAAGAAGTTTGATATTGTTTCTTATATTACTAGCTGTTTGTTACCTCAAAATAGTGTAAAACAAGTGCATACTTTTTCAGAGATTTTTTCTGGTGTTAATTCTGGCAATTGTGCTTTATTTATTGACACGTTAAATGTTGTTTTTGATATTGAGGTAAAAGGGTTTAAACAAAGAAGCGTAAGTCAACCTCAAAATGAAACTGTTATTAAGGGTCCTCATGAAGCTTTTGTTGAAAATTTACGAACTAATACTTCTCTTTTACGTAAAATTGTTAATAATGAAAATTTAATTATGGAATCTGTTAGTGTAGGAAATATTACTAAAACTAAATGTGCTATTTGTTATATGAAAAATATTGCTAATGATGATTTAATTTCTGAGGTACAATATCGTATTCATAATCTACAAATTGATTCGCTTCTTTCTGTTGGACAACTTGAGCAGTTAATTGTAGACCAAAATACTTTAGGTATACCTGAGATTTTATCTACAGAAAGGCCAGATAAAACATCTCAATACTTGTTACAAGGGCGTGTAGCTGTTTTAGTCAATGGTTCTCCTTATGCAGTTATTATGCCAGCTACCATTTCTGATTTTATGTCTTCTACAGAAGATGCTAACTTAAAACCCTATTTTGCTAATTTTTTAAAGGGTCTTCGTTTACTTGCTGCCTTTATTACGTTATTATTACCAGGATTATATGTAGCTATTACCTGTTTTCATCAAGAAATTTTGCCTACAGAATTACTATTTTCAATTTTACCTACAAGGCAAAATGTTCCGTTTCCTGTTATTATTGAAATTCTAACACTAGAAATTTCTTTTGAATTAATTCGAGAAGCAGGATTACGTGTTCCTTCGCCCATTGGCTCTACTATAGGAATTGTTGGTGCATTGGTATTAGGGCAAGCTGCTGTAAGTGCAGGAATTATTAGTCCGATTTTAATTATTATCGTTGCCATTACAGGAATTGCCTCATTTGCTATACCAGATTTTTCTTTTGGTTTTCACCTACGTTTTTTTAGATTTATTTTTATTCTTCTTGGTTTTATAGCAGGATTTTTAGGAATTAGTATTGGTATTTTTGTATATTTATGTATACTTTGCAATTTGAAATCGTTTGGTACTTCTTTTATTACTTCTGCTTGTACCTGTAGCAATAAAAAATCCAATGATTATTTTATTCCTCCTATATGGAAACAAGAAAAAAGACCTGCTTTTCTTTCTACCAAAAAAGAAAAAAATCAAGAAGCTATTAGTATGAAATGGAAAAATTAATATCAAAGGAGTATTCATTATGAATCAAACAAAACTATCTTCTTTAGAAGCTATTTCTTTAGTTTTAACAATTACTATTGCCCATACCGTATTATCTTTGCCGAGAATTTTACTGAATTCAACCAAATCTGCTACTCTATTAAATTTATTATATGTTACAGGTATTGTCATTTTACTAGCATGGCTGATTTATTATTGCTTTAAAAAGTTCCCAGGACAAGACATTTTAGATGTTTCTCACTTTTTAGGAGGTAACATTCTTAAAAATATTGTAGGTAGTCTTTTTATCCTATATTTTGTTGTTAGTTCTAGTATATTACTACGTAACTTTAGCCAAAGCATACAGGTCATTTACTTTCCTATGACGAATGTTACCTTTGTTATTTTATTTTTTATTATTGCCATGACAATTGTTAATTACTTATCTTTTCACGCGTCATTTAAAGCTACTTCGTTTATTATGCCTTTTGCTATTATTAGTGTTTTGTTTTTGTTTTTAGCCAATATAGATAACTTCTCTTTTTCAAGAATGTTCCCTTTATTAGGTGATGGCATAATAGATACTTTTATAACAGGCATTGGCAATGTTTCAGCTTTTTGCGGAATTTCTGTATTATATTTTTTACCACCATTATTAAAAAAGCCGGAAAATTATAAAAAGATTTGTATTGCTTCTATTATTATTTCTGCTATTTATCTTTTTCTTTGTGTTGCTACACTTCTTTTTATGTTTGAATTTTTTATTAGCAATGATGAACTTATGCCTCTTTATTCTGCTACTAGATACATTGAGTTTGGAAGCTTTGTACAAAGGTTAGAGTCTGTTTTCTTGTTAGTATGGATGATTGTTTTTGTTTGTTACTTAGGAATTACTAGCAAAATTTCTATTCTTTGTTTTAAAAAGATTACTAAAATAAAATATCACAAACCTTTAGTTTTACCATTTTCATTATTCATGTTCGCTATTACCTTATTGCCTAAAAATTATGCTGAATCTATCTTTTTTGAAAATACTATATTTCGTTACTGTGTATGGTTTTTCATATTTGCCTTTTGTATAGGCATATTGCTTATTGCTAATTGGAAAATGAGAACCAACAAAAAGGAGGAAATTTCATGAATATTCCACAAATTTTAAAAAAAATCGTGATTTATATTTTCATTTTATTCATGATTATTTTATTAATTGCTAGTTTTTCTAGTTCTTATGCTTCTTTGAATATTGATAATCTGGCTTTTGTAGTAGCACTTGGCATTGATACTGGCCAAACACATCAATTGAAGGTTACATTTCAATTTACCAATCTTCCTTCTAGCATGGAAGGCAGTAGTTCTAAAGAATCACAAACGGTGAATAACACAGTAGAAGCCCCTTCTATTAATACGGCTATTCAATTGATGAATGCTTATCTTGGTAAAAAATTAAATTTATCTCATTGTAAGCTAATTATATTTTCTGAAGAAATTGCTTCACAAGGTGTTTCTGAGTATATATACACCTTAATGAATGATTCCCAAGTAAGACCTTCTTCTAATATTATTGTTAGTAAGTGTGATGCTAAAACTTATATTGAAGAGTCATTTCCTAGTTTAGAGGAATTATCTAGTCAATATTATGAAATATTTGCTCAATCTGACCAATATACTGGTTTAGTGGTAAATTCCACTATTGGAGATTTTTTTAATGGTTTAATATGTGATGAATGCTCTTCTTATGCTATTCTAGGTGGATTAAATAGTAGTCAAGATGCCGATTTTACAATAGAAGGAAAAAGAGATTCTGAAAATATTCGGTTTAGCCGTTTTTAAAGAAGATCATTTAGTAGGAGAATTAAATGTTGCTGATACTTTGTGTTTTTCCATTATTAAAAATGCTGTAAAGGAATTTTTAGTTCGTGTTCCTATTTCTTCTACTAGTGAAAATCATTCTTCTTATGATACTAACTCTCAACTTCAACCTACACAGGCAATTGATGTGTATTTACAGCCTGTTCAATCGACACAAATTGATGTAGAAATTGTTAATGGTTCACCTTTTATAAAAATTCATTGTTCTTTTAATGGCAAAATTCATTCCATGAATCATGAGGCTGATTATTTAAATGAGGATGTATTACAAGAGCTTTCTTGCGCAGTTGAACAATTTTTGGCTTCTTCTATAAAGCAATATTTATATAAAACTTCTTTACAATTCAATGCTGATATTAATGGACTTGGTAAAGAAGTAGCAAGCCAATTTTTAACTACGCAAGACTTAGAAAATTTTCATTGGTTAGATAATTATAAAAATAGTGTATTTCAAGTAGAAGTAAATGTCAATGTAGGTTCTGGTTTTTTATTAACCGAAACCAAGTAAAGGAGGTTTTCTATGATTACCATTTTATTTCATGTTGTGTTTTTATTGTTTAGTTTATTTGTTTTAGTGCAAAGCATTTCTTATAGTATTTATGAATATAAAACTGAAAAAAATCATTATGGAAGTATAGTTTTTACTATTTTTACTCTATTTTGTGTTATTTTTAGTAACTATATTATTATAGGAAACAATTAAAGAACAGTTTATGTACTGCTCTTTTATTGTTTTTATGTTTCTATTCTTGCATTGTTTTTTCCTCTTCTGGTACTATGGCAAAATCAATTTCTCGTAGTTGCTTATTGGCTTGAATTACTTGAATTTTTACCTTATCACCTAAAGCATAACTTTTATGTGTTTTTTCTCCTATTAATATTTTTCTATTTTCATCATAAATAAAATATTCTGTTCCCATATGTTCAAAACGAACTAGACCTTCTACTGTATTTTCTAACTGTACAAACATGCCAAATGATGTAACAGAAGATACCATGCCTTCATATATTTCACCAATTTTGCTTTGCATATATTCTGCTTCTTTTAAGTCTGTGCTATCTCGTTCTGCTTTTTGTGCAATTTTTTCTCTTTCAGAAGAAAGTTCTGCTATTTTAGTTGCTTTTCCCCTATTTTTTTCTTTCCATTCTTCTGTAACTTGATAATCTCTTGATAGATAATAGGAAATTATACGGTGGATAAATAAATCCGGATATCTACGTATAGGAGATGTAAAGTGGCAATAATATTTACTTGCTATACCAAAGTGCCCCTTATTTTCACTTTCATATTGAGCAACTTTTAAAGTTCTTAGTATAAGATGGGAAACTAAGCTTTCTTCTTTTTTGTTTTTTATTTTTTCTAATACTTCTGCAAAAGCCTTTGGACGTAGTTCATCTTTGCTTACATGTATTTTATAGCCTAGAGAAAATAAATATTGATTTAATTCTTTTACTTTATCTTCCTCTGGTGCTTCATGAACACGATATATAAATGGTGCTTCTAACCAGAAAAATCTTTCTGCTACTGTTTCATTGGCTGTTAGCATAAATTGTTCTATTATTTCATTAGCAAAATTTAATTCATATTTTTGAATATCTATGGCTATTCCTTGCTCATTGAATATCACCTTAGTTTCTGGTATATCTAAGTTTAAACTTCCTTTCTTTTCTCTTCTTTTTTGGAGTAAAATGGCTAATTCTTGCATTAATTGAAAATGCTTTATATATTTTTGGTACTGATGTACAATTTTCTTTTCTTCTGCAGTTTGAGGAGTATGTAATAATATAGCTACATCATGGTAATTCATTCTTTTCGTTACTCGAATAACCCCTTTAACAATTTCTGAAGATACTACTTTTCCCTTAGCATCTATTTCCATAATAACAGAAAGTGTTAGTCTATCTTTTCCTTCATTTAAACTACATATTCCATTAGATAATTCTTTAGGTAACATGGGAATAACCCTATCTAGCATATATACACTAGTTCCTCTGGTTATAGCTTCTTTATCTAAGTTAGAATTTTCTTTTACATAGTGACTAACATCTGCAATATGTACTCCTAATACATAATGCCCATTAGGTAATTTTTTTACTTGTACTGCATCATCTAAATCTTTTGCATCTTCTCCATCAATGGTAAAAATTTCTTCCTTACGAAAGTCTTTTCTATTTTTTAATTCTTGTGTAGAAATTTTTTCTTGTATATTTTTTGCCTCTTTTAATACTTTTTGTGGAAATTCATTAGGTAAATTGTATTCTTTAATGATAGAAAGCATATCTACTCCTGCTTCATCTATCTTTCCTAATATTTCTATGATTTTCCCTTCTGCTTTCTTTCCTTTTTCTGGGTATTTGGTAATTTCTACTACTACTTTATCTTGATTTTTAGCTTTTCCCAAGTATTTTTTAGGAATAAATATATCACTTCCTAATTTTTTATCATCTGGTATAACAAAGCCAAAGTTTCTATTTTTCTCTAAAAAGCCAACTAACGTTGTTTTTTCGTGTTGTATTACCTGTACAATACGTCCTTCTTTGGTTTTACCTGTTGTGTATGGCAAAATTTCTACTAATACGGTATCTCCATTTAATGCTTGTCCTACATTTTTTTTATGAATATATATTTCTTCTTCCTCTGATACCTGAACAAAACCAAATTTTTTGGTGGTTCCTCTATATACACCTTGTACTATATTTTTATTTTTCATAGTCCCTCCTTTCTTGGCAAAATAAATAATGTAGCTATTTTGGTAGCTACATTTCTATTTTTACATAACATACAATATTCCTAGTACAACTGCTAATACAGCAAATAAGATGCCTAAGAAAATGGTTGTTCTTTTTAATTTTCCTGTTTTTGTTCTTCCTTTATTTTTTTCATAAAAGTTATTTGTTGAAGAACCTGTTATTGCACCAGAAGCTCCTTGGCTTTCCTTGGTTTGAACTGTTGCAACTATTATTAACGCTACACATACAATTAAATATATAACTAATACGATGTTTCTTGCAATTTCCATTTTATTCCTCTCTCCTCAAGCTTTTTTTCAATATGACTATTGTACCACAAGTACATCAAAAATGCAAATATTTTTTTTGATTTTGTTGGAAAACTTTCCATAGATTTTCTAAAATTATTGTTATATAAGTTAACTTGGAATTACAAGTTAAAAACGGTTTGTCCTTTTATGAATTACATGTAAACAAAGAGATTCCCGTCATAGGATACCTCTTTGTTTTTCCCTATTTATCTATTGCAACATCCAAAGTTTGTAAATAATAGTAAAAAGATTATAATGAAAAATAATATTTCTGAATTATTGCAACATCCTCCAAATAATCCTCCGAATGTGCCTCCATTATTACCACATGTACAACAATTTCTAACTTCTTCTTGCATTTTTTTCCCTCCTCTTTTTCTTTATAAAATATAGTATTCAATTTGTCATTTTTATGTTACAATAGTAGTAGAAAAAATATAAAGGATGAAACATATGGATAAACAAATTAAAAAAATAGAACTACTTTCTCCTGTTGGAGATTTTACCTGTTTAAAAGCTGCTGTACAAAATGGTGCAGATAGCGTATATTTTGGTTCTACCTCTTTTAGTGCCAGAGCCTCTGCTACCAACTTCTCTGATGACACTTTACAAGAGGCTATTACTTATGCCAAATTGAGGGGTGTTAAAACACATCTTACCTTAAATACTTTACTTACCAATCAAGAATTACCAGAGGCTTTAGAAATTGCTAAAAAAGCTTTTTCTTACGGATTGGACGCCATAATTGTACAAGATTTAGGGCTTGCTACTTTATTAAAAAAAGAACTTCCTCATCTTCCCCTTCATGCTAGTACACAAATGACAGTTCATAATTTAGATGGTGCTTTAGCTTTGCAAAACCGTGGCTTCGAACGTGTAGTACTTTCCAGAGAACTATCTATGGAAGAAATTGCCTACATTACTCAGCACTGTTCTATAGAAACAGAAGCATTTATTCATGGTGCTTTATGTGTTTGCTATTCTGGTCAATGTTTATTTTCTAGTATGGTAGGAGGACGCTCTGGAAATAGAGGTAAGTGTGCCCAACCTTGTCGTTTGCCTTATCAATTACATGCTACAGATGATAAAGGCAATACAAAAAAAATAGATTCAGGTTATTTATTAAGTCCTAGAGATTTATGCGGACTTTCTTATATTCCTCACATGATTGATGCAAATGTCAATTGTTTAAAAATAGAAGGAAGAATGAAAAGCCCAGAATATGTTGCTACAGTAACTAGAATTTATAGGAAATATATTGATATGTATTATTCTGGAGAAGAGTATAGTATTGACCCTCAAGATAAATTAGAATTACTACAGGTATTTAATCGTGGTGGATTTTCTGAAGGACATCTTTCCTCTTCTGCCAATACTCATCTAGTTTATAAAGAAAAGCCAAACAATATGGGAATTTATTTAGGAAACGTTGCTAATATTTCTTCTGCTAAGAAACATGTTTTTCTTAACTTAGATGATTCTCTTGCTATAGGAGATACCATTCAATTTGAAAATGAGCCTACCAAATATCACGTTTCTGAATTAATGATTAATAAAACTAATCATAATGAGGCATCTGCTGGTAAATTAGTAGAATGTGGCAGAATGAAAGGAAACATCCACATTGGTGATAAAGTGTATAAATTAGAAAGCCAATCTCTTTCAAAAAAAATAGCCAATACTTATCAAAATATAGAGAATAAAAAAATTCCTCTTTCTGCTCATATTGTGATTAAGAAAAATACACCTATTGTATTAAAAGTTTCTACTTTACCTTCTGGTAATGAGTTAGCACAAAAAATAGAAGTATCTGCTACTTCCGATATTGTTCCTGTAGAAGCTACTTCTATGCCAATTCGTCAAGAAAGAATTATTGCTCAGCTTAGCAAAACAACACAAACTTTATTTAATTTTGAAAAAATAGATGTAGTTTTAGGAGAAAATGTATTTATTCCTTCTATACGTACTATTAATGAGTTACGTAGAAGTTGCCTTGAACAAATTACACATATCATGGAAGAACGAATGAAGCGAAAATTACCTGTTACCCCACCTGTTGCTATTTCTTCTTCTATAACCCCTATGATTAAACCTAAAATTTCTTTATTACTTAATATAATGCAACTGAATTGGGATTATACACAATTGCAGGGAATTTCATGTTTATACATTCCCTTACAGTATTTTATGAATAAAGAGTATGAATCAAAATTACAAGAACTCTGTCAAATATTTTCTGTAATGATTTATTTACCACCGGTTATTAGATTAAATGTAACCAATATTTATAAAAATGCTATAGAAGCTACTCTTCAGAACTTTGCTATTGCGGGAATTGTATTTTCACATTATGTAACAAATGAAATTTTATCAGACCTACATCACCAATACCCACAATTACAGTTTGTGGCTAACTCTACTTTGAATGTGTATAACCAAGAAAGTATATTAGCATTGCAAGATATGGGATTTCAAACCATTACCCTTTCTCCTGAGTTAAATCAAGATGCATTTTACAGTTTAGGTGGAACTCATACTGAAATCATTGTGTATGGTAAAATTCCTATTATGTATATGAATTATTGCCCATTAGGGAACTCTAATAAATGTTACCCAACTTGCCCTGCTTTTTGTAAAAATACTAATCAAAAATACACCTTGCAAGATAGATTAGGATATTCTTTTAGGCTAATTCCTTCTTCATTGCAAACTATGACTACCATTTTTCATAGTAAAACCCTTTCTATTGCTCCTCATCCTATATTTGGTTCTTATCGTATTTGTATTTTAGATGAGTCGATTGAAGAAATACAAACAATTATTGATACATACTCTCAGTATAAATGTTTAACAGGAAATGATTTTACTAGTGGAAATTGGAATCGTGAAATTTAACTTATCCTTTACGGATAGGTTTTCTTTTTATCTTTATGATACTATCTAAACTAATATAGTACATATTTTTATCTTGATACATAGGATTAATACAATATGTACATTTTTTTTGCTTTTCTTTCGGTACTAAGTGTGGATATAGAATTCCTAAAGTTATACCTATAGCTGCTGTCACATAAGAAGTTAAAATCGCATCTTCTGTTCCAATATTCATTTTTAGATTTAATTCTTCTAACTGAATTTGTATTCTTTTCAAAAATAGCTTAATATATTGCCTTGTTTTCGTTTTTTTCACCATTGTCTCTATTTTTGCTTTTTCTTTTTGTAAAAGCCATTGTTTGAATTGCTTAATGGAAACTGTATAACTTCCCATCTTTAGTTTATCTAATAAATAGAATGAAATGGTTAGTTTGGCTGTATTAGGCATTTCTGTTTCACTTTGTAAAATACAGTGTTGTATTTGAATGTGTATGCTGGAAAATAGTAACAACAACAAAATGATACTTATACATACCACTATTCCTAAAAAAATTAAAACTAATAGCATTGATTTCCCCCTTAATTTGGTAATATTTACTATTAGTTTTTCCCATATATCATTCCTTATACTTATCAACTGATTTTTTTTACTTTTTCTACTACTATATCGCCAAAAATTTCATTTTGTGTTGTAGTAACTTTATTTCTTCTTGATAATTCTAATAATCCCGAAAAGGCAGTAACTACTTCTTGCTTATTATGTTCTGAAACAGTATATAACTTATTAAATATAAATCTTGGCTTTTTTAATAGTTCTCTAAACATTTCTTTTACTTTGCTTCCTACCGTATAGGTATCGGTTATGGCTATTTTTTTAATATTTTCTGCATTTTCATTAACTCTTGAAGAATTTTTTTCTATTACTTCTTTATATTTTTCTACTAGTACCTGTTTTTCATAAGTTTTATCTAATACTTGTTTCGGAAGTTCTATTACTTCAGATTGCTTACTATATCTTTTTCCATAATATTCTACATATTCTCTTAATTTTTGAGAAATTTCTTTATATTTTTTGTATTCTATAATTCTTTGTAATAATTCTTCCTCTGTTAATTCTTTTTCATCTTCTATTTCTGTAGGTAGTAAAGATTTTGATTTTAAGTATACCAAAGTAGATGCCATAATTAAAAATTCACTAGTTACTTCTAAATTCATGGTTTCCATTTGATTGATATAATCTATATATTGGTCTGCAATATCACTAATTTTTACATCACAAATATTCATCTTGTTTTTATCAATTAAATGGCACAATAAATCTAATGGACCTTCAAAATTTTCTATTTTTATAGCATATTTTTGTGTTTCCAAAGAAATTAAATTTTGCACAATTTCTCCTCCTTATTCTTCTAGTAGTTTTATAGCATCATTGATATTTTCTTCTTGGTAACCCTTTTTTAAGAGATAGGATCGTATTTCATATTCTTCTTTTCCTACCATTTTTTTATATACAATGTTTTTAGCTGAATTTCGTTCATATTCTTGTAATTCTTCTTGATTCTCTGTAATATATTGTTCCACATCTTCCAATGAGATGCCTTTTGCTAATAATTTATATTGTATTTCTTTCACAGAAAGGCTTTTTAAAGCCATCATTTCTTGTATGGCTCTTTTTATATAAGCCTGATCATTAATATAGCCTATTTGCTTTAGTTCTTCTATTACATCTTCTAAAAGATCTTGACTTATTATGTTTCTAAATTTTGTTTTTACTTCTTTTTCTGTTCTTTTTTTATATAGTATATATTTTAATATTTTTGTTTTTGCATAATCAAATTCTTCTATAGTATACATATCTCATACTTCCACTTATTTTATTCTTCGTTTTCCTTTTGTTCTTCTTGTTCTTCCCCTAAGCTTTTTTCAAAAGCTTCATCAAAGTTTGCTCTTATTTTGTTTTCTATTTCTTTTGCTACTTCTGGATTATCTTGTAAATATTTTTTTACATTTTCTCTTCCTTGTCCAATTCTTTCTCCATTGTAACTAAACCAAGAGCCACTTTTTTCAATAATATTTAAGTTTACTCCTATATCTAATATATTGCCTTCTTTTGAAATTCCCTTTCCATAAACGATATCAAATTCTGCTTCTCTGAATGGTGGTGCTACTTTATTTTTAACAACTTTTACTTTTGCTCTATTTCCCACTACTTCTCCATCTTGTTTGATGTTTTCTACTTTTCTAATATCTAGTCTGACAGAAGCATAGTATTTTAATGCTCTACCACCAGCTGTTGTTTCTGGGTTTCCAAACATAACACCTACTTTTTCTCTTAGTTGGTTAATAAATACGATAACACATTTAGATTTATTAATTGCTCCTGCTAATTTTCTTAATGCTTGTGACATAAGCCTTGCTTGTAAACCAATGTGTGAGTCTCCCATATCTCCATCAATTTCTGCCTTTGGTACTAAAGCTGCAACTGAGTCAATAACAATAATATCTAATGCTCCACTTCTGATTAATGCTTCTGCTATTTCTAATGCTTGCTCTCCTGTATCTGGTTGAGAAACAATTAGGTTATCTATATCTACTCCTATATGTTTTGCATATACTGGGTCTAAAGCATGTTCTGCATCTATAAATGCTGCTTCTCCTCCCATTTGTTGTGCTTCTGCAATCATATGCAAAGCAAGAGTTGTTTTTCCTGAAGATTCTGGTCCATATACTTCTATAATTCTACCTCTAGGGATTCCTCCAATTCCTAAAGCAATATCTAAGCTTAATGCTCCTGTTGGAATGGCCTCTACATTCATTGCTTGGTATTCTCCTAATTTCATTACAGAACCTTTTCCAAATTGTTTTTCTATTTGCCCTAGAGCCATTTCTAATGCTTTCATTTTTTCTGAATTATCTTTTTCCATTTTTTATCCTCCTCATTTTTGCATTCATAAAACGAATGTTTGTATTATTATATACTATTTTTATTTTTTGTCAAGTGCTATTTTTATTTTTTTACATTCTTGTCCAATTTGCTATATTATAAAAACTTGAATAATTATTTCCTATTATTTCTCCAGCTAATTTTTGCCCTTTTACTGCAGTTTGTTTGTTTCTGTATAAACTAATAAAAGGAATTTCTTGATTATAAATTTCTACAATTCTATTATATTTTTCTTTTAGTACATTTTCGTCTGTTATTTCTTTTACTTCATTTAATAGTTGTAATATTTCTTGATTTTCATAATTCTGCAAATTATTACTTCCTAAAAAGGTTTGTACATTAGGACTATATGCATTATATACCCCTGTTAAAATCATTTGATAAGATTTGTTGTTTAAAATAGTTTGATATTGGCTATCTGTTACTTGTTTTACTGTTACCTTTACTCCTACCTGGGCTAATTGATTTTTGATATTTTCTGCAACAGCAACTCTTTGCGTATTAGATTTTTGTACTGTTATAGTAAGCTCTAGCCTTTTATTGCTACCATTAATTCTTTTTTGCCAGCGATTATTTTTATATGTCCAGCCATTATCCGTTAATATTTTTTTGGCTTCTTCTTGTTGAAACGCTATTCCTGCATTTTCTTGATTATATACATAGCTTCCAAAGTCTAGTGGAAATTGCGATACATATGCCTGATTATTAAACACACTAGAAACAATATTTTCTTTGTTAATACACATAGCAACCGCTCTTCTTACATTTATATCTTGTAAAACAGCTTCTTGGCAATTCATTGCTAAATAATCAAAGTTTCTTCCTTTCCATTCCTTTTTACCATAGCCTATTGTTCCAATATAATTTTCAATATTCGTAGTAGATGTTGTAAACATATCTACATTTCCTAATTTAAAACTGTTATATATTTCTCCTACTTCAGAATATAATTTAATTACAATTTGATTAATTTTTGGCTCTTTATTTTTTTTATTCCACCAGTTTTCATTTTTTTCCAAGATAATTTGAGAACTTTCTATACTACTAATTTTATACATTCCTGTACCTATAGGAATTTTAGTTGAGGTGTTAAAATCTTCTCCTAAATAATAATTATTGGGTAAAATAGGAAAACTTAAATTATACTCAAAAAAAGGTACTTCTTGTGATAAATTTATTTTGATTGTTTCTGCATCTATAATTTCTACACTGGTAATTTTTTCAACATTATAAGAATATACTGATTTGCCTTCTTTTAACCTATCTATAGTAAATTGTACATCTTTAGATGTAACACTTGTATTATCACTCCATTTTTTATTATTATCCACCTTAATAATATAAGATGTAGGTGATATTTTAGAGCATTCTTTAGCTAAACATAGGCTAGTTTTATAATTTTCGTCTATTTGAATAAGAGGTTCAAAAATGATTGTATTCATATTAATGACTTCTTTATTATTTGTTAATAGAGGATTGATTGTATCGAAATTAGAAATAGCCAAATGTAGCTGACTATTTGTGTTTTCTTCATTTGTTTGCATGGTATTGGTTTGTGCATTTGGGGAAGTTTCCTCTTCTCTAAAATAAATAAAATATATAGCTCCTATAATAATGATTATGGCACATATAAAAAATATATATTTAAATAAATTTGCTTTCATGCCTTTCTTCCTATATGTATATTTAAGTTTTTAAAAGGATACCTATAAACCTTTATTTTTTGTCATTCTTTTTTATTATCATATATGAATTTCTAGTTTTTTTCAAGATATTTTTAGAAAAAATACGGGAGCAATACAAAATATTGCCCCCATTTATTCTATTATTTTATTTTCTGCTTTCAACAATGATTCTAATACCAGTTCTGTCCTCCCCTTCTACTTCTACTTCTGCAAATGCTGGTATACAAACCAAATCCACTCCAGAAGGTGCTACAAATCCCCTTGCTATAGCTACTGCTTTCACAGCTTGGTTCAAAGCTCCTGCTCCAATTGCTTGCATTTCTGCCTTGTTTTCTTCTTTTACCAACCCAGCAATTGCTCCTGCTACTGAATTTGGATTTGATTTTGATGAGATTTTTAAAACTTCCATTTTTTGCCTCCTATTTTATTTTTTATTTGTATTTGAATTACATGTATATTTATATTACAAAAAATGGAAATTGTCTATAGTTTTTTGGAAATTTATGGAATAATTTTCTCCCTTTTTTCTTTATTTTTCGTCATTTTTTCTTTTTTATCGAATATATATTCTTTCGATTGACGTTGCTCGACAAATTGCTCCTTTTTTCTCATCTTCTATTGTAATAACACAACCATTTAGCATACATTCTCCGCTTGCTAATTGATATCTCTCTGGTAATGATGTTAAAAATCTCTTTATAGATGCTTCTTTATTCATTCCTATGACAGAGTCTTTAGGTCCTGTCATTCCTACATCTGTTATATATGCCATGCCCTCTTTTGTTATTTCTTCATCTGCTGTTTGTACATGAGTGTGTGTACCTACCATAGCAGAAATTCTTCCATCTACATAATATTTCATGGCAATTTTTTCTGCAGTAGCTTCAGCATGAAAATCTAGAAAAATAACATCTACCTTATCTTTTACTTCTTGCCATATTTCATCTATTTTAGTAAATGGGTTATCTGATAAAATACCCATATCCGTTCTGCCAATGAGATTGATAACACAAATTTTTTTATTTAAACAAGTATATATTTGATACCCTTTTCCTACTACTCCTTTAGAATAGTTTGCTGGCCTGATAATGACTGGTTCATCTATAAAAGAAAAAATATCCTTTTTTCCCCATGTATGATTTCCCATTGTGATACAATTAATTTCCATATTCTTTAATTCTTGAAATATTTTTGTTGTCATTCCCATACCACCTGCTGAGTTTTCTCCATTTACAATAACGAAATCTATTTTCATTTCTTCTTTTATTTTAGTTAGTGTTTCTTTTACTTTATGTACACCATTTTCTCCTACTATATCTCCTATCATGAATATCTTCACTTGAAAATCCCTACCTTCTTTTTTTGTTATGTTTATCATACTATATTTTCTTTTTTTTATCAATATATGCGAATAAAAATCTATAGCTTGTATATACTGTTTATCAATTAGGAGGTAATGTTTATGGATTATAAGAGAGTAAAAGAGATTATGGAAAACCGTGAAATTTTGGATATTTATTATCATGATAATCCTGTTTGGATTCAAGAAATTAAGCAAGATACTGCAAAAGTTGGCTTTTTTAATGGTACCACTCAAGATGTTTTTATTGAAGAATTATATGAGAAGGAAGATGATGATTCTTATCAAGTATTCTAAGAAGTAAACCCGAGCTATATTCCATAACTCGGGTTTGTTTATTGTTATACAGTTATGATATGTAATGGATAATTAATAAATAGTCCACTCTCTAATACGCCATCTATTTTACGTATCTTTTCTTCATAGTCCTCATATATTTTATGAAAGTGTACATGCAATATTACTTTTCCGTTATCTGTAATAAGAGGTTGTTTCGTATTATTAGACATACGCAGTGTAATTTGATATGCTCCTAGTTCTTCTAATTTTCTTTTGATGGTTTCTATTTTTTCAAAATCACATTCTACAGGAACAGGATGTTTTTGCCCTAAAAAATCTACAAATTTTGTATCATCTACTAATATATAATTTTCTGTACAATTTTTCAGATTTTTCTTTTCTCTGTATAAGGCTGCTCCCATTCCTTTTATTAACCAATTATTCTTATCTACTTCATCTGCTCCATCAAAACACCAATCTAATTGACTTTCTTGTAATGTCGTTGTTGGAATTTCTAGTTGTTTGCATAGATTCTCTATAATTTTAGATGTTGGTATTGCTTGAATATGTAGTTTTTCTTGCTTTACTTTTTTTGCTATTTCTTCTATAGTTAAATAAGAGGTGCTTCCAGAACCAAATCCAATAACTTCTCCATTTTTTACTCTTTGTGCCATCTTCCTTGCTAACGCTTCTTTTTCTTTTCTATTTTCTATATTATTTTTCCAATCAAATTCTTGCATGATTATCTCCTTCATAGATTATTTTTCCTATTCATTATATCAAAAATATGTTATTATGCAATGTTTATTTTTATGAAATTCGTTTTTTATCTTGTTAAGAATGGAAATTATGGTAGCTAAAAAATAAAACTTATTCATTTTTTATATACTTTTTTTTCAGTTTATGTTACAATAGGAATAGTTTTATGCAGGTATAATTTAGTGGTAGAATGTCATGCTTCCGACCTGATAGCGCGGGTTCGATTCCCGCTACCTGCTCCAAAAAGGAAAAGACCACAACTAAAATTGGTGGTCTTTTTATATTTGATTAGAATTCATTTAATAGGTAATATTGGTTAATACATTGAATATAACTTCTATAATTATTCCTCCAGCGCCTAAGAAGAATGCTCCTATAATATAGGGAATCATTGTTTTTTTGTATTCTGCTTTTTCTTGTATTGTTCCCGTTAGATATTTTATTCCTAAAATTACTAATATTACTACAGCAGTTATAATTCCTATTATTTTAAGTGCTCCTACTATAATTCCTCCTATTCTAATTAATGTATCATTATCTCCCATTTCTCCTGGTTTATAGGCATCTGGATTATCTGCTGGATTTGTTACCTCTTCTCCATCTATTTCTGTATTTCCTGGTCTAATAACTACTCCTGAAACTGTAAATTTTCCTTCTTCTGATTCGCTTTCACTAGAGCTACTACTTGATGTTCCACTGGTACTGCCTGTTGTCCCGCTTCCTGTTGTGGTTCCACTGGTACTGCCTCCTGTACTTCCACTTCCTGTTGTTGTTCCGCTTGTACTACCTCCTGAAGTTCCATTTCCTGTTGTTGTTCCACTTGTGCTACCTCCTGTACTTCCATTTCCTGTTGTTGTTCCGCTTGTACTTCCTCCTGAAGTTCCATTTTCTGTTGTTGTTCCGCTTGTGCTACCTCCTGTACTTCCACTTCCTGTTGTTGTTCCACTTGTGCTACTACTACCTGTTGTCTCATTTTGTTTAGCTTTTAATACTCTTGTTGTATATTCTAAATGTGCTTGAGATAATATTAGTTCACGAGTTGAGTTTATAGGAGAATTTACAAATTGATTTACTCTAGAATTACTTTTTTCTACAATTAATTCTTTAAATTCCCTCTCAAAAAGATTATTATTCATAATCTTATCATAACTAGCAAGAATTACTATTTTTCTGTCATTTAATTTCTTTACTATGTCAGCATTTGTTGTTCCTAGTGTAGGTGTAATAAGAGTAGGAAGTTTCAATTCTGTTCCATTTATACTAGGTGTAGCAGTAATTTCATCAATAATATTATATAGTTCTATTGGAGATACTACTATATATTTATTCGTAATATTATTTTCTATAGGAAAGGAAGTTACTCCCAAACTAACTTTTTCTTTCCATAGTAATAAAAATATTACTATTCCTATTATAACAAATACCTTTTTTATTGTTTTCATTCATTTTTCTCCTTCACTAGAATTGTATACCAGCTATTAAATTAAATATTAGTTCAATGAATACTCCCCCAACTCCTAGAAATAAGGCTCCTATTACATATGGTATCATAGTCTTTTTATATTCTGCTTTTTCTTCGCTAGAACCTGCTATATATTTAATTCCCAGTATCACTAGGGTTACTACACCTGTTATAATTCCTATTATTTTGAGTGCCCCTACTATAATTCCACCTATTCTAATTAATGTATCATTGTCTCCCATTTTTCCTGGTTTATAGGCATCTGGATTATCTGCTGGATTAGTTACATCTTCTCCGTCTATTTCTGTATTTTCTGGTCTAATTACTATTCCTGAAACTGTATATTCGGGAATTTCGATTGTTTCCATTTCTTCTATAGATGATGGTCCAGAAAAAGATTCTTCAAATTTTGCATCTCCTCCTATTTCGTTCATTCTTTCTTGCGCATCTTGTAAAGCAATTTTTAAATATCCATCCTCTGCTCCATTATTTTGTATTTTATATTTATTTTGATACTCTATTGCTCTATCTATAAATTCAGCTATTTCCTCTTCTGTTTTACTTACAAATGTAGTATCTTCATTATAAATTCTTTCTAATTCTTGTTTTTCATTATTTAATTCTTCCATTTCTTTTTGTAAGATTTCTTCATCTGTTAATCCTTCATTTTCTGGGTCTTTCTTAGATTCTTCTAATCCCTTTCGTATCTCATATTGAGATGCAGCAGTATTTGCTAATTGCTCTAGTACCCCTACTTGATTTATCTGCCCTATTATACGTGGTTCTCCCGTATTCGCACTATCTATTGCAACAGCAGATTGTACTTCACTTTTAAAATTATTATCATATACAAACTTGTTATTAATATCATTAGCTACATATCCAGATAGAATAATTAACTGTTCATCTGTTAATGAATCATAATTGCTTGGATCTGTTACCCAAATTTGTCTTAATGCTTCTAATACATCTTGAGGAGTAACAGTATATTCATTACCATATTTGTCTGTTATAGTTGCAACTACATTATCAGCCCATACATATGATAATGGCATAATCATATATAGTATTCCCATAATACATATTGCTTTAAAAAATTGTTTTACTCTTTTCATCCTACTTCTCCCTTGTTAAAATTGGAGTCCTGCTACTAATTTGAATATTAATTCAATCAATACTCCTCCAATACATAAAAACACAGCTCCTACTACGTAAGGAATCATTGTCTTTTTGTATTCTGCTTTTTCTTGAATTGTGCCAGACATATACTTGATTCCTAAAATGACAGCAATTACCACTCCTGCTATAATACCTATTATTTTAAGTGCTCCTACTATAATTCCTCCTAAGTTTAATAATGTAGCACTTGTTTCTAGCTCTCCTGGTTTATAGGCATCTGGATCATCTGCTGGGTTTGTCAAATCACTTCCATTAACTCCACTTGTTCCTGGGTTAATTACTATTCCTGAGACTGTATAACTTGATCCTTCTTCTTCCTCCTCATCATCAGCATCACTATCATTGCCTTCTCCGTCAGAAGTATCTGTTCCATTAGAACTATTTCCACCAGATCCTCCTGTTGTTCCTCCTGAAGGAGTCGTTGTTCCCCCTTCTATTGTGCCATCTTCCCCTGTATTGGCGTCTTCTCCTCCTGAAGTACTAGTTGGAGTTCCGCCTTTTTCTACAATTAATGCTTGTACATCTTTTAAATATTCTCCTACAATATAGTCTGACTCGCCATTAAAATAACTAGGATATTTTTGTCTATATTCTAACATTCTTTTTTCAATATCATATAAATCTGGCAAGGTAACTCCTTGATTATTCTTAGCGTCATATCCTTCTTCTGCTAGCTTTGTTCCTTCATCTCTCATGTCTAATTGATCATCTGTTAAATCATCTTCTGGGTGAGCTTTGTCATCTTCAATTAATCCTAATAATCTATCATATAAAATGTTTAAGTTTCTATCTGAGTCTTCACTTCCATGTGTATCTTTATACAATTTATTATATTCTTGTATTCTAGCTCGCATATCGTATAACTCTTCTAATGTATGATAACTCGTCATAACCTGTTCTAAGTCTTCCAATATTTTAATTTTATCTACTTCTAGCTCTTCTGATTGATGTTTTGTGTTATATACCTCTTTTGCATGAGAAGCTATTTCTTTGAAATAATTCGGATCTTCTTGATATATTTCATCTAATCCATAAGAAGACATAGGTCCCATGTCATAGCTTACTAATACATTCATGAAATCTTCATCATTCGTACAATCTTCATAAGTAGATAATACTATTAAATCTGCATCACTTAAATCATTCATTTTTTGCAAAACTTGCTCTTTATTACCTTCTTGTTTGTAATAATCTTTATGTATTCCTAAGCTTTCAAAAATATCCACAAATTTATCTGAAGTTACCTCCATATTACTTTGAGTAATAGTACTATATGCTTCCTTAATTGCTGAAGCATGTGAAGCCGTAGTATAACTAAAGAAAAGCATCAGCGTTAATATTATGATTATATATATATATTGTTTTATTTTTTTCTTCATTTGCATCCTCTCCTATTTTATATTATAAAAGATTTTTCCTCCTAATTCAACCTATATTGACAAAATATTCTTTTATTTTTTTACAAAAAAATAGCTATTTCTTTTAGCTAAATAAGAAATAGTTATTTTGTTTTTCTATGCTCTTGGATGTGCCTTTTTATATATATTTTTTAGTCCTTCATCTTGAAATTGCATATACACTTGTGTTGATGATATATCTGAATGACCTAGCATTGTTTGAATTGCTTTTAAGTCTGCTCCATTTTGTAATAAGTGAGTAGCAAAAGAGTGCCTTAATACATGTGGAGTAATATCTTTGGTAATATGTGCTTGTTCTTTATAATATTTTACTATTTTCCAAAAACCTTGTCTTGTTAAACGTTGTCCATTGATGTTAACAAATAGTGCTTTTTCTTCTTCACTTTTTATTAATATTGGTCTTGCCTCTTGGCAATATTCTTTTAATGCTTTAAGTGACATAGTTCCTAATGGTATATTTCTTTGTTTATTTCCTTGATGGCAATTGACAAACCCTTCTTCTAAATTAACATCTTCTACATTTAAATCTATAATTTCTGAAACTCTCATTCCTGTTGCATATGCAAATTCTAACATGGCTTTATCTCTTGTTCCTTTTAAATCAACATCTTTTGGTTGGTTTAAAAGAAGTTCTACTTCTTTTGCCGTTAGCACACTTGGTGCTTTCTTTTCTATTTTAGGAGATTGAATATTCATTGTTGGATCTTTTTTTATTTTTCTATTTTTAACTAAAAATTGATAAAAAGATCGAATTGAAGCTAAATTTCTTGAAATTGTTGATGCTTTTTTTCCTATTGTTTGTAAATATTGTAAATAGTTTTGTATATCTTCTTCGTTTGCTTTAGCATAATTTATTTTATTCATTTCTACATATTTATTAAAAAATATGATGTCTCTTCTATATGATTGTAAAGTATTGTTGGATACTTTTTTATCATTTTGAAGAAAATCTAAAAAAAGTTTAATTTGTTTTTCCATTTTAGCTCCCCTATTCTTTATATTTTTTGTTATGTAGAATTTACATAAACCATATATGTTATATCAAATTACATAAAAAAAGTAAAGTGATTTTTCAAAATTCTACAAATAATTTTTCTTTCCCTTATTTTTAAAACGGTAAATAGCAACTATAGATATTGTATCATGGCTACCATTAAGTTACTAGAAAGATATGCTTCTATACAAGAGGCAATTCCTAAACCAATTACCATACATAATGAAAAAATGGTATGTCTACATACTTCTAATTTTATGTTTTCTTTTCTCTTATCTTTTGTAATAGAATTATATAATTTTTTTCCACTAACAGCTATTGCTAAAATACAAGGAATGGCAATAATATTTTGTAAAAACATGCTAGATAGACTAAAAATTAATGCTTTTCCGCAATTCCATACTTGCAAATATAGAAGATATGGTATAGCCAATACATAATCCTCTTGCAGCAACTATGGCATATACAATGGGAATTCCCACAACAGTTGATCCCATAAACCATAATATTAGTGCAAATAGTATATTACTGATTAATGCATTTTTTAAAACAATTCCTTGATCTATTGTATAATCTGTTTTTAATGCTTGTATAAATTGTGTTAAATAATCTTGTATTTGTTTACTATTTGTTTCTGATATTTGATTGATTATCATTACGCCTAATACAATACCTACTAAAAAAATAATTGAAATTGTGATATATTCTTTAGCGTTAGTTATTATATGTGTTTTTACAATTTCAATTATTCCTATACTTTTGTTTTTCTTATGTTCCCTCATTATATTTCCACCTTTCTCATGATGTTTTATACATAATGTCTATGCGAAAATATTATTTTTAGAACTTTATCCTTATTTCCTTATGAAATTTTTCCATACACTCCTCCACCACCTGAGTGAATGTGCATATTTCCTTCTTTTGCTTTTATAATGGTTTTTGCTATTTTTTCTCCTACCACAGCTTCTAAATCATCTTCTGAAAGTTTATGTAAAATGGTCATTTCTGTTCCAAAATGTTCTAGCAATTTTGTTGCTGTTTTACTGCCTAAACCTGGTATAAATCCTAATGGAATTTGATAAATGTACGGTGGTCTGTGAGCAGGGCTTTGGGAAGTAGGTTTATCTTTTATTAATTCTATACGGTCAAATACTCCAAAAGTAACATTGCTACTTCCACAGTTTGGGCATATTTGTACTGGCTTAGTTGTTTCTATAGTTGTTTGACAATCATCGCAATAAGTACGGTGATATTTGCCCAATTTCGGATCTAAACCATAATTGGCTATTATTTTTCTTCCTTCTTCATTTTTTAATGCTTTTACTACTTCTTGAAAAGAGATATGGTCAACATACATTTTATTGTATTCTCTTGCAATCTTAGGTAGAGAATGAGCATCTGAATTAGTAACAAAAGTTTTGTTTTCTAATTCTGATATTTCATCTGCTAATTCTGTGTCAGAGCTTAGTCCCAATTCTACTGCAAATATTTTATTATATTTTTCTTTAAAAATATCTTGCAATCTATCTGTACAATTTCCATAATAACTTTTATGAGGAGTAAATATATGTGCTGGTATTAAAATTCCATGATATTTTTCTACTATATCTACTAATTCATAACCAGAAAGGTCAGATCTTTGTGTACTTAATGTTATATTTTTTACATGGTGGCTAAGTTCTTGTGAAAATCCTTCTATATCCTGTAAATGAGGGAAGAAACAAATATTATGTGCTGCTCCTTTATGCCCATCTCTTCCTTTTTCAGAAGTTTCTACTTCACTACCTAATAAAATGCATACTTCATTTTTATAGATAATACCTCCTTCAGGAATTTCATATGCCTCCCCTGTTTGCAAGAATTTTTTAATATCTTGTATAACATATGGAGATGCACAATCTATAATTCCTACAACTTGAATGCCTTTTCTTTCTACACATTCTTTGGCAATATTAGCAAAATTTAGACTTCTGGCAGCTGTAATTTTAATTGGTTTTCCTTCTTCACTTCTTCCTATGTGTACATGTAAATCTGCAAATATTTCTTTCATTTTATTCCCTTTCTGTATCTTGTTCATTTTCTAATGGTTTACGAAGGACTAGTGTTTCTATATCTTCTAAATCTATATGAAGATTTTCTTCTGGCATTCTTGATGCTTCTTTTAGCATATCGGCTTCTTGCGTTCTAATTTGACTCATAACATATTCATCTGTATTATAGGCATTAATGATTTGCTTTTTCGTATCTTCTGCATTATTGGCTTCTTGTTGCATTTTTTCTAATGCTGGCATTAATCGATTACTCATTATACATACACCTCCTGCATTTTATTGACAAATTGTTTAAACTGCTCTAAATAATGATTCTCTTTATCTTTTAAATTACGAAATTCTAGTAGTACTAGTGCCTCATCTGGTTTGAAACCTGGTCTTTCTGGTCTATCTAATAATAGGCCTCCATATTGATCTACTAACTCTAAAATGTCGCTTTCTCTTTCTCTAGGGTTACTTCCACTATAGCGATTAACCTCTTCACATATTTTGCAAAATCTTGCATCAAATCCTAAACTTTCTAAATATTTTGCTCCTTCTTTTGCATATGACCTAATTTGTACTAAATCTGTAATTACTCCTTTTGCTTTTTTACAATTACATAGCAAACAAGCCGTAATGACTAAGTTTCTATCAATATCTATATTCATTACATCCATAAATAGTTTAGCAAGTTGTGTTTTAAATACTACTGTTTTATCAAAGAATATATCTACCTTTCTTTCTAAGTAGTACATAATTTCCATTTTTCTAATCCAATCTGGTTCGGCAAGAATATAGTTTGCAAAGGTTTCTTCCATATGCTTTTCCCCCTATCGTTTCTTTTTCTCATTATATTGCATATTTTCTTGTAATTCAATACTGTAATAAAAATGTTATATTTTTGTAATATAAATGTAACAAAGAACTTAGCGATGTAAGTTCTTTGTTCTTTTATAATTTTAATTTTTGTATTTGTTCTTTTAATTGTTCTATTGTTCCTGTATTATCAATAATTATGTCTGCATTTTCTTTAAAAAAGTCGTTATCATTTTGAATGGCAATTCTACTTTCTGCCTCTTCTTCGGAAATACCATCACGTACACAGATTCTTTCTATTTGCTCTTGTTTGTTGCCTAATACAGCTATAACTGTGTCACAAATAGAATCTAGCCCACTTTCATATAATAGTGGTGCATCTATGACAATCATTTGCTTATCAGTAACATGACTAATTTTTTCTTTAATTTCTTGTACAATATATTCAAAAGTACATTGATTTAATTTTTCTCTTTTTTCATTATCATGATAAATGATATTGGCTAATTTTTTTCTATTTAAAGCTCCATTTTTGTATACAATATCTTCCCCAAAATGGTCAATAATTTTATTCACATATATACTTCCTTTTTTGGATAGTTGTTTTGCTACTTTATCAGCATCTATAATTTCACATTTATATTGATTGGCTAAGTATTCACATACTTTTGTTTTTCCTGCTCCCGAACTTCCCGTAACTCCGATAATTTTCATGTTTTTTCACCCCTTTTATTTTAACGTAATCATTCTATTAGTGTAATCTGCATTTGCTAAAGAATTTCCTTGATATCCTAAAGTATATATATTGGTTGCATAAATATCTTTTTCTAACATAGGTGTTAATATTCTATGATGATAGTTTTCTAAGTATTTCTTTACAGAGGTTACAATTTGGATTTTAGGATTTCTATTACATATTTCAGATAATAATTCTTTTCCTCTTTCATTAACTCCTAGTACACGTGTATATGGTACAACTTTTTTAGAGTCTACCATATTTTTTTTCGTAATTCCTAATAGAGCATAAAGTAAAATTCTTTGTATTCTAGTTTGTGTAAAGCGTTTTGTTTTTATGTTATTAATTAGAGCTTCTATAGTATTGCAAGAGTTTGCTGCTTTTTTTATGGTATTTTCTAAACCTTCTGACACATCTGGTAATTCTGCTATTTGTTCTATTGTCATTTTTCTTAGTTCGTACAATATTTCTTTTTCAAAAACGGTAATGTCAGAAATAACTCTTCCTTTTCTCATTTCATCTTTTAATAACATATAATTATTATATGGCATAACTTTTCTCATATCGCTAAATTCTTCATGCACTAGCATTTTTCTAATGGCTGTACTACTTGCAAATTCATCTACGATCTTTTCTTCATGATAGTATACTTTATTTCTTTGTACAGAAATAGGAGATATATTACTTTTTAACTTTCTAATTGCTTTTAAGTATTCTATAGCTAATATGTTATTTGGTCCTGAAAGGATATTAGCATATCGTTTAATATCATTTAAATACATCATTAAGGCATTGTCTCTTGCTTTTGGATATGAAATTCCTTTTTGTAATTCA
This sequence comes from uncultured Clostridia bacterium, assembly GCA_944388655.1. Classification (GTDB taxonomy): domain Bacteria; phylum Bacillota; class Clostridia; order TANB77; family CAG-508; genus UMGS1663. The sequence continues at coordinate 5,113 of CALXJP010000080.1, read as the reverse complement.
TGTAATAAAATGGCTTTATATTCTTTTGGCTCATTTACTAGAACTGTTACTATATTGTTCAAAGCGGCAAAGTCACTAGTTTCTGCTCCAAATGATATATAATCTACTATATGCAAACTATCTAGTATTTTGATGGCTCCTTCTGCAAAGTTTTCTGCACTAGATATGCTATACACTGTAGGAAGCTCTATAACTAAGTCAACTCCATTTTGTAAAGCCATTTGTGCTTTTACCCATTTATTAATGAGTGAGGTTTCGCCTCTTTGTACAAAATTTCCTGTTATAACGGCAATTACATGTGTGGCTCCTGTTCTTTTTTTTGATTCTTCTATATGATATGCATGCCCATTATGAAATGGATTATATTCTGCTATGATTCCTAAAACAGTGGCCATATTTTTTCCCTCTTTCTTTTCTGTATTCCTTGCTAATTTTTTCTCATACTGATATAATAACATAAATTGACAAAATTTACAATGGAAAGGAAAAAATATATATGGCAAACAAGCATATTATCATTTATACTGATGGTGCATGTTCTGGTAATCCCGGTCCTGGTGGTTGGGGAGCTATTTTGATGTTTGGAGAACATCAAAAAGAAATTTCTGGTTTTCAAGAACATACTACCAATAATGTAATGGAATTAACTGCTGTTATAGAAGCTTTACAATTATTGAAAGAACCCTGTGAGGTTGAAATTTATAGTGACAGTGCTTATGTAGTGAATGCTTTTTTACAAGGATGGGTAGCTAATTGGTTGAAAAGAAATTGGAGAACTGCTGATGGTAGTGCTGTTAAGAATCAAGAATTATGGAAACAACTCTATGAGCTTACTACTATTCATGAAGTTACTTTTCATAAGGTAAAAGGTCATGCCGATAACCAATGGAATAATCGTTGTGATGAGCTTGCTCGTAACGCTATAGAAAGCAATGCAAAAACTTAACTCCCTCATATTATAATAGAGCTTAACCTTTGTGGTAAGCTCTATTTCTTTTTATACTATTACTTCATATCTTTCCGCTAAATTTCCTACTGCATCCTTCACATATATATAATAGGTTCCTTGCTCTACTACTTGTAATATATTATTACTACTAAAAGCCATGTCTGAAGGTGTTTCTTTATCTTGTGTTATTGCATATCCTACTATTCCGCGAACCTTCTTGATTTATGGTTGTATTTATATCATTAGCTGTAATAATAATTTTTGTACTTCCGCCTGTCTGCTTTTCTTGTTTTACATTGGTTATCGTTGGACTAGTATTATCTATTTTTCCTATTTTTAGCTTTACTAAGTCTTCATTTCCTAATTTATCTTTCATATATATAATACTATCCACATCTTCATAGATATCCCCTATAAATCTATATTTTCTTATATATTGGTTATCTACTTTTTCTGCTATAGCATAATCTACTTTATTATTAAATGCTATTTCTACTTCACCTATGCCCCTATCTTCTGCTGTAAAAGTAATATCTTTTACTTTTGTCCAATCTTTTGTATAATTTGTCTCTCCTATATAAGTTGGTGCTTTTGTATCTATATTTTCTAATGTAACTTGCTTGGTTGACTCGTTTCCTATTAAATCTTTTACAGATATCGTAAATTTTTTACTTTGATATGCTTCTATTGGTACTTGTGCTTCATAAGAGTATTCTCCCTCTGTTCCTATTGTTGCTACTGATACATTATCTAATATAACATTGTTTTCTTCATCATAAATAGATAAATATACTAATTCTTTTTGTTTGGCTGTTCCCTTTATCTGTAAAGATGCATTTGTCGCCCACCCATCTTGTAAATTACCATAAACTGGTGTTATTTCTGTAATTTCTGGTGCGTTATTGTCTTGAATTCCTATATATACGTAAATAGCATTAGTTCCTGCTGGTGTACCTATAGAATCTTGAAAAGCATTTTCGGGATGATAATAAAATATTCTTGCTAAAGCACGATAAGATGTTTTATTAATCATTTGAGTATCATTATTCATTGATACAGTAACTTTATATATAATTTCTCCATTATTTAATTTTTGATACACTTGGGGAGTTCCTAATTGTAAATATCCTCCTGAATAATCTGCTATACTACTATATTGTATTTCACCTAAAGAACAGCTTGCTTTATAATATATATCTATATTATTTCCATTCGTCATATCTGTTTTTATAATATTACTCCAATTATCTCCTGTTATTCCTAAGTTTGGAGTCATTCCATATTCTCGTGTTATGGTAGATTCTTTTAGGCACCATACACATTGTCCCTGAGAATCATTTGTAATCATATGTTGTTTTATATTACTTGTATTTCCACAAACTAAACATTTTGCTCCATCTCCCGCTTCATGAATTCTACTATCTCCTTTTTTTACAACAGTTCCATCTTGCAGTTGAAATGTACATTGTTCTTCTCCTGGCATATATACTTTACAATTTTTACAAATTCTATAGTGGTACGTATCATATTTATACCATTTTCCATCAGATATATGTGCAGGTTTAGGAATAAGTTGACTATATCCACAATCATCAGAACAAGTTTCATAACGATCTGGCTCTGTTGATTTACAAGTATATTCTCCCCCTACATATATTTTGTTATGTGCCTCTTGATTTTGTATTTTTCCACAAATACTGCATTCTTCCTAATGATTGTTCTCGTCATATTTTCTTTCCCATATGCAATTATGCTCTATACTCTCACTTCCTGTTACTAATCCTGTTAAGTCTACACCTTCTTCTTGAATATTGCTTATATTTACTGTTTTTTGCGTTTCTACTCCTTTATCTGTGATTGCTTTGAAAGTATAATCTCCATTTTCTGTTACTGCATATGTTGTACTATTGCCTTGTACTTCACCTGTTGGAGTTATAATTTTTTCTACTTGTCCTATTTCTACTTCTGTTGTTATATCTAGTGTTACACTCTCTACACCAGATACAATTTTATCACTAACAATACTAATCAAAGGAATTTCATTAAAGTCTACTTCTCCTATATAAATAACCTCTCCTAGTTCATCAATTGTATATTGATATCCCGTATATTTGGTAAATACTTTTTTTATAGGGGCTCCTTGTGTTCCCACTACTTGACAACCTTCTAGTCTATCTTCTATATTTTCTGCAATATATTCTAATGTACAGGATTCTCCTTTTGATAATTTTTCCGTTTGCATTCCTAGTACGGCTAAATTAATTTGCTCTCTTCCTTGTTCTATTTGAAAAGTTTCAGAGGATTGTTGTGCTTTAGTAATTAATCCGTTTTCTCCTAATAACATAGTCATACTTACTGCTACTAATATTAATAGTATGATTAGGGTTACCACCAATGCAATTAAGGTTATTCCTTGTCTATTTCTTATTTTCTTCATTTTACAACGCCCCTTTTTCTAGTATTATTTTCCTTTTGTATTATATATTATTCTTTTGGTTAATTCTATTACATTTTGGTTACATTTATATTACTTTTTGATGACATGTTTTTTATGTAAAGAACTATTGATATTGTTTCATCAATAGTTCTTTTTCACTTATTCCATTGTTTGTTTTAACATCCAAATTTTCTTATTAAAGTCACTAATCATTCCATCTATAAAAGTAGATGTTTCTACAATTTGTTTTTCATCAGCTTGCTTTTTTATATCTTTTGCTTCTTGCATTAGATGAGTAAAATCATTAACTAACACGCTAAACACTTCTTCTTTTTTTATCTTTTTATTCTCTGTTTCTACTAATGTTGCATTTTGTAGATAACTTTTCATAGTGGCTAATGGTTCATAATTCATCATTAATAGATGTTCTGCTACTTCATCTATTTGCTTGTACACTTCTTCATAATATTCTTCTAATTTTTCATGTATTACAAAAAAATCTTCTCCTTCTATATACCAATGATAATTTTGTAATTTTCTAAAAAATACATTTAAGTCTGCTAAAAAGACATTTAATTTGTTGGCAATACTTTCCATAATTTCCTTCCTTTCTTTTGAGAACTCAAAAAAATAAATAAGAGTTCTATTTTCTCTTATCTATTTTTCTCATTTTTTTGGAATTTATACTTTCGTTTTTTATTTTGATTCTTTTTTTTCCATTTTTTTGCTATCATGTCAAATAATGCCATATTTAATACGTCAGCTTCTTCTGCATATACTATATTTACTTGCTTGCTAGTTAATTCTTTAGGAATCAAATTGTTTTTTATTGTATCTGTGTGTATTCTATAATTAACTTTTTCTAAATCTCTTTTTGCATTCCATCCTAGTTCTTTTTGCGCTTCTTGTTTTAATCTTTCAAATTCTTTAATTAAATATATTTTGAATTTTGGACTAATCCACATTTCAAACTCAAATGCTATATCTTTATGTGCATAAGTTCCATCATGTCTTCCTGTTTTTGCAATAATTCCGATTGCATTCGTTTTATTTGACCATTCTTTAACACTTATTTTGTAACTATTTAAACCTGCTTGACTTTTAATTATGGCAAATTCGCCATAATTAAAATTAGGATTATGCAATTCTTCCCATATTCCTAGAAATTCAATTGTATTTCTATTTCTTAACCCATCTGAAATAAAGAATTCACCATCCTTTGATTTTAGCATATCTGTTAAAGATATATATTTTTAAACTTCATCTTCACATTCTCCGAATTGTGTTGTGTATCTTTGAGGGAAGAAAAAATTTAGTCTACTATTCCTCATTTTTATCCTCATCTTTTTTTACGTAATTATCTAAATTTAATTCTTTCTTAAATTCTTCTTCTGTTGGTAAATATAATTTATATTTTGATGCGAATATTTGATTATTTTCTTCTGGTAATGTATATTTTACAATTTGATCACTTTTATCTGCACAAAGTACAATTCCTATTGGTGGATTATCACCTTCATTCATTATTTCTCTCGTATAGTAGTTTATATACATTTGCATTTGTCCTAAGTCTTGATGTGTTAAATCTCCAAGTTTTAAGTCTATTATAACAAAACATTTCAATATATAATTATAAAAAACTAAATCAATAAAAAAATTTCTTCCATCAAAAGTTATTTTTTGTTGTCTTGCTACAAAAGAAAAACCTCTACCTAATTCTAGTAAAA
>CALXJP010000079.1 GCA_944388655.1 uncultured Clostridia bacterium | reverse complement strand
GAGGCAATGCAAATGGATTATTTACAAAAAATATTGAAAAAATCGGGATGGATTTCTATATTAATATCTGCTATATTTGCTATTTTAGGTATTATTCTTATTTGGAAACCAGAAGAAACCATTAAAGTTATTTCTTATGTATTAGGAGGTATTTTTATAGTTATTGGATTAGCAAGAATTATAGCATATATTACAGCAAAGGGAAAAAATGATTTTTATAACTTAGACATTGTTTTTGGAATACTAGCCATTATTCTAGGAATTGTAACGATTATTTATAGCAATATGATAGCAACATTTTTAAACTTAATTGTAGGTGTATGGATTGTATATAGCGCATTAGTAAGATTAAATGTATCAATTAAACTAAAAAATAAAGTAAACAATAGAGCATGGTTATACACACTTATTTTAGCAATTATTATGCTTATTTGTGGTTTATATGTTATTTTTAATTCAACAGCTATTATAGCAGCAATTGGAATTGCCTTTTTTATATATTCAATTATAGATATTATAGAACAAATTATTTTTATGGTGAATATTAAAGATATCTTTTAAAGAAAAAGAAATTAAAAAGAAAAGTACCAGTAAGATTACTGGTATTTTTTTAGTAAGAATCTTCTCTTTTTTTCATTTCTTGATGAGTTTTATTTTTTAATTGTTGAATAGCTTCTCCTCTAGGTAAGTTATCATTAGGGTAGATAGGTTCTAAAACTTCTAATTGTACACAAGGCTTGTTTTTGTAAAATCTATAAAATCCAGTAGGTTCATAAAAAGAAAATACCAAAGGCACAATAGGAACATGATTATCTACTGCAAAAGCAAAAGCTCCATCTTTAAAACTTCTTATTTTTGTGTAATAAGGCCATAAAGAACCTTCAGGATAAATATGAACACATCCATTATCTTTTAATACATCATGAATAGCAGCTTTAAAGTATTTTTTACAACAATATTTCTCCGGAATAGGAATAGCATTTAATAATTTAATAATAGTACGAACTATAGGTATTTTAAAGTTAGAAGCAAGAGAAATATAAAAAGTTTTATCAGGAAAATTAGAAAGCCCTACCATAGTACAATCCATTACATGAACATGATTAGAAACCGTTATTTTTCCACCTTTTACCTTATCATAATTTTCTCTTCCTTGAATGCGAAAGCCAAAAGCCAATTTGTTAATTATCCATAAAAGAGGAAAGGCAATAGCATATAAAAGATTAGAAAAAATAGAAAAGAAAAACCCTTTATGGATATATTCAAAGTCTTCATCTATAGAAAAAGAAAGAGGTTCCCATAAATGAAGAACATGTTCATCTTCTTTTATATCTTCAAAATCGATTTCACTATTATTTGGTGTTTTCAACAATTGACTCATGTAACATCTCCTCCATCAATTGAATACTATGAGAAAGTCTATATTTTTCTGCTGATTTTGCATATTCTTTTTCCATATGCTTTCTTTCTTCTTCATGCTCTAACCAATAATCTATTTTTTTAGCTAAATCTAAACTATTGCCAGCTTCAAATAATGAACGTTCATCTAACGCAAACTGGGGAGTAGCAGATTTGGGACTATTAGCAATAATAGGTACATTCCCACAGGCTAAAGCTTCTATACAAGAAATAGCTTCTATTTCAGCATCTGCACTATGAACATATAAGTCAGTTTTGCTTAGTAAATCTAATAAATCTTTTTTCTCATAAAATTGTAAAATAGGTGGATACTTTAAATATTCTCCTTGTTTAGCATATTGTTTTTGATTTAATCCTTTTCCTGCTAATACTAATTGTATTCTATCTGAATAATGAGAATGATAAATAGCATCAATTAATACATCTTGCCTTTTTTCATTAGAATATCTTCCTATCATAGTAATTATATAGGGAGAAGAGGAAGGTTTATTTACTTTTTTATAACAAAAATCATCATCTACTCCATTAGAAATAACATGTAATTTTGCTGTATAACCATGAGAAGAAAGTTCATTAGCAATAAACTGGCTTGGGCAATGAATATGTGTAAACTGGTTATAGAAAGTTTTATTAAAATAATGATAAATGCCATCATTAACTTTTCCATTTTTACCTAAATGTAAAGTATAAGTGATATTTTCTGGCTGTACATGAAAAGCAGCTGTATGAGGAACGTGAAGTTCTTTTGCTATTTTAACTCCTTTTTTAGAAAGCCAAAAAGGCATATAAAAATGAACCACATCAGCCCAAGAAATAGCTTCCCTTAAAGCCTTTTCATTAGGCAAAGCAAAACACATACCTTGAGATTTTACAATATGAGAAGCAATAGGGGGAAGAATTAATTGTTTGACAATATATTTATTTTCCGCCTTTTTTCCTGTACTAATAACACGAACCTCATTACCTGCGTTTCTTAAACCTTGAACAAATCTTACGGCAGACATAGTAGTACCGGTTATTAGAATTATCATATTGATCTATAACAAATAAAATTTTCATATGGAAACATCCTTTAAAATTTAATATAATATATTATGTCATATTTTGTCAAAAAAAGCAATGAAAACAAAAAAGTGATTATACAATAAAAAAATAATTTACATAAAATATTGCAAAAAAAAACAGAATATATTATAATAAAATAATGAGGAAAAAAGGAGGGGTAAAATATGTTTACTATGTATAGAACAGATGAAATAACAAATATAACAGAAGAAACAAAAGAATTTAAAAAGGGAAATTGGATAAACATGATTGCCCCGACAGAAAGTGAAATCAAATTAGTTTGTAAAAAATTAAAAATAGAAGAAGATTTTATCCGTTATGCATTAGATTATGAAGAAAAAGCGAGAATTGATATAGAAGATGATGATAATACCATCTTATTCATTATAGATGTACCAGTATATGAAGTAACTAATGAAAGAGAAACAGGAAAAGAAGAATATTCAACTATGCCATTTGGTATTATTTTTGTGAGAGATGATTATATTATAACCGTTGGTTTACACCGTTGCCATTTGATAGAGGACTTAGAAAAAAGAGCAAAAAGAGAAGTAATAACATATAAAAAAAGTAGAATGTTATTTCAAATTTTCTATAAAAATGCTTCTGAATATTTAAAGTATCTTAAAAAAATCAATAAAGAAACAGAAGTAGCGGAAAATGTATTAAAAAATTCTATGAAAAATAAAGAACTATTAAAAATGCTTAGCTTAGAGAAAGGTTTAGTATATTTTACTACATCACTAAAGTCAAATGAAGTAGTAATGGAAAAAACATTAAGAGGAAAAACCATTAAATTATATGATGAAGATGAAGATATATTAGAAGATGCCATTATTGAAAATAAACAAGCAATAGAAATGGCAAAAATCTATAGTGACATTTTAAATGGAACATTAGACGCATATGCTTCTATTATTTCTAATAACTTAAATCAAGTTATGAAATTTTTAACATCTATTACCATTATTATAGCAATTCCTACTTTAATTTCTAGTTATTGGGGAATGAATGTAAGAGTACCTTTTCAAGATAATCCATATGGATTTATCATTGTATTTGGTTTATCTATTTGTTTAGCATTTATTTCCATGTTTTGTATGAAAAGGAAAAATATGCTATAAATAAAAAGTATATTTATAAAAAAATAGCACATAATATAACTAAAAATGTGTTAAACACAAGAAAGGGGAAATCAGTATGAAAGTAATTGATACGATTGCCTTAATATTAGTGATTATTGGTGCTATTAATTGGGGACTTATAGGCTTTTTCAATTTCAATTTAGTAGATACTCTATTTGGAGCAATGTCAATTATCAGTAGAATTATATATGCATTAGTAGGAATTGCAGGTTTATGGAGCATCAAATTATTATTTGCCGAAAAATAAATGAAAAATGGTATATTTCTAAAAGAGATATATCATTTTTTTCTTGCAACAATAATGCTAATATGATATAGTAAAATGGAAAAAATCATACAGTATAAATAACGCACAAAAATAAAACAGTCTACAAAATCAATGGTAAATAAAGGGGGAAGGTATATGAAAATAGTAAAAAAATTAGGCGTAGTCATAGCAGGAGTAATAGTTAGTTTAAAAGCATGGGCACTTAAGGTATATGCAGCTTCTATGGATGTTCTTCAAACACAAGCTGAATATGGTGTAAAAATTGAGCCGAAATCTACAGCATTCATGCACGTAATTTCCATGATAATTATTCCAATAGCATTATTATTGGGGATAGTTATTTATTGCATAAAAAGTAAAAGTAGTGTGCTAAAAAAAGTAATATTAAGTATAGTAGCAGTTTTAGTTTATATAATATTTGTAGTATTAGTAGAGAATTTGTTTTAATAAGGGTGAAATAAAGTGTTAAAAAAGATATATAAATTAGGCGAATTAACTTTAATGGAAAATTATAAAAAAATAGAAAGAGAAAAACATACCTTAATAGATTTATTTTGGGAATGTACGCTAAGTTGTAATGCAAAATGTAAACACTGTGGAAGTAGTGCGGAAAAACGAAAGTATGAGGGAGAATTAACGACAGAAGAAATAAAAAATGCTTTTAAACAAATTGCTAATGATATGGATGCACATAAAATATTAATTAATGTTACGGGGGGAGAACCTTTAGTTAGACAAGACTTATGTGAAGTAATGGAATATGCAACAAATGAACTAGGGTTTCACTGGGGAATGACAACAAATGGTATTTTATTAAATGATGAAAATATACAAAAACTAAAAAAGGCCAACATGGAAACAATTTCTATAAGTATTGATGGATTAGAAGAAACTCACGATATATTTCGTGGAGTTCCAGGCTCTTACAAACTAATCATGAATAATATTAAAAAACTAAAACAAGCAGACTTTGTAAAATATCTTCAAGTTACTACAGTTTTTCATAAAGAAAATATTCATCAATTACAGGAACTATATGAGGTAATGGTGAGTTTAGGATTAAATTCATGGCGATTATTGGTAATGGATCCAATAGGAAGAGCGAATGAAAATAGTGATTTATTATTAAACGGAAAAGAAATAAAGCAATTACTAGATTTTATAAAATCAAAGAAAAAGGATAAAAGATTAGAGCTAGCATATGGTTGTGCTGGATTTTTAGGTTTAGATTATGAAAAAGAAGTAAGAAAACATTATTTTTATTGTAGAACAGGTATTAATATTGCCAGTATTTTATATAATGGAGATTTATTTGTCTGTCCCAATGTGCCTAGAGTAAAAAGATTCATACAAGGGAATATCAAAACCGATAATTTTAAAGATGTATGGGATAATAAGTATCAGGAATTTAGAAAAAAAGATAGAACAAAATGTGAAGAATGTAGTAAATGTGAGTACTGGGAATATTGTTTAGGCGGAGCTTTCCATACATGGAATTTTACGGAAAATAAACAAAATCAATGTGTATATCATATGATGGATAAAGTATAAAAAGGTAAAAGAAGAAGTTAAAATATAGGAAAGATATATTTCTTCTTGTAAAAATTGGTAAAATCGTGTATAATATACCTGTTATAGAAAAAGCAAGGAGGAAAATATGTTAAACGCAGTAGGAGTAACTGTTAGATTTGGAAAAAGAACATTATTTGAAGATGTGAACATAAAATTTAATAAAGGTTGTTGTTATGGAATTATTGGTGCTAATGGGGCTGGAAAATCTACCTTTTTAAAAGTACTATCAGGAGAAATAGAACCAAGCAAAGGAGAAGTAACCAAAGAAAAAACAGAAAGAATTTCTGTTTTAAAACAAGATCACTTTGCTTATGAAGAGTATAGCGTTATGGACACGGTTATTATGGGAAATAACGAACTATATACCATTATGAAAGAAAAAGATGCTATTTATGCAAAACCAGATTTTAATGAAGAAGATGGTATGAAAGCAGCAAAATTAGAAGAGAGATTTGCCGAATTAGATGGATGGAATGCTGAAGCAGATGCGGCAGTTCTCTTAAATGACTTAGGAATAGAAACAGAAAAGCACTATAAATTAATGAGAGAATTAGAAGCAAAAGAAAAAGTAAAAGTATTATTAGCACAAGCACTTTTTGGAAATCCAGATATATTATTATTAGATGAACCAACAAACGATTTGGATTTAAAGAGTATATCATGGCTTGAGGAGTTTTTAATTAATTTTGAAAATACAGTCATTGTTGTTTCTCACGATAGATACTTTTTAAATAAAGTATGTACACATATTGCAGATGTAGACTTTGGGCAAATTAAAATCTTTCCGGGAAATTATGACTTTTGGTATGAATCTAGTCAATTAATACAAAAACAAATGAAAGAAGCCAATAAAAAGAAAGAAGAAAAAATCAAAGAGTTGCAAGCTTTTATTGCTAGATTTAGTGCAAATGCTTCAAAATCAAAACAAGCAACTTCTAGAAAAAAATCATTAGAAAAAATACAATTAGATGAAATAAAACCATCTAATAGAAGGTATCCATACATAGACTTTAAACCAGATAGAGAGACAGGAAAAGAGATTTTAAAAGTAAAAAATATTTCTAAAACAATTCATGGTGAAAAAATATTAAATGATATATCTTTTACCGTAAAAGAAGGAGATAAAATTGCCTTTATAGCAGATAATGAAAATGCAAAAACGGTATTATTTCAAATCATAGCAGGAGAATTAGAGCCAGATGAAGGAAAAATAGAATGGGGAACTACTATTTCTATGTCGTATTTCCCAAAAGATAATAATTATTTATTTGAAAAAGATATGACAATTACAGACTGGCTAAGACAATATTCTAAAGATCCAGATGAAACGTATATTAGAAGTTTCTTAGGAAGAATGCTATTTTCTGGAGAAGAGGCATTAAAATATGTAAAAGTATTATCTGGAGGAGAAAAAGTAAGATGTGTATTATCTAAAATGATGTTATCAGGAGCAAACTTTTTAATATTTGATGAACCAACCAATCACTTGGATATGGAAAGCATTACAGCATTAAATGAAGGAATGATTAAATTTAAAGGAAATATGTTATTTACTTCTCATGACCATCAATTAATGCAAACAGTTGCCAATAGAATTATAGATATTCAAGCAGATAAAATGGTAGATAGAGAAGTAAGCTATAACGAATATTTAGGAATTGAATAAAAATAAAAGCCTGAAGTTTTTCAGGTTTTTATTATGTTAAAAATCCAAAAAATAAGCATAATGCCTAAACCTACATAAAAAATATAACGGAATGGTATTGCAAATTTCATATGAAAAAAATGATGTAAAAACTGAATAAACAAATAAATAGGAGTAACAAAGGCAAAGTACAAAATGGTAGGGTTATAGCCAATAGAAGAGAAAAAGTCTCCATTGACTAATGCATAAGTTGCTCTTGTCATTCCACAGGCAGGACAAGGAAATCCTAAGTAAGAATAAATAGGACAAGCAGGAATAGTGATAAAATTTTGTAAAAAAGAAAAATAAAATACACCTAATATAAGTAAAGAAAAATAAGTAATGGCAATGGGTAAAAAAAGAGAATCTTCCTTTAATTTCATAACAAGCCTCCAAAAGAAAAGCAAATAAAAGCTACTTTTTAAGTAGCTTTTAAAGTTTTATTTAATAATTTTTATTCCTCCAATTAATGGAACTGGTTTTTCTTCTTGATTAATTGCTGCGATGAATCCCATAATCCAACAAATAAAGATGAATACTGCCCAAATCCATCCAATGCAAGGAATAACAGACAATAAAGAAAATAGAAAAATTACAAGAGCTTGATTTAAATGGAATTTTGCACCTTCTTTATCTCCTGCGCAAAAAGCAACAATTAGTCCAATCCATGTAAGATAAGCTACAATACTAGTAGTTTTACTATCCATAGGAAATCCCCCTTTCAATTTCTACAAATTATGACAAAATCATATCATAAAACAGAATTTATGACAATATTTTTTTCAAAAAATAAAACAATTTATACTAGCTTTTTGGCAAATTTACATGATATAATAAATTGAATAAAAAAGAAGAAAGAAGGTACAAAATGCAAAAGATTATTAACCAAATAGCAGAAGAATTACAAATAAAAAATTCACAAGTGCAAGCAACAGTTCAATTAATTGATGAAGGAAATACCATTCCTTTTATTGCACGTTATAGAAAAGAAGTAACAGGAGGACTTTCAGACGAAACATTAAGAAATTTAGGAGAAAGATTATCGTATTTAAGGAACCTAGAAAATAGAAAAGAAGAAGTAAAGAAAATCATTGAAGAACAAGGAAAATTAACAGAAGAAATTGTGAAAAATTTAGAAATTGCTAAAACGTTAGCGGAAGTAGAAGATATATATAGACCATTTAAGCAAAAGAAAAGAACCAGAGCTACTATTGCTAAAGAAAAAGGCTTAGAAGAACTGGCAAAAAAAATAATGGAGCAAAAACAAGAAAATCTAATGGATATAGCAAAACAATATATAAATGAAGAAAAAGGGGTAAATAGTATAGAAGAAGCTTTACAAGGAGCAAAAGATATTATTGCAGAAGAAATATCAGACAACCCTCAATATCGTAAACAAATTAAAAAAATGTGCTATAGAGAAGGTATTATTGAAACTAAGGCACAAAATGCAGAAGAAAAAACGAATTATGAAATGTATTATACATTTAGTGAAGCTTTAAACAAAATTCCAAGTCACAGAATTCTAGCCATTAATAGAGGAGAAAAAGAGAAAGCTTTAAAAGTAAATATACAAAAACCAGAAGAAAAAATTTTATATTATATACAAAAAGATATGATAAAACAACAAGCAAAAGAAGAATATAAAGTCATATTAGAAGAAACTATATTAGATAGTTGGAAAAGATTAATTGAACCTTCTATAGAAAGAGAAATCCGTTCAGATTTGACAGAAAAAGCAGAAGAACAAGCTATTAAAGTATTTGGAAAAAATGCGAAACAGTTACTATTGGCAGCGCCTTTAAGAGGATTTACGGTTATTGGCTTTGATCCTGCTTACCGTACGGGATGTAAAATTGCGGTAATAGATGAAACAGGAAAACTATTAGACACAACAACGATTTACCCAACTGAACCACAAAATGATGTAGAAGGAGCAAAGAAAACTCTTATACAATTAATAGCAAAATATAATGTAAATATGTTTGCTATTGGTAACGGAACTGCTTCTAGGGAATCTGAAGTTTTTGTAGCACAAGTCATACAAGAAGTGAAAGAAAAATATGGAAAAGATTTGCATTATGCTATTGTTTCAGAGGCTGGGGCATCTGTATATTCTGCATCTAAGCTTGCAACAGAAGAATATCCAGATATTAATGTATCATTACGAGGAGCCATTTCTATTGCACGTAGATTGCAAGACCCATTAGCAGAACTTGTAAAAATAGAGCCTAAGGCAATAGGGGTAGGCCAATATCAACATGATGTTGACCAAAAGAAATTAGATGAAAGTTTAACAGGAGTAGTAGAAGATGCTGTAAATAAGGTAGGCGTAGATGTTAATATTGCAACACCTTCATTACTTTCTTATGTGGCAGGAATTAATAAAACTATTGCCAACAATATAGTAAAATATAGAGAAGAAAAGGGAAAAATACAAGAAAGAAAAGAACTTTTGCATGTTCCGAAATTAGGAAAAGTTGCTTATGAACAATGTGCAGGTTTTATTCGTATTTTTGATGGAAAAAATCCATTAGAAATGACAGCTGTTCATCCAGAAAGTTATGAAATTACAGAAAAATTATTGCAAAACATAGGCTACAGCAAACAAGATATCTTAGATAAAGAAAAATTACAAGAAATTCGTAAAACATTACAGAAAATCAATATACCACAAAAAGCAAAAGAATTAAATATAGGTGAAATGACATTACGAGATATTATAGAAGAGCTTGAAAAACCAGGAAGAGACCCAAGAGAAGAAATGCCAAAGCCAATTTTGAGAGCAGATGTATTTAAATTTGAAGATTTACAAGTAGGACAAATTTTAACAGGAACTGTTAGAAATGTAATAGATTTTGGAGCTTTTGTAGATATAGGAGTAAAACATGATGGCTTAGTACATATTTCAGAACTTAGCAATAGTTTTGTAAAAAATCCATCAGATGTTGTTTCTGTAGGAGATATTGTTAAAGTAAAGGTTATAGATGTAAACTATGACAGACAAAAAGTAAAATTAAGTATGAAAATATAAAAGAAAGAGCTAATAGGAATGTAATCCTGTAGCTCTTTTCTTTTTCTATTTTTCTTCATCTAAGTTATCTAAGCAATATTGTAGCATTTGGCTAACTAAAGCGTTAAAAGAAATATTTTTCTTATTTGCTAAATCTTGAATTTTATTTATCATACTCTCTTTTAGTCTAAGAGTTTTATTTAAACTTGGTTCTACCTTAGAAGTAGGCAAAGTTACTTTAAATCCCATTCGTACAACCTCCTATGAAAAAATATAAATAAAATATTTGTTAAATTATACAATGATAACATAAAAAATGATATATTATAAAAATGCAATATATAGTATATTGCAAAAACATAATATATATGATATTATACCTTAAGGATAAAAATTTATTAAATATAAATAAAACAGAATAATATTGGAAAAATAAGAAAAAATAGTAATATACCTAAATAAAAATAAAGAAAGAGAGTAACAGTATGCAAGATAGAATAAGAGAAAAAATATTAGAGGAATTAAAAAAACATGAAAAAAAGCAAAACACAATAAGACAAACTGGTTTTATTTCAAACCAGTTCTACATTAATTCGCTAACATATAAATTAAAAATAGACACATTAACAATAAAAGACGAAAAAGAAGAAATATATATATGTATAAACTTAAACCAAGTATATCAAGTACATATATATGAAAATAGTATACAGATATATTTAGATAATGATACTCAGATTTGTATAATAAGATAAAGAATATAGGTGTAAAACAATAAACTTAGTTATTACGTAGATTTTGTAAGCGAAGTTTATCTTCCTCGTCTAAATTTTCTAAACTAAATTCAATTAATGTGATAATAGTCTTATTAAAAGACAAATTTTTAAGATTAGCTAAATTTTGCACATCATCCACAATATTTTCAGGCAGACGTAAAGTTTTACTTACTCCGCTATGATTTTCTGGTATTTTTAGTGTATTCATAATAAACCTCCTGCAACTATTTTACACTTAAAATATTATTAAATATGCACCTAAAAATACTTGCAAATAAATATTACTAATGATAGAATTTTAGCAAGCAATATTGAATTAAAAATATACTTACTGCACAAACTAATTTAAAATTATACTATAAAGAAAATAAGGGGGGATAAAATATGCTATAAACAAAAGAAAAAATGAAAAGAAAGGAAGCATAGAAATAAAGTTGTGCAATAAATGGAGGTTAAAATATAATGAATAGTAACGAAAAAAGATGGATATTGCTATTAATAGCAGTGGTAACCCTAGCAATAGTATTAATAGTAGTTTTAATTAAAGGAAATAACAATGAAGATGTAGGACAAGCCAAAGAAGAGGAACAGGTAAATGAAGAAAAATATACCACAGAATTAGCAGATGGAACAAAACTAAATACAAGTGAAGAATTTAACACTACAAAAACATATGGAAATTTAAGTATAAGTAATATTCAATTTACAGAAAAAAATGGAATGAGTGTATTGTTAGCGGATGTAACAAATAAGGGAAGCACAAAACATGAGTTAGAGGTAGTAAAAATAACAATACTAGGAGAAAATGGAGAAGAAATAACACAAATTAATCCAATAATAGAAGAAATAGAACCGGGAGAAACCGTACAAATCAATGCAAGTATAACGGCAGATGTAAGCAATGCAAAAGACTTTAGAATAGAAGGAAATAGCAACTAAAAATAGAGAAAAGTAAAAGTCGTAAAAAGTAAAGGAGGGAATAACTTGAGAAGTAAAGAAAAAGTGTTAAAAATAGAAAACAATGAGAATTGTAAAATACAAAAGGGTATAACACTTATTGCATTAGTAATAACTATAGTTATCCTCATTATATTAACAACTGTAACAATTAATTTCTTATTTGGAGAAGTGGGAATTATAACGAAAGTAAAAGAAGCAGAAAAAACATATTCTATAGAAAGCGCAAAAGAAAAACTAGAATTAGAAAAAGCAACAGCGATAATAGAAGGAAAAGGAGCAACAACAATAGATGGATATTTTGATATATTAGAGGAAAAAGAAATAATAGGAAATAAACAAAATGATATAGAAGATAATGAGGACGGAAGTTATGATGTAATAACAAATGATGGATTCATATTTGAGGTAACACCAATACCAAATAAAGATAATGCAACAGATATAGAGATAGAATATGTAGGGGATGCAACAGGACCACGAATACAAAAAATAAATGTAGAAACAACAACCAATAGTGCAGAAATAACAGTAGAGGCTGTAAATACAGAAAATGGCAAGATTACTTATGAATATAAAAAACAAGGAGAAAGTAATTGGAAAACAGTAGAAGGAGCAGAAGGAAATAGTTGCACAATAAATAATTTAGAAGAAAATGTGATATACAACTTACGTATAACAATAGAAGTAACAAATGGAGATAACAAGGGAAGAGCAACAAGAAATATAAACTTCATAACAAGAGAAATGCCAGAAGGAGCAATAACATTTAAAGATATAGAATGGCAAGGAGATGGAACAGCAAGTATACTAGTAAATACAAGTCAAGAAGGATATATATTGCAATATCAAGTAGTAACAACGGGAAGCGTAGTAAACCCAGAACAAGACTTGCCAGAAGAAAATTGGCAGCCAATAAATAGTGGAGAAAGATTAACAGGGCTAGTGCATAATCAAACAGTATATACACGATTGTATGATGGAACAAATGATAGTAGTTATGCAAGTGTAAGTGTAGAGGATAAAATAGCACCAAGTGTACCAACAATAAACATAACAACCGGAACAGCAGGAAATAATGGATATTATAAATCAGATGTAACAGTAACAATAACAGCAGGAAATGACGCACAAAGTGGAGCAAATAAATTAAGATATGCAGTAACAGGAGCACAGACAATAACGCAAACAGAGACATCAAATGGAACAATAAAAACTAATGTAAAAATAAGTGCAGATGGAACAAGTACAATAACAGCGTATACAATAGATAAAGCCAATAATGTATCAACAGTAGCAACAAAAACAATAAATAAAGATAAAACAGCACCAAGCACGGCAAGTCTAACAGTAAAAACAGTAGGAGAGACAAACATAGCAGTAACTGCAAAAGGAGCAGATAGCACATCAGGAGTATATAGTTATGTATTCCAAAGAAGTACAACAAATAGCACATCGGGATTTACAACAGTTGCAACACAGGAAAGTACAGCAACAAGTTATTCATACACATATGATAATTTATCAGCCGGAACAACCTATTATTTAAGAGTAATAGTAACAGATAAAGCAGGAAATACAGCAACAAGTACAGCAGTACTACAAAAAACAAATGAATCATATCCAACAGTGCAAAGTAAATTAAAGAAAGGTGATTGGGTAAGGTACCCAGCAGCAAAGGGAGGAAATATAGATTGCGTAGTATTATATGATAGTAGCTCAAGTTATGGAATACAAATTATAGCAATGAGGACTGTAGAAGAGGTAACTTTAGGTAGTGACAATTTTACAACAGCAATGAACTCATATAATAGTGCAATAAGTACACTAAATGCAAAGGCAAGTGCATATAATAATGGCACATATTCAAGTAGTGCAAGATGTGTAGGAAGTGTACCAAATAACATTAACAGTCAAAGTGGATACCATGCAACACAGTTTGGAGGAATTTATAGTGGTAAGCTGAGAGATGCAGATACAAATTATAGTACAGACTGGAATCAAATGAGTACAAGTATACGAGATATAGGCATTGACTATTGGCTAGCATCCCGTGATGTAGACGATACCTATAGCGGTGATGGCTTTAACGTGCGCAATGTGTATTCTCGTGGTTACTTGACTAATAGTCTTTTGTGCAATGTGAATGCTAGCGGGAGTACACATGGCTATAGCGTTACGAATGGTCTCCGTCCAGTATTCATTCTGAAATCTGGAATCAAGATAACAGGTGGAACAGGTGAAGAAGGAAATCCATATACACTTGGAGTATAAAATTAGCATACTGGATGTTTATGAAGGGCTTGTCAACATTAGTGTGTGAAATTTGGGCTTGTATTAAAACTGCACCAATGAATATATATTCATTGGTGCAGTAAATCTATTTGAGTATATCGAAAGTTTGATAAATTCATTAAGCTGGAAATTTTTCTTTTATTTCTTCAATTTTTGCATAATCATTATCTATAATCTCTAAGAAAATTTTTCCTATATTAGGATCAAATTGTGTTCCTAGATTTTTTTCTATTTCATCACGAACTATATCAATAGGCAAAGAATCACGATAGGTTCTTTTGGATGTCATGGCATCAAATGCATCTGCAACTGCCGCTATTCTTGCTAAATAAGGTATATCTTCTCCTTTTAATTGCCCAGGATATCCTCTTCCATCATACCTTTCATGATGGTGTTTTACTATGGGAATAATTTCTTTAAATACTTCTGCATTGCAAAGAATATGTGCTCCAATTGAAGGGTGGTTTTTAATTTCAGAATATTCGTCATCTGTAAGTTTAGATTGTTTTAATAAAATGCTATCAGGAATGCCAATTTTTCCAATATCATGGAATAAACCACCAATTCGTAATGTTTTAAGCTCATCTTCTGATAAACCTAACTTTTCTCCAATTAAAACAGAATATTCAGAAACTCTATCAGAATGACCTCTAGTATATGGGTCTTTTGCTTCAACTGTATATCGAAGTGTTTGTATACTTTCTAAATAAGCCTTTTCTAATTTCTCATAAGTATCAGATAATTCTTGATTAATTCTTCTAATTTCGTTCATTTGTTCAATAGATTTCATACCAGACTCAATTAATAACAATAGCTGGTCAAACTTATCACTTTTTTCACAATATCCTTGAATATCTAAACGGCGTATTGTTTCAAGAGGAGGAGCTAAATCTTTATGCCCTGTAAGTAATAAAATATATAAATCTTTATTAAACTTACGAATTTCCTCAACTACTTCATCACCATGGATGGGAGACATGATAAAGTCTAAAATCATCATGTCAAAATGTTCATTACGAACACGTTCGATTGCTTCTAGTGGATCTGTAACGCCAGTAAAGTTATAACCAGAACGTTTTAAAAAGATAGATAAAGAATCTACAATACCCATTTCATCATCAACAGCAATAATTTTGTATCCATTTGCATTTGGCTCTTCAACCATGTTTTTTCTCATATTAACACCTACTTTTTTCTATTATAAATGACAAATTAAAATTTTTATTTAAATACAAACATATAAATGTTACAAGTTTGTTTTTGGTAAAATAATGCGGAAAATTGTTCCAACACCTTTTTTACTTTCAAAAGTAATATCTCCTCCAAAATGGGCACGAATAGTAGAAAATGACATAAATAAACCAAGACCAGTACCATTTTTACCTTTTGTTGTAATCATTTCTTTAAATAACTTGTTTTCTACTTCTTTGGGAAGACCACCTGCATTATCTTGTATTGAAATGATAATGGATGTATCAGTTTGCGAAACTTGTAAATAAATAGTTTCATTCGTTTTTCCTTTATAGGCTTGTATACTATTAGAAAGCATATTATTAATAACTTGTACTAAGCCATTAACATTTCCTCGTAAGGTAGTATCAGCATCAATATCTAATTGTACTTTCAAATTAATTAAGGCACTTTTTAGTTCATGTCTCATCAAAATATCTACACGTTTAATTAATTCTTCTATAGTAAAAGTATCATTTTCATTATTAGTAAAAGTAACTGCTTGCCCTTTAACAGCACTAATAATATCAGACATATATTCTGTATAACTTTTAATTTTATCTACCCACACATCCATATCTTTGGCAATATCGTGATGATCTTGATTGGTTACTTCAGGATCTCCAATAGACAAATCATATTCTTTGATTAAATCACGTAAACCTTCAGCAGCTCCAGAAATAGACATGATAGGAGTTTTTAAGTTGTGTGCAATTCCGCCAATTAATTGACCTAAAGAAGCTAAACGCTCTCTTTCCATTAACTTATCTTGACTATCTCTTAATTGGGCCACATGTTCCTTAGTTAAGTCTTGAATTTTATTGAATTGAATGGTAAGGTCACCAATTTCGTCATTAGAAGTAGTTGGTAAATTTTCAGCTAGTAAAATATTATCCAAGTTAGAAATATTTTTCATACCATGAATAATGTTATTTAAATCATTAGAAAGTCCCTTTCCAATATATATAATATAGAAAAGATTGAATATAATGGTAGTAATTACTGTAATAAAGAATGGTACGAAAATGTCATTACTAAATACAAAGAAACGAATTCCAATGTAGTAATCTCCCGTAGTAGTATGAATTTTTAGCACAGAAGATTGTGTATTTTGTCCGTAATATTCAAAAATTTGTCCTTCCATTTCATCATAATAATTCAAAGTATATTGAATTAAAAAATCATTTAAAGGTTGCTGTGTAAAATATACATCACCATTATCTTGTAAAATAAAGATGTGGTCATTTTCCCCAGATAGTTCGAAAGTTAGTAGTTCTTCTTTTACCGATTCTATATCATATATTTTCTCTTGAGGAAAAGCATTAAGAAGTTCTTGTCTATATAAATGATATTGTAAATCTCCTTTTTCAGTAGTCATAACACTTATAGCAATAAGCAATAATACAACAGAAGAATATAAAAATAAAGGAAAGGTTTGTATTGCTAATTTTTTATAAATGTTTAAACGAATGCCTGATACTGCTTGTTTGGTGTATCCAAAAGTGTGAATTAATTTATCTTCAAAAAACTTTTTATTAACCATATAAGAGGTAATAGCATAAATAGAGCATAAAGACAAAATAACTACACAAATACGTACAAGTAATTCAAAATCTGTATTAAATAAAACTAATAATATACCACATACAAGAGTTGGAGCAAAAGCTTGAATAATTAAAGTGAGGTAGGGATAGTTAAAACATTCCCTACGTAACCTTTCTACATATTTTATTTTATCATCTGTTTCTTTTAATTTTTCTAAAGATAGCCTACGGTACGAAAATTTAAAAGCAAGAAAAATTAAAATTGCAGATAATCCTACCACAATAGCATATTGTGCGGTATAGTGTATTCCTACCATTTGAATTTGAAAGTCATTATCAATTGTATTAGGTGGATAATTTAAAATATATGGTAGTAAAAAATATAATCCAAAAGTTAAAGCAAATCCAATCAATATATTGACAATAGCAAGTTTGGTTACAGAATCAAACTTTTTTTTATTTTTCTTCATGTGTACCCCCTATAAAATGGTTCTTCTTTAAATAATCTAATATTTTTCCTATATAATCTTTATTAATTTCTGGCCAATCTAAGGATAAATTGTGTAAAACTTTTTGTGTGATAGCATTAGAAAGATGTATATTATGTAAGGAAGTATTTTCAATATTATCTATATAATTAATAATTCCAAAATGTGTATCTTTAGATGCAAATAAAACCTTTTTAAATTCATCAAGAGTAGTAATAGATAAATGTATACCAAAATATTTTAAAACATCTAAAAAGTCTGCAATGGTAAAATGATTTGGGTTATAAATATGATAAATATTGATGTTATTTGGTGTATTAGATAGTAATTTTACTATAAATAATGCACAAAAATCAACCGGAGAAAGCTCAATATTAATATATTGTAATTCTTTAGGAATACATTTCAAATTAATAATAGAAGCTACTCTATTTAAAAAGGCATTATCACCAGCATTTTGTTGGAAAAATCCATCTGCATAACGGTTGGCAATATTTCCTAAACGGTAAATAGAGGCATGTAAACCGTCATTTTTACAAGCTTGTAAAATTAAATTTTCTGCTTCAAATTTACTTCTTACATAAACGTTATCTTCTACATTTTGGCCTATATAAAAACTGTTTTCTGTAAATTCTACATCAGGTGTTTTTACTAAGCCATAGCCAGAAATAGACATAGTTGAAATATAATGTAAAGGCAAATGATTGTCTAAGCAAAATTGAATGATTTTTTTAGTGCCATCTACATTTGTCTTTTTAAAATCATCATAATTTCCATAATGTTTTACAAGTGCTGCAGAATTAATTACACAATCAATTTTAGGAAGAATTTCATCAAAAACTTCTTGTGAAATGCCAAAATTCTCTTTTAATAAATTTCCGGTAATGGTAACAATTCTATTTTCATATTTTTCCATTGTTTCTTTATCAAAATAAAATTTAAATTTATTTTGAAAGCGTTCGATAGCATTTAAATTATCCTTTTCTCGAATAACACAATAAATCGTACTATTAGTTTGTGTTAATAAATGGTACAATATATGAATTCCTAAAAAACCAGTAACACCAAATAATAAAATATTTTCATATTGGCTATATGGCTGTAAAGATGGTTTTTGAATACTAGAAATATCTTGCAAAAATGTAGTATGTGTGGCATGATGTACTTCATTTTTTATAGAAATATAATCACATAAACTACGAATACTTGGAAATTCATAAAAAGCTTGTGTATTAATTTCAATATTTTTACTAAGAAGTATGGTTTGTGCTTTAATAATAATTAAAGAATCTACATAATAATCAAAAAAGTTAGCCGTAACACTTATTTCAGAAATATGTAACAATTGGCAAAATAAATCGTGTAATTCTTTTTCTAAAGGTGTTTGTGGAGCAACAAACACATCATGTTCCGAATTTGTAGGCATAGGTAAAGCTTTTTTATCTATTTTACCATTACTAGTAAACGGAAATTTTTCTAATAACACAAAATACCTAGGTACCATATAACTTGGTAAAGTTCTGCGTAAATAATTTTTTAAAATATTGAGATTAGCAGGCTTATCACAAACATAATAAGCACATAAATGTTTTGAGCCTTCTTTCTCTAAAACGGTAACATAACAGTCTTTAATGTTAGGAAAGTTTTGTATTTTAGATTGAATTTCACCAATTTCAATACGATATCCATTAATTTTAACTTGAAAATCACTTCTACCAACATATTCCATAATTCCATTTTCATGTAGTTTTACAATATCTCCAGTGTCATAAATTCTTTCATTATGATGAAAGGGAGAAGGAATAAATTTTTGCTCAGTGATTTTCTTTAAACGAACATATCCTTTAGCTAGTCCTTTCCCGGCAATGAATAAGTTTCCTGAATAGCCACATGGTATGAAATTATGGTAATGATTTAACACATAAAGTTTTGTGTTATCAGCAGGAATACCAATAGGTACAGAGGCATATTGCTTAGCATCATTTTTAGTATATTGATAAATCATACATCCAACCGTTGCTTCTGTAGGGCCATATTCATTAAAAATAGCAATATCTGGATATAGCTTGGTTACTTTTTCACAGATTTCACAAGTTAAAATATCTCCGCCAACAATTAATTTTTTCAAACTGCGAGAAGGCTGACAATCTAATAATAAAGAAAGGTGAGCAGGCGTTAATTTAATAATTTGTGTTTTTTCATCTGATAAAATATTTTGTAATATAATTTGTGCATTTTCTCCTTGATAAATGTACATAGTATTTCCAGAAATTAAAGGAGTAAATACGGATGTAACAGTTAAATCAAAAGAAATGGAAGAATATAAAGGAAAGTTACATGTTTCTCCTTTTACATATACGGTATTTGCCCAACTAATGTAATTACATAAACTTTCATTTGTTATTTTTACACCTTTAGGATTTCCTGTAGAACCTGAAGTGTAAATAATATAAGCTAAATCTTTTAAAGTTGCACAATTATAATCAATAGATTGATAGCGGTTTAAAGTAGTATAATCAATAACAATACTGATATTCCCTAAAATATTTAATGCGTGTAAATTCTTTTCATCTGTTAAAATATGTTTACAACGGCTATTTTGAACAATATATTCAATTCTATTGATAGGATACAATGTATTAATAGGAATATAGCAACAATTTAACTTTAAACAAGCTAAAATACTAGCAACTAAATTAATGCTATTATCAAAAAATAAACATATTTTATCTTTAGGCTGTATGCCTTTTTTTAGAAGAAAATGACACAAATTATTCGTAATATGATTTAATTCTTCATAAGTTAATTGTTTATCTTTCTCACATATAGCAATTTTGTCTGGATTTTTAACTACTTGTTCTTCAAATAAATCAATAACCGTTTTTTCTATACGAACTTTTTTCTTAGGGTTATAAGTATTAAGTAAAAAATCTTTTTCAGTAGGAGTAACCACTTCAATATCGTCTAACAAAATATTAGGGGTATGTAATATTTGTGCAATAATATGTAAAATTCTTGCATGCATTTTCGTAATATCTTGTTCAGTATATAAATCTGTTTGATAATCGTAGGCAATATTAATAATTCCATCATCATTAGCATCAAATAGATGAATATCTAATTCATCACATGTTGCCTGAGGATGAGTCCAATATACTTCAAATTCATTTTGATAGGTATTTTTATTTGTCTTTGTATTCTGAAAAGATAACATAATGTTATATAAATTTGGTATAGAATTATCACTTTTTCTTAAATGCTCTAAAATAGACTCATAAGGGTATCTTTGATGACGAAGCATACCAAGAGTATGTACGCCCATTAAGCTAGCAAAATGGGTAAAGGTAATTTGTTTTTCCATATGTACAGGGAAAGGAATAGTACTAATAAACATACCACAAGTATTTTTTTCTACAAAATTAGTTCTATTTAAAATAGGTGTTCCCATTACAAAGTTTTCTAAATTTTTAACTTTTCCTATATATAAAGCATACACAGCCATAAAAAAGTTAAATAAAGAAATTTTATTTTCCTTTGTATATTCTTCAATTTCATGTAATAACTCTTTACCAATATATTCATGTACTCTTTCAGACTTACAACTGGTAGAAATGTCAGATGTTTTGGTAGAAAGTGTAGCAATATCAGGAACATCTGTAAAACAAGATTCCCAAAATTCTTTATCCGATAAATATTTTTGGCTATGCATATATTCATTTTCAGTTTGTATATAATTCAAATAAGAAAGTGGCTTTTCTGTTGGTGTTTCATTATTTAATAAAGAGGTATAAATGCTCATAATTTTACTTGCTACCAAATTAGTTGTACAAGCATCACTAACTAAATGGTGCATGTTAAAAATAAGTCCTCCACAGACATGAGGAATAGAAAAGAATTGTGAATGAAATAAAGGTGAATGAATTAAAGAAAATGGTGTATTAACTATTTTTCTTTCAAGTTCATGTAATTCTTCTAAAGAGCGTAACTCACAAATCTGTTTATTAAAAGCAACAGATTTTGTAAAATATTGTTTAATTTCATGATTTTCATTAAAACATAATTGCAAGTGAAAAGCATCATTCTGCTGTATAAAAATTTCTACTGCCTGAATCAACTTTTCAAAATTTATTTCATTATCAATTTTTAAGGTTCCACAAATATTATTCACAGGCGTATTTTTATAAAATTGTTCTGTTGACCAAATTAACTTTTGTGGATTTGTTAAATCATAATATGCAACATTATTCATCATAATAATCCTTAAAACCCCTTTCTTCGATATGTCTATTATATTCATAAAATATAAAAAAATCAATGTTTATGGAAGAAAAAAATGGGAAAAATATACATAAAAATTTATGGAGGTTTTTTATGAGATTTCAAACTAGAAGAAATGATAAAATAAGACATTTTTTGCAAATACTAAGTATTGTGGGGTTAACGGCAATTGCCAGTATTTTATTATATAGCATGTATGAAAACATTCAAGTTGTACCAAGTGGAGATAAAGAAATAGTAGGAACTAAAACTTCACAAGAAAATTTACAAGAAGTACAAAACAATAGTGTACAAGTAGCTGATATGGTAGAAAAAGTTACCTCCTGTGTAGTGGGAATTTCAAAAATAAAAGATACGGGAAATACCATATTTTTAAGTGAGGGAACAAGTAAATTAGGCTTAGGGAGTGGAGTAATTGTTACAGAAAATGGATATATATTATCCAATGAACACGTAACAGGAGCCAAATATAGTAATTGCTATGTAACATTAGAAAATGGAAGAACGTATACAGCCAATGTAGTTTGGTCAGATGAAAATTTAGATTTATCTATATGCAAAATTA
The DNA here is from genome assembly GCA_944388655.1 of uncultured Clostridia bacterium. Lineage (GTDB taxonomy): Bacteria > Bacillota > Clostridia > TANB77 > CAG-508 > UMGS1663. The sequence goes on along the minus strand of CALXJP010000079.1, from coordinate 4,571 downwards.
ATATGAAAAATTTACCATATGCTATATTAGGGGATTCGGCAAATGTAAGAGTAGGAGAGACGGTATATGCTATAGGAAATCCTATTGGATATGAATTTCAAAGAACGGTAACTTCTGGTATTATTAGTGCTGTTAACAGAACCATTAAAGTGGAAGAAACCGTACAGCAAAATGGAAAAGAAGAGATAAAAAGTAGTTATATGGAAGACCTAATTCAAACCGATGCAACCATTAATAAAGGAAATAGTGGAGGCCCATTAATTAATGCCAATGGGGAAGTAATTGGAATAACTTCTGTAAAAATTACTTCGGCAGAAGGAATTGGCTTTGCAGTTCCTATTAATTCTATGAAACCTATTATAGAAAGTTTTCAAAAACAAGGAAAATTTGAAGAAGCAAGTTTAGGCATATTTGCCTATGATAAAGAAATCATTCCTTACGTAGCACCAGAGATTCAGTTAGATAAGGGAATTTATGTAGCACAAATAGCATTAGATTCTCCAGCTTCTAAAACAGATTTAAAAGTAGGGGATGTTATAGAAAAAATTGATGATTTATCTCTTACTAAAATGTGTGACTTAAGATGTTATATTTATACAAAAAAACCAGGAGAGCAAGTGACTTTAACAATATATAGGGATAAAAAGGAAAAGCAAATTGTGGTTACTTTAGGAAAAAAATAGAAAAACAGTGATTCTCCTTTTACGTATAAAAATTTTTGCATAAAAATATTGACATATTTTTAAAACTGTTATATTATAATTATAACAGATATAACAAATAAAACAGTTAGGAGAGTCAATATGAATATCATTTTAAGTAATAGTAGTGGAATATTAATTTTTGAACAAATAGAAAATGCTATAAAAGAAGCGATATTTTCCAATGAGTTAAAAGAAGGTGATATGCTACCATCTGTAAGAAGCTTAGCAAATGAATTAAAAATCAGCTTTTTAACAGTAAAAAAAGCCTATGATGAATTAGAAAAATCAGGATTTATAAAAACAGTACAAGGCAAAGGAAGTTTTGTTGCGCCTAAAAATTTAGAACTTATGAAAGAAGAAAAATTAAAAGAAATTCAGGAGCATATAGAAGAGATTTATAATATTTCAAAAATGGCAAATATTTCGGAAGATGAAATAAAAGAATTATGGAATATGATTTTTAGGGAGGAAATTTAGAATGGAAAATAATATTGAATTACAAAATGTTTCAAAAAAATATAAAGATTTTGAACTTAAAGATATTAGTTTTAATGTTCCACAAGGTTGTATTGTAGGCTTAATAGGAGAAAACGGAGCAGGTAAAACCACTACAATTAAATCTATATTAAATATTACCAAAGCAGAAGGAATAGTAAAGATATTGGGAAAAGATAGCAAAGAGAATGAAAAAGAGCTAAAAGAAGAAATGGGTGTTGTATTAGATGATAGCTTTCTATCAGAATATCTAACTGCAAAACAAGTGAATTCTATAATGCAAGATTTTTATAAAACATGGAATGAAAATAAGTATAACCAACTTTTAAAACAATTTGATTTACCTACAAATAAACTAATAAAAGATTTTTCAAGTGGTATGAAAATGAAACTAAAAATTGCAACAGCAATATCACATAATCCAAAAATACTAATATTAGATGAGCCAACAAGTGGGCTTGATCCAGTCGTAAGGAACGAAATATTAGATATATTTAGAAAATATATAGAAGATGATGAAACTAGGTCAATATTATTATCAACACATATTACAACAGACTTAGAGCATATATCAGATTATATTGTTTTTATAGAAAAAGGAAAAATTGTTTTTGATTTACCAACAAATGAATTACTTGAAAATTATGGAATCATCAAATGTAGCAAGGACGATTTTATTAGATTAGATAAAAAAGATTATATTGCTTACCAAAAAGGAAAATATCAATATGAAGTATTAACAAATGATAAAAATACAATAAGAAGAAAATATAATATGACAATTATTGATAAACCATCTATTGAAGATATCATGTTATTCTATATTAAGGGGGAAAAATAATTATGATAAAAGCATTATTGAAAAAAGATTTATATAATTTAGCAACCTATAAGGCATCACTAATTATAATAATTCTATTTTGTGGCATAGCAATAATAGGTACGGAGGCTATGACTATTGCACCAGCCATAATTTGTGGAATAATAGGGATGATTTCACTTTCTACTTTTAGCTATGATGAAATGTCAAAGTCTAATAGGTATATTTTAACATTACCAACTAACAGAAAAGAATTAGTAATAGAAAAATATATTCTAGCAATAGGGGCAACCGTATTAGGTGGAATATTAGGAATGCTAATAACTGTAATAGTTGTAAATGTTATGAATGATTTAAGACCGGAAAATATAATAAATCTGGATTATCAAAGTTTAATTGTGGCAACAATGGGAGGTATTTGGGGAATATCTTTCTTGCAAGCAATTCAAATTCCCAGTATATATAAATGGGGAGCTGAAAAAGGAAGAATCCAAATGTTTATATTAGTGTTTATTATAGTTGCTATACTTAGCGGAATATACTTTTTAATAAATAAAGCCAATATTAATATGAATATGGAAATGATAAAAAATTTCATAACTAAATTTGGCGTATGGATATTCATAATAAGTACAATTGTTATGTATTTTATATCTTATAAAATAGCATATAAAATATATAAACATAAAGAAGAATAGCTTATTTGGTGTTCACTATAACCTGGTACAGAAACCCACTTTTCAGCTTCTATAATTGCTTCTTTTTCATCATCTACTATTAAAATATTACTCATTGACTTCTCCTAAAAATCAGTTTTGCTATTATTATATAGGAAAAGACAGATAATTTCAAATTATCTGTCTCATAGGTATATATTTCTAATTTCTATTTATTTTTTACCTATCATTATTAAAAATCGTATTCCATATTCAAGAGCCAATAAAAACAGATAAAATCCTAACCGTATAGCCAAACTTATTAATTTTACATCTATTGTATTTTCAGCTCCACTTCCATCAAATTTTCTAAAAAATAGAAATACACTAATACTTAAAAATAATAGAAATTGAATTACTTGGAATGTTTTCCATTTATTATATTTCAAACTATATTCCTCCTCAATAAATTACTTTTTTTATATAGTAACATTATATTATAAAAGGTAGATAAATTCAATGTTATTTAACCCTCATAATTTTTTATAGTAAACTCTTTTATTATTTCTGCAAATTCCTCAGGTGCATCAATATTTATTTCATGCCTTACGTTTTTTATTATTTTTAATTCACTATTTTTTATATGGTTATTTAACTTATATGCACTTTCTAAGTTTGCAGAATCTTTTTCACCACATACAACTAGTGTAGGACATTTCAATTTTACTATTTTTTCCTCTATATTTAATTCTGCCATAGAGTTGGCTAATTGTATAAAATTTTCTTTTGAAATACCCATATTTTCAAAAGTTCTTTTAGGCATAAATTTAAAAATAAAATTTTGTATTTTAAGTAATTTCTTTGGTATTTCATAAGGTACACCACAAATGGTAATAGAATTTACTTTTTCAGGATGTGTTATTGCATAATCAATAGAAAGTAACCCACCCATGGAAAGACCAATTAAATTGAATTTATCACTAAAGGAATTACAATAGTCTACAAATACTGTAAATATATTTTCATAAGTTAATGGATAGTTTTTGGCAATCTCAAACAAATTAGGCGTTTCCCCATTTATATTATCTTGAGTTAATATGTTTTTTACTTTATTCCAACTTTTATCTGTTTGACCTAGCCCATGAATCAATATATTTGTCAATTTAATATCCTCCTGTTCTTGTAATACTTTTTGGTAAATTTGTTCCTAAGTGCATTTTTAATTGTATTATATAAACAGAAATATATCATAAGAAAATACTTTTTTCAACAAATCAAAGCTAGTAGAACAAAAATTCTACTAATTTTCAAAAATTGTGTTTTTACCATAAAATAAAAGCACTTACCAAAATAAGTGCTTAAATCAAAAATTCACAAATATGTAATTTGGTGTGCCTGGAGGGATTCGAACCCCCGATCTCAAAGTTCGTAGTCGCACACTTGGGACTTCTCATACTATGATGAAATCAGTATAACACAACAATATCAATGCTTCAAGACTTTTACTAAAATTTAAAAAGGTTTAAAAAAGTTTAATAAAAGTTAATAAAGTTTAAAAAAATAACTTTTTTCTGGGGAACTTTTTTTAAGAAATTGGGGAACATTTTGAAAAACAGTTATTTATGAAAATAAAGTAATATAACTCTTTATTTGCAACGGTTACAGCATTCCCCTAAAAAAGTAAAAAATTGGGGAACTAGAATTTTTACTACAATAAGTCTATTAAATTTATAAAAATGGAGTTGATAATATGCTTGGATATATAATCAGTTTCTTTTTAGGGGCTAATGTTAGCCTCTTTTTATATGCTCTAATTCTATGTGGATCAAGAGCTGATAAAAGAATAAAAAGAGAGGAGGAGAAAATTGAATGAAGATAATAAAATTAATTATTATG
>CALXJP010000078.1 GCA_944388655.1 uncultured Clostridia bacterium | reverse complement strand
GAATAATTAGAGAATTAAAAGAAGAATTAGGAATTGAATTTTCAAAAAAAGAAGCTATATTTTTAAAGGAGATAAGAAGAGATAAGTTACCACCAGATTTTAAAGACTTATGGTTATTTAGAAGAGACATAGGTAAAAGAGAAATAACTTTCATCGATGGAGAATCAATTGATGTAAAATGGGTTACTATAGATGAATTTATAAAAATGTATGAAAATAAAGAAATTATTCCTACAATTGATTTTGGAATAGAAGAATATCATAAAGCGTTAAGTTTAAAACAGATAGAATCATATAGCTATATTGGAAATATAGTTCAAGTAAAAATAGATAGACCACTTAATAGCAAACATCCCCAATATAAGTTTGTATATCCGGTAAATTATGGATTTGTGCCTAACACAATGAGTGAAGATGGAGAAGAGTTGGATTGTTATGTATTAGGAGTTAATAAGGTGCTAGAGAGTTTTGAAGGAAAGTGTATAGCAGTGATACATAGAACAAATGAAAATGATGACAAGCTAATTGTTGTACCAGAAGGAAAAAATTATACCGATGAAGAAATAAGAAAATTGACTAATTTTCAAGAACAATATTTTGAAAGTGAGGTTATAAGATGAATGAAATAAAAAGAGAAAAATCATGTGGATGCATTATTATAGAAAATGGGAAAGTTCTTTTGATTCAACAAACAAAAGGGCATTGGGGATTTCCTAAAGGTCATATGAAATTAGGAGAAACAGAAATTGAAACCGCAAAAAGAGAAGTAAAAGAAGAAACAAATATAGATGTAGAAATAAATAAAAATAAAAGATATACAATGGAATATGTTACAGACAAAGGTACTTTTAAGCAAGTTGTATTATTTATTGCAATAAAAATAAGTGGAAAGGAAAAGTATCAAGAGAGTGAAATAAAATCAATGAAATGGATGAGTTATGAAGATGCAATAAATACAATAACGTATGATAATACAAGAGAATTATTTAAAAGAATTTTGAAAGAGGAAAACTATGAAAGTATTAACAATAAAACAACCGTGGGCAACATTAATAATACAAGGAGATAAAAGATTTGAGTTTAGAAGTTGGCAATTAGAAAATGTGGAAGTGTTTAAAGACCCAATAGAAGCCAAAGGTAAATTGAGCTTATGGCAATATAATTTATAAGAGATGAGCTATGAAAAATATATTTCAATAAGACATGTTTTAATGGACTGTGTAGAGTAAAAATTTTAGCATTAGTATTGTTGAGAAAAAATAAAATTTATGATATAAAATAAAAAGAAAAAGAATGATAAAACATAATGAGGGAAAATATGACAGAAAAAATAATAGATTATATATCCGGAATAGGGATAAATGCTTTACCAGAAGAAGTTGAATCAACACAAGTATTTTCTAAAATATTAGTAGAAGATTAAGGATATCCAAAAGAAATGATTCAAACAAGACCACAATATAGAGTAAAATCATCACCATCAGATACAAGAGGCTATCCAATAGATATAGCTGTTTTTGAATATGGACCAGATAAGAAAAAATATTTAAAAATGGTAGTAGAAAATAAAAATCAAACAAGAAAAGATGGAAGAGACAACTAGAACTATATTTAAAATTTAGTGAAGCACAAATAGGCATATGGTATAATGGAACCGAAAGTCTGTACTTAAAGAAAATCGAAGAATCAGCTAATATTCATTTCGTAGAGATACCTGCATTTCCAAGATATAAACAAAAATTAAGTGAAATAGGTCTATTTAAAAGAAGAGATTTAAGAGGCACACATAATTTAAAAGCAATATTCAGTGAAATTCGAGGATACATTGCAGGAAATAGTGTAGGAGTAAATAGAGATGAAGTAATTGCTAAAGAAATGATACACCTGGTACTATGTAAAATTTACGATGAAAGATATGGTGGATTTTAGAGTAGCAGAAGATGATACAGATGCTGAAGTAAAAGAAAGAATAGATGATTTATTTAAAAAGTAAAGAAGAAATATAAAGATGTATTAAACGAAAATGATAGTATTGATTTTGATGGACATACTTTAAGATATATTATAGGAAAAATACAAAACTTTAGTGTTATAGAGACAGATAGAGATACAATTGCAGATGCCTTTGAAGTTTCTATTGGAAATTCATTAAAAGGTGAACAAGGGCAATTTTTTACTCCTAAAAATGTTGTAAAAATATTAGTTGAAGCGGTTAATCCTAGTCTAAATGATGTTATCATTGATCCGAGTTGTGGAAGTGGTAGCTTTCTTGTAGAAGCGCTAAAAAGATTGTGGTCAAAAATAGAAGAAGAGGGAAAAGAGTATGGATGGTCAGAAGGAGCTATTTCGGAAGAGAAAAAGACAGTGGGCATAAAAAATATAAGAGGAATAGAAAAGGATAGTTTTTTGACTAAGTTAGGAAAGTCTTATATGGCCATACTAGGAGATGGAAAAGGAGGAATTTTCTGTGAAGATAGCTTAGAAGTGCCAGAAAATTGGAAAGAATTAACGCAACAAAATATTAATTTAGGAACTTTTTCGGTGTCATTTAGTAACCCACCTTTTGGCAAAGATATAAAAGTTACAGGAAGAGAAAAGTTATCACAATATGAATTAGCTAAAAAAGTTGACTCTAGTGGAAGAGAAAAGTTAGTTGATGAAGGAAATGTGTCTACACTATTTTTAGAGAGAAATTTACAATTATTAAAAAATGGTGGAAGATTAGGTATTATTTTACCAGAAACATATTTTCATGCTCCCAATCAAAAAAATGTTAGGGACTTTATTTTTAGAAACAATATTCAATGGATTATTGATTTGCCACATGATACCTTTAGACCACATAATAATGCAAAATGTATAGCTATTGTTATTCAGAAAAATAAACCACAACAAGAAAAAATAAATATGGCTGTATCTGAATATATTGGTCATGATCACAATGGAAAACCTTTATACAAAGTGGATACACGAACAGGATTTATAACCAATGAAATACTGGATGATACAGATAAAATAATAGAAGAAATGAATTGTATAAACAATCATAAACCATATACACCAAAATATACATTTCAAGTAGATGCTAATAAAATTAAAGAATCAGGTATATTGGTTCCTAGATATTATTGGAATTCAAAAATGGAAGAAATAAAAGAAGAAGCCGAACAAGCCGATATTGAATTAATACCCATGAAACAGTTAATTGAAGAAGGCGTAATAAAGTTTTTTGATGGTAATGGCTCACCAAAGTCCGATTTTAAAGGAATGGGAGATATACCATATATACGAGTAAAAGACATTGTAAACTGGCAAATATATAAGGATCCTACAGCGTTAATTCCAGAAACTGAGTATAATAGACTGTACAAAACAGAAAAGCAGTTGAAACCGAAAGATATTTTATATGTAAGAAGGGGAAGCTATAGAATAGGAAGTGTTGCAATGGTTTCTCCATATGACTTAAAAGTTATTTTAACTAGAGAGATTCTAGTATTAAGAATTATGAACCCGAATAACAAGTATGGAATAACACCTGAATATCTAATGTATGCATTATCACATACGCTAACAAATGAGCAATCACAAAATAAAATATTTATAGATACTACATTGCCTAATATAGCAAGTAGATGGCAAGAAATTTATATTCCCTTATATAGGGATAAAAATAAAATGACCATAATAAAACAAAAAATAGAAGAGGTCGTAAAAAATCAATGGAAATCTCTAAAACAGATAGATGATATGAAGAAAAATTTTGATGTATATAACACATAAGCATATAACAATAGTTGTTATACACATAATTAATAGGAGGAATAAAATGCAGATGATTTTTATAGAATATCCCAAATGTTCTACTTGTATAAAAGCGAAAAAATGGTTAGAAGAAAATGGTGTGGAATTTACAGAGAGAAATATTGTTACACAAACACCAACACAACAAGAATTAAAAGAATGGATAGCAATCAGTAAAAAAGATATAAAGAAATGGTTTAATACAAGTGGACTAAAATATAAAGAGTTAAATCTAAAAGAAAAATTACCAAACATGAGTGACGAAGAAAAAATACAATTATTAGCAAGTGATGGAATGCTTATTAAAAGACCTTTACTAATAACTGATAGAGAAATTTATATTGGTTTTAAAGAAGAAATATGGAAGAATCTTGCAAGATAATCTATTGACAACATTACCAATAACTTATATATGCTGATTTAGGAGAAATTTATTGTTATGTAAAAATAAAAGAAGTAAAACTTTGAAAAATAAAAAGTTTTACTTCTTTGTTATTGCCTTAATGATTTACATGAGGTGTGAATAGTTATTATTTATCTAACTCACTATCTATATTTGGGGTATGAGTTTTTTTGAATTCTTGAAAACGCTCACTATGGATATAATCATAAATATCAGAATCCATATAACTTAAGGTCTTTTCTGAAGTATGAAAAATAGAATCTTTTATAGCATATAATTTACTAAAATAATTATGAAGATACTTTTCTAAAGAACCACCTCTCGTAACCTGACTAGTTACATTTTTATAATTTTGATAATCACCAGATTGATGTATTAAAACTCTGTCTTTTTCAGAAGTATCCATTCTAGCTACATAAGATTTTGGTGCAATATCATGAATTTGAGCAATAAATTCTTTTATTTGCTTTTTATCATTAAGGGAAGGAATAGGAAGAGGTTTAATGGATTTACCAGTTAAATTGGCATGAGCAGTAAAACCAAAATTACTCTCCTCGAATTCATGAAAAGATTGAATTTGACATTCAATTTTACCAACTAAAGTATTAATATAAAGAAAGTTAGATACAAAACCATTTTCTGTTCTTTTATAATCTCTTGTAACACATAAAGAAATACCTAGACTTTTAAATATTTCATTATTCTCAAAAAGGGAAGAGACCTGTTTCGTTAAAATAGCTAAGTCTAATTTATCTGGAATTCTTGAACTAAAATCATCTAATAATTTAAAAAAGTTAATTTCACTATTAGTCAAGTCATCATCATCAATTTTAGCAGTAACATCTGTTACACTAACAAATTCCAAAGAGTTATCTATAGAATGTAGTAAATTTTCGTAATAAGAAATTAAATTAACTGCTTGTGGATTAAGTAATGTAATAATTTTTTGCAATACTTTTTTACAATTCTGCAAATATTCTAATTTTGTACAAGTATGTAAAAATTGTGGTGGACGAGAAAAGTCATCCTTAACAAGAGAACTTTTAAATTTTTGCATTTCTCCTAAAAAAGCATAGTTTTCTTGTTTTTCTATAATTAAATTCATAATTTCTGCATCCTTAGAAAAAAAGCTAGGAGGAAAGTTATAAGAAACTACTTTCATGGCAAAATTATCTTTTATGGGTTTTATAGGTCCAAACACTTTTTTAAGGTCATGAGAATAATTTTCTAATTTAGAACGAACGCTAGCAGGAGCTTTAAAACGATAAGGAATTTCTACCGTAAAGCCATCAAATCTTTTATGATAAGTCATTAAAATAGAAGCAACAACAGTATTCAAATATTCTTGAATATAACTGTCACCATAAAAATCTAAATAATATTTATACATACCCGATATCATTGAACTATATATATCTTCTTTTGCTTTTTCTTCAGATACCGAATAATGTAAATTTTTTTTAAATGCATTCATGAAAAAACCACTCCTAAACAATAAACTACATGTATTATAACATAAAACAACTGAAAAAGAAAGAATACAGAATTTTAGTCATACAAAATTCATAAAAATGTAATAGAATTTTCATGACAAAATAAAAAAGTTATAGTATAATAAAAAGGGAAAAAACTCAAAAAGGAGTGAAAACTATGGCATATATTGAGTTTAAACAAGTATGTAAAGAATATAAAATGGGCGAAGTTACTATAAAAGCACTAAATAAAGCTAATTTACAAATAGAAAAAGGAGAATTAGTGGTTATTGTAGGTCCTAGTGGTGCAGGAAAAACAACAGCATTAAATATATTAGGAGGAATGGATACCGTAACTTCAGGAGAAGTAATTGTAGATAACAAAAATATATCTCAATTAAAAAATAAAGAACTAATTAAATATAGAAGAGAAGATATAGGTTTTGTATTCCAATTTTATAATTTAGTTCAGAATTTAACAGCAATAGAAAACGTAGAATTAGCAACTCAAATATGCAAAGATTCTTTAAATCCAGAAAAAATAATGAAAAAAGTAGGCTTAGCAGATAGAAAAAATAATTTTCCTTCTCAACTGTCAGGAGGAGAACAACAAAGAGTAGCCATTGCAAGAGCTATAGCTAAAAATCCAAAATTATTATTATGTGATGAACCAACAGGAGCATTAGATTATAAAACAGGAAAGCAAATATTAAAACTATTACAAGATACAGCGAGAAAAGAAAATATGACAGTAATTATTATTACACATAATGCAGCTATTGCACCAATGGCAGATAAAATTATTCATTTTAAAAATGGAACAGCTGAAAAAGTAGAGATAAATAAAGAACCAAAACCAATTGAAGAAATAGAATGGTAAAGAAAAGAGTTGAGGGTATGAAAAAAGCACTAATAAAAGATAGCTTTAAAGAAATAAAAATAGGCTATAAAAGATTTATTTCTATTCTTTTAATGGCTCTTTTAGGAGTGGGATTTTTTGCAGGACTTAGAGCTACTTCACCAGATATGTTAAATAGTATCAACCAATATTACCAAAATCAGAACGTTTACGATATACAAGTCATGTCTACCTTAGGATTAACACAAGAAGATATAGATGCTTTAAAAAATATAGAAAATGTACAAAATGTGTATGGAACATATAGTAAAGATGTATTGATTGAAACAGAAGATAAAGAATTGGTAACAAAAGTTATGAGCATAGAAGAAGTAAATAAACCTCGATTAGTAGAAGGAAATATGCCACAAAATACAAATGAGTGTTTAGTAGAACCTTTATTTTTACAAGTAACTAATAAAAAAATAGGTGATACAATTCAAGTTACAGAAGAAGATACACAACAAACTAGTGAGGATGAAGAACAAAGCCCAACATTAAAAGAAAAAGAGTTAGTTATAACAGGAACAGCACAAAGCCCCTTATATTTATCAATGGAAAAAGGAACAAGCAATTTGGGGGCTGGAAAAGTTGACTATTATATCTATGTACCTAAAGAAAATATAACATCTGACATTTTTACAGAAATATATATAACTTTGCAAAACGCACAAAATTATACAACAAATACAGCAGAATATCAAGACTATGTAAAAGAGACCAAAGATAAAATAGAAGCAATAAAAGAAGAAAGACAGCAAGCAAGATATAATAGCTTAATTACCAAGGCAAATGATAAAATAACAGAGGCACAAAATGAATTAAATACACAAAAACAAGAGGGAGAAAATAAAATTGCCGAAGCGGAAAATCAAATTAATGAAGGGAAAGCAGAAATTGTAAGTGGAGAACAAGAACTAGAAGAACAACAAACCGTAGCTAATAGCAAGTTTCGCCAAGCAGAGCAACAAATAGCCAGTGCCAAACAAACATTAGCAACGAATCAAACACAGTATGAAGAACAAAAAAAGCAAGCAAAACAATCCTTTGCTCAAGCAGAAACACAAAAACAAGAATTACAAAAAAATCTACAAACAGTAGAAACAAGTTTAACCACACTCAATGAACAGTATGAAAAAATATTAGAAGAACTAAAAAAAGAAGATATTACGGAACAAGAAAAAGCTGTATTAGAGCAAACAAAACAAGAACTAGAAACGCAAAAACAGTCGCTAGAACAAAATCAAGAGCAATTAAATAAGGGAATTGCACAAATAGAAGAACAAACATTGCAAGGAAAAGAAAAGTTACAACAAGCAGAAGCACAACTAGCAGAAGCAAAAAACACCATAGAAGAACAAGAAAAAACTCTACAAGAAACCAAGGTAAGTACAAATACTCAAATTGCTAATGCAAAGCAAACGATAGAACAATCTAAACAAGAAATACAACAAGCAGAAACAGAACTACAAATACAAAAAGAAGAATTTAACACCAAAATACAAGAGGCAGAAGCAAAATTATTAGATGCCAAAGAAAAAGTAAATGAAATAAAAAATCCAGAATTGTATATATTAGATAGAGAACAAAACCAAGGATATGCAAGTTATATACAAGATACAAAAAGTATAGAAAATTTAAGCATTGTATTTCCTATTGTATTTTTTGCAATAGCAGCACTTGTTTCTTTAACTTCTATGACCAGAATGGTAGAAGAAGAAAGACAAGAAATAGGAACATTAAAAGCCCTAGGGTATAATAAGTTAGATATTGCCCTAAAATACGTTCTATATTCGAGTTTAGCTAGTATTATTGGTGGAATAATAGGAATGAATATAGGTTTTCAACTATTACCAAGAATTATTTGGATGATGTACAGTATGATGTATAAAATGCCAGATATTATAGTATCTTTTAACTTCACTTATGCTACCATAGGTTTAGGACTAATATACTTATGTATTGTAGGAGCAACTATTTATGCTGTATTAAAAGAAGTAAAAGAGCAACCAGCAACACTGTTAAGACCAAAAGCTCCTAAATTAGGAAAAAGAGTGTTACTGGAAAGAATAACACCAATTTGGAAAAGATTGAACTTTACGCAAAAAGTAACAATTCGCAATATATTCCGTTACAAAAAAAGATTTTTTATGACAATCCTTGGCATTTGTGGTAGTACAGCATTAATTTTAACAGGTTTTGGAATAAAAGATTCTATTTCTGCTATAATACCTAATCAATATGAAAAAATCTTTCACTATGATATGCAAGTTAGTTTAAAAAGTGCCTTAGAAGAAACACAAATACAAGATTTTGTAACAAAGCTAGAACAGCAAGAAGGCATCACACAAGTTGCCGAACTTAATATGATTTCGGGAACAACCAAAAATGGAGAATTACAAGAAGATGTGCAAATCATTATTCCTAAAGATCGTACACAATTAGATAAAATTATGAGTTTACAAGAAGTAAAAACAAAACAAAAAATAGAATTAAATACCGAAGGCATTGTTTTAACGGATAAATTAGCACAATTAATTGACGTACAAGTGGGAGATACGGTTACCATAGAAGATGCTAATCATATAACAAAAGAAGTAAAGGTAGCACATATAGCAGAAAATTATATTTCACATTATGTATATATGACGAAAGAGTTATATGAAGAGCTTTTTGAAAAAACATATCAAACCAATATATTGTATTTACAGGATAACAATTTATCAGAAGAACAAGAAAATGCTATAGCAACAGAGCTATTAAAACAAAATGAAGTAACAGGAGTTTCTTTAATATCTACAGCATTATCTTCTGTCAATAACATGATGAACTCATTGAATTATGTAGTAATTATACTAATTGTATCAGCAGGATTATTAGCATTTGTAGTATCATATAATTTATCCAATGTTAATATTAGTGAAAGAATTAGAGAATTGGCAACAATAAAAGTATTAGGGTTCTATGATAAAGAAGTATATGATTATGTTACAAGAGAAACCATTATATTAACAATTATCGGAATTTTATTTGGATTAGTTGCAGGATACTTTTTAAATTTCTATATTATAGGAACATGTGAAATAGATATGCTTCGTTTTGTAAAGGAAATACATATACAAAGCTATGTGTATGCAGTAGCTATTACAATTCTATTTACTTTCATAGTGAATTTTATAACCTATTTTGCATTAAAGAAAATAGATATGCTAGGAAGTTTAAAAAGTGTAGAGTAATGGAAAAATATATAACAAAATAAAAGGGAAAATGGAAAATGAATGTAAGTTATAAACAAGTACAACGATATATTGGCAATAGAAAATTTTTTAAGTTTTTTGGATATTTTTTTCTTATTATAACAATTATCATATTGATTTCAACGCTAGTTTCAGTTATTAGCTGGAATAGTAGAAAAGAAAATTACACACAAGTATATGCTTTTTGTGCAAATGGACAATTATATTATGAATATAACAATCAAAGAATTTATATAGAAGAGATATATAATACAAAAAATGAAAAGATAACCTTAAACATTCCTGAAAATGAAACAGTTATGATGTATGTAGAAAAAACTAATAAAAATATAGGCTTATATCTTAACATGGATAATACAGGGGACCAAAGTATGATAAATCCTATAGGACAAATCATAACAGGAATGATTACATTATCAGTAGGTTTATATTTTATGCTAACATACAAGGAAGTACAAGAAAATAAAGCAACAATAAAGCCTTTAGTATTATTTTTTATAATCTTATTTGTAATGGGAATAGGAGTAATTATTTTTCAAATATATCAGTTAGTAGAATATTTTCAAATAAAAGAAGAAAATCATGTAACTACAGCAACGATATACTCCGAACTATATCGTGAAGGCACAAAAACAGATTATTATCAACCAGTTTCCTATTATTATATTAATGGAAAAAGGTATATATATGTAAGTGATTCATTTGAAAAAGGAACGCTAAATGAAAATATAGGCAAAACATTTGAAGTTTATTATAAAGCGTCAGATCCAAATCAAATAGTAAAAAAGGGAAATCCAATGAATATACCAATTTTAATTGCGGGAATTCTATTAACACTCTTTTCTTCTCCGTTTATCTTTTTAAGAAAAAATATGAAAAAAACAATAGAGAAGAATACTACTCCATTAAAAACAAAATAAAAAACAAATACCAAAAAGGGGAAAGGTACAAACTTTTCCCTATTTTTTGACTTATGAGATATTAAAAACATGGATTGTACTTTTGCAGGAAATGCTATATAATACTTTTATGGATATGAAAAAAAGATATAATTATGTAAGAGAATATTATCAAGAAAAATTTGGAGAAAGAACACTAAAAATTTGTGTAGATGGAGGTTTTACCTGCCCTAATCGTGATGGAACCAAAGGAAGAGGAGGATGTATATTTTGTAGTGAACAAGGTTCTGGCGAATTAATTATGAATAAGGGAAACATTACAAATCAAGTAAAACAATATTTAACAACTTATCGTGCGAAAAGAGCAGAAAAATTTATTGTATATTTTCAAAATTTTACGAATACATATGATACCGTAGAAAACTTAAAGCAGAAATATGATGCCGCTCTAATAGATGAAAGAATAGTAGGTCTAGAAATAGGAACAAGGCCAGACTGTATTACAGAGGAAATTGTAAAACTACTTTCTACTTATGCAAAAAAATATTATGTTTGTGTAGAACTGGGATTGCAAACGAGTAATGATAAAGTAGGAGAGCTAATCAATAGAAAATATACCACTCAAGACTTTCAAAATGCAGTAATTTTATTACGTAAATACCATATAGAAGTAGTAGCTCATATAATGGTGGGCTTACCAACAGAAACAGAAAAAGATATTATGAACACAGTACAATTTTTAAATAAACAAGATATCCAAGGAATAAAAATTCATTCTACATATGTAGTAAAAAATACAAAATTAGCACAAATGTATGAACAAAAAACATATCAAGCATTACAATTAGATGACTATATAGAAATTTTATTAGACATCATTACCCATTTAAGGAAAGACATTGTTATCTACAGAATTTCAGGAGATGCACCAAAAGATATATTAATAGCACCATATTGGAATGAACATAAAATGTGGATTTTGCACACTTTTGAAAAAAGAATGGAAGGAAGAGACCTCTGGCAAGGAAAAGAGTATAAAGATTAAAGCATACACATATATATGTAAAGGGTGATAAAATGAAAGAAAAAAGTATTCTAGTACTAAAATTATTTCTTCCTTTACTATTAGGGGGAATTATAGGATGGATAATAGCTCCTTTCATGCAATATAATGAACTGCCATTGCCAAAACTAGCACCACCAGCATATGTGTTTCCGATTGTATGGACAATACTATATCTTCTTATGGGAGTTTCCTATATCTTATTAGAAAAAAATAACCAAGCAGATGAACAAGCCAAAAAAGCCTATTATTTACAACTGGTTATCAATTTACTATGGCCAATTTTATTTTTTGTATTGCAGTGGATAGGATTTTCTGCTATATGGATAATGATGTTAATAGCAAGTGTTATCTACATGATACAAACATTTTATCAAAAGCAGAAATTATCAGCCATTTTGCAAATTCCCTACTTAATATGGCTTTTCTTTGCTTTATACTTAAACATTGCTATATGGCTGTTACCATAACAAAAGAAAAATCCCATAATGGGATTCATTTTTTAATAACATTTCAAAGTATCTTCTAATACATCCATTATAGAAGAAAGTTCTTGTTCATTGTCAGATTGAATCAAGAAAAATGGATAATGTGAAACATTATTTCTATAAACGGAAATGGTAATAGTACCACAAGAATCTCCCATTCTTGTAACATCTTGAGTAACGTTCAAACTTACGAAACACCTCTTTTCTTTTGCAAACTGTTATCTAGTATAGCAAGGAAAAATAAAAAAGACTGTCGAAAACTGTAAAAAATCAAAAAAAATAAAAAGGAAGTTGAAAAAACTTCCTATAAACTTCCAATTGCTGTTTTAATATGATTAACAGAATAAATCAATTTCTTTTTTTCTAATTCGGATAAATGCAAAATAGAGGATTTAAGCACACCCCTACGACCAATTAAAGAAGGAGTAGAAATATAGATTCCAAAATCTTCTTGATATGTACAAACGGGTAACACTTCTTCTTCATCTAATAAAATGCAACGGGTAATACGAGCTAAAGCACTAGCTACTCCATAGCAAGTATAACCTTGTGCATGAGCAACTTCGAAGCCAGCTTTTTTTACTGCTGATTCAATACAAGTTTTTTCTAATTCGGTAATACCATGATGATTTACACTGTCCCAAGAAATAAAACTAGTATCGCCATGTTCTCCTAAAACATAACCTTCTACATCTTGATGCGAGATATGCAAAAAATCACCTAAAAGGCAATGAAGTCTAGCTGTATCAAGTAAAGTTCCAGAGCCTAATACTTTAGAACTTTCGCATCTGGCATATTTCCAAGTTACATATGTCATAACATCAAGAGGATTACTGGCAATCAAATAAATTCCAGAAAAACCAGAATCTCTAATTTGAGGAATAATTTCCTTAAAAATAGCATTGGTCTTTTGTAAATCTTCCATTCTAGATTTTTTTATGGTACTTTGTGGTACTCCTGCTGTAATGCAAACTATATCGGCATTCTTACAATCTGCATAGCTTCCTGCATGTATATGTAGATGCGGATTCCACGGTAAATTATATAAACTATGTTGTAAGTCGGCCGTTTTTCCTAATAATTTTTCTTTTTCCACATCAATTAAAATCAAATTTTCTAGTTCTAAACTTTGGTTCATTAAGGAATAAGCATAAGCCATACCCACATTTCCTAAACCAACAATAGCAATTGTATTCAAAATAAAATCCCTCCTATTATCTTTCGTTTAAGTCATTATATATCAAAAAATACAGTTAGTAAATAGCAACTTGCAAAACCAAGTAGATTATGTTAAAATATCACAAGATGTAAAAAAACAAAATACAATATAACAAAAAGAAAGGAAGAGAAAAAAATGCAAAATGATGTAATTGCAATTGTAATGGCAGCAGGAAAAGGAACTAGAATGAAATCGAAAAAGTCAAAATTAGTGCAAAAAATATATGGAAAAGAAATTATAAAAAGGGCAGTAGAGAATGCACAAAAAGCAGGTATTCAAGACATAGTAGCAATAGTTGGATACCAAAAAGAAGAAATTCAAGAAGTTTTAGGAAATACGGTAAAATATGCTATGCAGGAAGAACAGCTGGGAACAGGTCATGCTGTTATGCAAACAGCAAAATATTTAGAAGGAAAAAAGGGAAAAGTATTAGTATTAAATGGAGATGTACCTCTTATTAGACCAGAAACTTTAAAAAAATTAGTAGAAAAATCTACAGAAAATAAAGAATATGCAACATTATTAACCGCCATTTATGATGACCCTACAGGGTATGGTAGAATTATACGTGATGAAGGGGGAAATATCAAAGGAATAGTAGAGCATAAAGATGCTACAGAAGAACAAAAAGAAATAAAAGAAATTAATGCAGGAATTTACTGCTTTGATATTGAAGAATTATTAAAAGCATTACAAGAAATTAAGCCAAACAATGTACAAGGAGAATATTATTTAACAGATGTTATCAAAATTATGAATGACAAAGGATTAAAAACAGGAGCAGTGATAGTAGAAGATAACACAGAAATATTAGGCGTAAATGATAGAATTCAATTAGAAATATTAACCAGAATTCTAAGAATGAGAATTAACACAGAAATGATGAAAAATGGTGTAACAATTGAAGACATGAACACAACTTATATTTATGATGATGTAGAAATTGGTATGGATACCGTTATACACCCTAATACCACTATTAAATCAGGAGTAAAAATTGGAGAAGACTGTGAAATTGGACCAAATGCGTACATTAGAGAGGGTTGCCAAATTGCTGATAAAGTAAAAATTGGAAGCTTTGTAGAAATAAAAAAAGCAATCATTGCAACCGGAAGTAAAGTACCACATTTATCTTATATGGGAGATTGTGAAATAGGAGAAAAATGCAATATTGGTTGTGGAACTATTACTTGTAATTATGATGGATTTAACAAGAGCAAAACCATTATAGGAAATCACTCTTTTATAGGTTCGAATACCAATTTAGTAGCACCAGTTACACTAGGAGATAATACTTTTATAGCTGCAGGCTCTACTATTACAGAAGATGTACCAGCAGATAGTTTAGCCATAGCAAGACAAAGACAAATTAACAAAGAAGGATGGAATAAAAATAAATAAGATAAAAAAGAATCATTGATAGATAAAAATTTTTTCAATGATTCTTTTTTTGGAAATAAAATCTACATAGTTTGTTCTCCTGGTAAGAAATAATCTACAACACCATAGATTAAAGCACCAATAATAGCAGCAAGCCATGAAATAGAGTACCCAGCAACAAAAAACTGTACTACATATAAAGTGATAGCTGAAAGAACAAACCCTACAAATCCTCTACCAAAAGGACTAGCATGTAATCCTGTAAATTTTATAATTAAATAATCTATTGCAGTAAGCACAACAGTAGCAATTGCTAAAGCCCAAATACTATTAATTTGAAATCCTGGTGTAAAAAAAGCAGTAACAGCAAGAACAATAGCAGCAGTTATAAATCTACCAACAATTTGCCATACAGTACTAGAACCTTGAGAGGTTTCACTATTTGTCATTTGATGACTAGACATACTAAAATCCTCCTTTAATTTTCAAAAATGTCTTTTAAAGAAAAAAGATTTTATAAGGTTATTATGAACCAATCTAATAATTTTATTCAAAAAATGAATAAAATCCAAAAACATGTTAAAAATAAACAGTGAAAATAAGGAGTTTTTATGTTATTAACATTTTTTAGAGCTATTTTTTTGTATATTATTGTATTAATTGTTATGCGCTTTATGGGAAAAAGAGAAATTGGACAATTGCAACCATTTGAATTGGCAATCTCCATTATGATAGCAGACTTAGCAACAGTTCCTATGGCAGAACCACGGAATACCATTGTTTAATGGAATTATCCCTATATTTGGCCTTTTAGTAATGCATCTTTTAATTTCTGTTATTAATATGAAAAGTATGAAAGCAAGAGAAATTATTTGTGGAAAGCCAAGCATATTAATCTATAGAGGAAAAATCAATGAAACCAATATGAAAAAAGAAAGATTTACTATTAACGAATTAGAAGAAAGATTAAGAGCCAATAACATTTTTAACATAGGAGATGTAGAATATGCCATTCTGGAAACCAGTGGGCAAGTAACTGTAATTCAAAAGCCAAATAAAAGAACTACCATTCCAGAAGATTTTCAAATTATGCCTGAATATGAAGGAATTTCCTATGATTTAATTATCGATGGAAAAGTCATGAAACAAAATTTAGAAAAATTAGATAAAACTTATCAATGGCTATATGATGAAATTAAAAAATTTGGTTTAACACCAGAAAAAGTGTTAATAGCAACTATAGATGGAAAAGGAAATTTCTTTTGTCAAGGAAAAGAGGGAAAACCGTGAAAAGAGAATTAATTACATGTATTGTTATTATCGTTTTCATTGTGACTTTAAACGCAGTAACACAAGGATATAATCAAGAAAGTGCAGATGAAATTACCTCTCAATTACAAGAATTAAAAGAAGTAGTTTTATTAAAAATCAAAGAGGAAGAACCGCAAAAACAAGAACAAGATATTTTAAAGCAAATTATGGAAAATTGGCAAGAACGTCATGAAAAATTAGCGTATTTTATAGAACATGATGAATTAGAAAAAGTAGAAACAGAATTACAATATGTTAAAGCAAATTTAGAAGTACAAGAATATCAAGCAAGTATGCAAAATATAGAAAATAGCATTTTTATATTAAACCATATTAAAGAAAAATTTACACTACAAATCAAAAATATTTTTTAAAGAGGAACCTAAAAAGGTTTCCTCTTTCTAACATTTTCTTCGTAAATAATAATCCAATGATTCTTTTAAAGCACTATATTTATCGGCAAAAGTAATAATAAACGACTCTTTATAACGTGGCAATGGTAAGGTAACAGGCCACATATGTTTGGCAATGATATCTTTTTCTTTTTCATTTAATTTAAAAATTTGAGAAGCATTTTTCAAAGCAATTTTAGGATGAGCAAAAGCATGTAAGCCATCAATTTCTACATCACGTTGTTTTTTTCTCCAATCATATAAAAATAAATCATGTAACATGGCTGCTCTTGCCATAGAAACATAGTCTAAATGATGTTTCTTACAGAAACGATAACTCATATAAGAAACATGCAAACAATGTTCAAAAGTACTAGTATCATAATGCTGACGGTATTGCATCATTTGACGAACAGTAGGATGATTAACAATATCTTCAATAATATGATAAAAGTCCTTATCTTCTTGCTTAATTCTATGTAAAGCTTCATTAGCCCTTTTTTCGAAATAAACTGCATCTATTTTTTTCATAAACCCCTCCATACTGTATTATAACATAAAAAATAGAGAAAATAAATAAATGTGACAAATTTGAAAGCTTAAAAGCTTTGAAAGTTATTAACAACTATGATATAATGCTAAAAAATAACAAGAGGAGAAAACATGAAAAGAAAAATTATATTCATAAGTGTATGTTCTATTATTTTATTAGGTATTGCCATAACAGCTTATTTCTTTTTTGCTGATATAGAATCAACGCCTACAAAAGAAATTATGCAACATTGTCATGTAGAGCAACAAAAGCAACAAAATAGAACCGTATTTACCATAACACCAAAAGAAGGAATCAAAAATGATACCGTTATTTTATATTTACATGGAGGAGCCTATGTAGCAGAAATGTCACAAAAGCATTGGGAATTTATACAAGCTATTGTACAAGACACTGGGGCAACAGTTATACTTCCAGATTATCCATTAACGCCTAAATACCATTATCAAGATGTATTCCATATGATAGTACCAGTATATACCCAATTATTACAAAAAACAGATAGTCAAAATATAATCATTATAGGAGACTCTGCAGGAGGAGGAATGGCATTAGCACTTTGTGAATACTTACAAGAAAAGCAAATCATGGAACCAAGAAAAGCAATTTTAATTTCACCATGGTTAGAGGTAAGCCTTGAAAATCCTGCAATAGATAGTGTACAAAAAGATGATAAAAAACTAAGTAAAGAAAGTTTAAAAATTGCAGGTCTTGCCTATGCCGGAGGAAATCAAGAAAATTTAAAAAATTATTTGGTTAGTCCCTTATATGGAAATGTAGAAAACCTAAACAATATTGTCATTTATACAGGAACATATGATATATTAAATCCAGATGTAAAAGAATTAGTAAAAAAGAATGCGAATATAGTAGTAAAAGAATATGAAGGAAAGTCACATATTTGGCTCATAGATGAAAGAGAAGAAGCAAAAGAAGAATATCAGGATTTTATACAACAAATTATAGAATAGATAGGAATGAAAAAATATGGAAGAAAAACAAAATTTATATTGGAGAAGGTTAGATAATTCAGCAAAAATCTTTCCGCTATCTGTAAGTAAAAAATATAGTACAGTATTTCGTCTATCATGCGTATTAAAAGAAAAAGTAGCACCCCATATTTTACAAAAGGCAGTAGAAAAAGCTTTGGAAGTATATCCATTTTTTAAAGTAAAACTAAAATCAGGCTTTTTTTGGTATTATTTAGAAGAAAATCCTAAAAAACCTATGGTAGAAATAGAATCAAACTATCCTTGCAAATATATAGACCCTAAAAGTAATAGACAATATTTATTTAAAGTAACCTATTTTGATAAAAAAATCAATATAGATGTTAACCATGTATTAACAGATGGAAATAGTGCTACCAACTTTTTTAAAGAAATTATCTATACGTATTTAGAATTAAAGCATGAAAAAAATTTTGAAGAAGAGATAAGAACCATTAGAAAAGTAGAATATACTTCAGAAGACAGTTATCTGAAAAACTATAATAAAAAAGCAAAAAATAATGCTTCTTCACAAAAAGCATATATTTTACAAGGAAAAAGAATTGCTTTAGGAGCAATTAGTACTATACATGAAATCATCGATTTTGATGCTCTTAAAAAGATTTGCAAAGAAAAAGATGTAACAGTAACCATGTTTTTAACAGCCGTATTAATTTATGCTATTTATGAAGCTAACTTTAAACCATATCATGGAAAAAAGCCTATTAAAGTATGTATACCAGTCAATCTAAAAAAATATTTTCCTTCTACTACGTTGTCTAACTTCTTTTCTTATATTACCGTAGAAGCACATATGAAAAATTTAGATACTTTTGAAGAAATACTACAATTTGTCAAACTGGAATTTAAACAAAAATTAACAGAAAAAGAAGTAGTAACAACTATGTCGAGCAATGTAAAACTAGGAACCAATGCTATTATTAAAGGCATTCCACTTTTACTAAAAAAAATGTTAGTAAGAATAGGGTATGTAGAAATTAGAAAATATACCACCATTACTTTTTCTAATATTTTAAGAAAGGGAATAATAGGAAAGTACCAAGACTATATAGACGAATTTCTATTCATGATAGCACCAGAGCCAGTAGAAAAAATTAAATGTTCAGCTTGTACCTTTAATAATCAACTAGTATTTACCTTCACTAGTATTTTAGAGGATATCCAAATAGAAGAGACATTTTATCATTTCATAAAACAATTAGGAATTCCCATTACTAGACAAAGCAATGGCGTTTTAGAAATCAAACCACCAAGAAAGGAGAAGTAACCCATGCTCTATCCAAAAAAAATTAATGCTAAGAAAGGAAAAAAAGTCATACAAATAGGAATAGCAATATCTATTATCATTGCGTTGATTTTATGGGGAATACAAAAAATATTTACTCCACAAAGTCACTGGGCATGGATTACCATTGCTTGCATGATATATGCATGGATTATTACGTTATATTCTATTAAAACATGCCAAAACATAGCAGGACATGTATTTTTGCAAATGCTTGCTGTATCTGCCTTATTAGTATATATTGACTATATCACTGGTTTTGCAAAATGGTCTCTCAACATTGCCATTCCCATTATTATCATGACAGCAAATAGTATCATGCTTATTCTTACCATAGTAGCTAGAAATCGATACATACAATATGTAATATACCAAATTTTTATTTGTATTGTAAGTTTCTTGCCAGTAGTTTTTATTACAGAACATCTAGTAAAAGATGAAATATTTAGTTATTTAGCATTAGGGGTATCTATCGTCAACTTAATTGTATTTGTGATACTATGTCATCAATCTCTGATAGAAGGAATAAAAAGAAAACTACATATGTAAGTAGCAAAATCATAAGTGCTTACATAATATGCATAAAGGAGGAAAGGTATGAAAAGCAACGTTATTGGGCAAACACCTATGATAAAAGTACTATACAGATATAAAGGAAAATCACAATGCATTTATATAAAATTAGAATACTATAATATAACGGGTAGTATTAAAGATAGAATGGCAAATTACATCATAGAAAAAGCAAAGCAAAGAGGAGAATTAAAGCCAAATCAGATGATTGTAGAAGCAACTAGTGGAAATACAGGAATAGCTTTAGCTGCAATAGGTGCTAGAGAAAAACACCCCGTGTGTATTTTTATGCCAGATTGGGTAAGTAAAGAACGAGTAGAATTGATGAAGAGCTACAATGCTAAAGTTATACAATTTTCTAAACAACAAGGCGGGTTTCGAAAATGTGTAGCAGAAGCAAGAAACTATGCAAAAGCTAACCAAGCTTTTTTAGCCAACCAATTTGCAAATCCAGACAATATACTGGCGCATTATGAAACCACAGGAAAAGAAATAGAAGAGCAAATGGTAGGAGAACCTATTGGCGGTTTTGTTTCAGGAGTGGGAACAGGCGGAACGCTCATGGGTGTAGGAAGAAGATTAAAAAGAAAAAATAAAGAAACATTAGTAGTAGCCATAGAACCAGATACTATGCCATTGCTTTCCAAAAATAAAATCATCAGTAGTCATAAAATAGAAGGAATTGGAGACGACTTTGTTCCAGAATTGGTCAATAGAAATTTAATCGATCAGGTAATTTTAATCCATGATGAAGATGCCATCAATATGGCAAGATTAATTGCTAGAAACTTAGGTATAGGCTGTGGAATTTCTTCTGGAGCTAATTTCTTAGGAGCAATCATACTACAAGATAGAATCAAAAATCCAGTAGTAACTGTATTTGCTGATGATAATAAAAAATATTTATCCACAGATTTAGCACAAAATGTGGATAATAATGAAAAATGGATATCCAATCATGTAGATTTAATAAAATGGGAAATCGTGGATTGATTTCATATAAAATATATAGTACAATGAAGGGGATAGAAAGGAAAGAATTATGGAAGAAGAAATAAAAAAAGATGCACAAAATATGCTAACTCCCTTTCGCTACGAACATTGTGTAAGAACAGCAAAAAAAGCAGAAGAACTAGCCATAAGATGGGGATATAATCCAAAAATAGCTAGAATAGTAGGTTTAGCACATGACATGGCAAAAGACTTAAAATATGAACAATATTTGCAATATGCAAAAGAAAATGGAATTTCCTTAAGCAAAGAAGATGAATTAGTAAAAGTACATCTTCATGGAATAATTGCAGCAAAAATGTGTGAAAAAAAGTATCAATTTACAAAAGAAATGTGTGATGCAATTGCTTATCATACAACAGCAAGAGATAATATGACTTTATTAGATAAAATTATCTATGTAGCTGATAAAATAGAAGAGGGAAGAGAGTATGAAGGAATTGAAGAACTAAGAATACTAGCAATGCAAAACTTAGACGAGGCAATATTAGAAAGTATCCAGTATAGTATTATCAAGTGTATAAAACAGCAAAAATATATTCATTCTTTATCCATTATAGCAAGAAACGAATTATTAAGTAAAAGGAGTAACAAAACATGAAAAAACAATTATTCACCTCAGAAAGTGTAACAGAAGGTCATCCAGATAAATTATGTGATTATATATCTGACAGTATATTAGATGCTTGCTTACAGCAAGATAAAAACTCTAGGGTGGCAGTAGAAACATTTGCCTCCCAAAATCAAATTGTTATTGCAGGACAAATAACTAGTCTTGCCAAAATAGATGTAGAAACTATTGCAAGAAAGTGTATTCAAGATATAGGCTATGATAACGAAAAAACAGATATAGACTATAGAACTTGTAAAATAGAGCAAAACATTACTAAGCAAAGTCCAGACATTGCACTAGGGGTTAATGTAGGAGGAGCAGGAGACCAAGGAATTATGTTTGGATTTGCCTGTGATGAAACACCAAACTATATGCCATATGCTATTTACATGGCTCACAAATTATCAAAAAGACTTACAGAGGTTAGAAAACAAGGAATAATTCCATATTTAAGACCAGATGGAAAAACACAAGTTACAATAGAATATGAAGATGAAAAACCTAAAAGAATTGAGACAATTTTAATCTCTACACAACACTTAGAATCTGCTAATTTAGACCAATTAAAAAAAGACATAATTGAAAAAGTAATTAATGAAGAAATTCCACAAAATATGATGGATGAAAATACAAAAATATATGTAAATCCAACAGGCAGATTTGTAATTGGTGGACCTTTAGGAGATTCAGGTCTTACAGGTAGAAAAATAATAGTAGATACATATGGTGGATATGCAAGACATGGTGGAGGCTGTTTTTCTGGAAAAGATGCAAGTAAAGTAGATAGATCTGCTGCATATATGCTACGCTTTATCGCAAAAAATATAGTAGCAAATGGTATAGCAAAGAAATGTGAAATACAAGTTTCTTATGCTATAGGAA
>CALXJP010000077.1 GCA_944388655.1 uncultured Clostridia bacterium | reverse complement strand
GAACTTATCAACAAAAACGATAAGTTCTTTTATATATTTATAGATTTTTATATACTTTTATGATAAAATGTGAACAATATCAAAAAAGAGGAAGGAAAACTAAATGAAAAAAGAGTGGAAATGTTACCACGCCAATAAAGAAGAAGTAGAAAGTCTAGAAAAACAATATCATTTAACAAAGCTAGTTTCTAGTATTTTAGTGAATAGAAATATCACAGAAGAAAAACAACTCAAAAAATTTTTAGCGCCTACAAGACATGATTTTTATGACCCTTTTTTAATGCCAGATATGGAAAAAGCAGTAGAAAGAATTTTAAAAGCAATACAGTATAATGAAAAAATGCTTATATATGGAGATTATGACGTAGATGGAATAACAAGTATTACCATATTAAAAAAGTTTTTTCAAGATAGAGAAATTTCCATAGACTACTATATTCCTAATCGAATAGAAGAAGGGTATGGATTAAATAAAGAAGCCATAAAGCATATTGCCCAAAACGGTTACCAATTTATTCTTACAGTAGATTGTGGAATTACCTCTGTAGAAGAAGTAGCCTTAGCCAAAGAACTAGGCGTAGACATAGTTATTACAGACCATCATGAAGTTCCTGAAAAATTACCAGATGCTATAGCAGTAGTAGATGCTAAAAGAAAAGACAGTTTATATCCATTTAATCAATTAGCAGGAGTAGGAGTAGCTTTTAAACTAATACAAGCATTAAGTAAAAAAATGGACTTACCAGAAAAAGAGTATTTAAAATATTTAGATATTGTATGTATTGGAACTATATCAGACATTGTACCACTATTAGATGAAAATAGAGTTATTACCAAATTAGGTTTAAAACTAGTAGAGCAAACTAAAAACATAGGATTACAAGAATTATTAAAAATATGTGGCTATACAAAAATAGACTCTAATACTATTTCATTTGGCATTGCACCTCGTATTAATGCCTGCGGAAGATTGGCAGATGCCAAAATAGCGTTAGAATTATTTTTAACAGAAGATAAAGAAAAAGCAAAAGCGATAGCTATGCAATTAAATCTATATAACCAACAAAGACAAGAAATGGAAAAAAATATTTATGAAGAAGCAGTACAAAAAATAGAAGAAGAAAAAAATGCACAAAGCATTATAGTTCTAGCAAAAGAAGGATGGCATCATGGAGTAATTGGAATAGTGGCATCAAAAATTACAGAAAAATATTTTAAACCAAGTATATTAATGGGTATAGAAGGAAAAGAGGCAAAAGGTTCTGGAAGAAGTATACCAGGATTTAATTTGCATGAGGCATTAACTAAAAATTCTCAATATTTAGAAAAATTTGGTGGTCATGCTATGGCAGTAGGTGTTAGCTTAAAAAGTGAAAATTTTTCAAATTTTAAAAAAGAATTACAAGAATATGGTCAAAATAGCCATATTTGTGATATAATACCTATTATTGAGATTGATGAAGAAATTAGCTTTAAAGATATTTCTATAGAAACAGTTACCCAATTAGATTTATTACAACCTTTTGGAGAAGCTAACAAAGAACCTATTTTTGCCTGTAGAAATGTAAAAATTCAATCCATTCGTACTTTATCAGAAGGGAAACATATAAAATTAACACTACAAGATGATAATTTTTATTTAGACGTAGTAGGATTTCAAATGGGATATTTGGCAGAAGAATTTAAACTAGGAAATAAAGTAGATGTTGTAGGAAGTTTAGAAATTAATGAATATAATGGAGCAAAAAAGGTACAAATGAGATTAATCGATATGATTTTAGCAATAACAAAGTAAAAGGAGTAAGTGCCTATGCAAGAAAATAATATAGAAAGAACCATAGAAGATATTATTGCAAAAGTAAAGAAAAAAAATAAAAGAGCAGATACCAAAATTATTTTGCGTGCTTATCAATTTGCAAAAGAAAAGCATGGAGATCAGCTTAGAAAATCAGGAGAACCATATATTATTCACCCTGTACAAGTTGCGTATATTTTAGCAGATTTAGGGCTAGATGAAAGCACAATTTGTGCAGCCCTTTTACATGATGTTGTAGAAGATACCGAAGTGAGCCATGAAGACTTAGTGCGCGAATTTAGCCAAGAAATTGCAGACATGGTAGATGGTGTTACTAAATTAAGCAAGCTAAACTATGAATCAGTAGAAGAAGCACAAGTAGAAAACTATAGAAAAATGTTTTTGGCTATGGGAAAAGATATCCGTGTAATCATGATTAAACTAGCAGATAGATTACATAATATGAGAACTTTAAAATATCTAACACGTGATAGACAAATTGCCAATGCAAAAGAAACCATGGAATTATATGCCCCACTTGCTAATAGAATGGGTATATATTCATTAAAATGGGAATTAGAAGATTTAAGTTTTAAATATTTATACCCAGGCGAATATCGTGAAATTATAGAGGGAATTAACAAAAAAAGAGAAGAACGTTTACAATTTATCGATAAAATAGAAAATGAAATTCGTGTGCAACTGAAAAAACAAAAAATAGAAGGAGAAATAACGGGAAGAGCAAAACATTTATATAGTATTTATAGAAAAATGAAAAGAGACAATTGTACATTAGACCAAATATATGACTTATTTGCTTTACGTATTATTGTTAATTCTGTAAAAGATTGCTATGCAGCTTTAGGAGTAGTGCATGAACTATATAATCCAATGCCAGGCAGATTTAAAGACTATATTGCAGTTCCAAAACCTAATATGTATCAATCTTTACACACAACATTAATTGGAGAAAATGCAACACCTTTTGAAGTGCAAATTCGTACATGGGATATGCACCGTGTTGCTGAATTTGGTATTGCTGCACATTGGGCATATAAAGAAGCTAGCTTTATGAAAGGAAAAAAGGCCAATGTTGTAGTAACAGAAGATAAATTAGCATGGCTTCGTGAAACATTAGAATGGCAAAAAGATATGCAAACCCCACAGGAATTTCTAAATACTTTAAAAACAGAACTTTTTGAAGATGAAGTATATGTATTTACACCAAAAGGAGATATAAAAGTTTTACCAAGAGGAAGTACACCAATTGATTATGCTTATAGCATTCATGCTGAAGTAGGACATCATATGACTGGTTGTAAAATCAACAGTAAAATGATGCCTATCATCACAAAGCTAAAAAATGGAGATATAGTAGAAATTATTACTTCCGATAATGCAAAAGGACCAAGCCGTGATTGGTTAAAATTTATTAAAAGTTCAGCGGCAAAAAATAAAATTAATGCATGGTTTAAGAAAAATCTACGTGAAGAAAACATAGAAAAGGGAAAAGAAGCAGTAGAAAAAGAAATCAAAAGAATTGGAATGAATTATGCAGAACTGTTTAAACCAGAATTTGTACAAGGAGCATTAACTAGATACAAATTTAATACTGTAGAAGATATGTATGCGGCAATTGGATTTGGTGCAATTACTAGTGGAAAAATTATTGCTAGAATTTTAGAAGAATACCGAAAAGTCCATAAAGAAGAAAATGTAGAAGCAAAAATTGAAGAACTAGCAAAAGAAAAAGACAAAGAAAATAAACCTTCAAAAGCAGGTGTAGTAGTTAAAGGAATAGATAACTGCTTAGTTAAACTTTCCAAATGCTGTAATCCTGTTCCAGGAGATAATATAGTAGGATATATTACTAGAGGAAGAGGTGTATCTATTCATAGAGCAGATTGCAAAAACTTGAAAGACTTATTTGAAGATAGTGAAAGCCGAATGATAGATGTATATTGGCACACAGATAAAAAAGCTTCTTATAACGTAGATGTAGAGATTTTTGCTAATGACAGAAATGGATTACTAGCTGATATTATACAAGCTATTAATGCTTCTAAAACCAAACTAGTAGCCATAAACTCAAGAGCTAATAAAGAGAGAATAGCAACTACAGATATTACTGTAGAGGTAGAAGATTTAGAAGAACTAAACCAACTTCTAAAAGCAGTAAGAAAAGTAGATAGTGTATATGAAGTAAAACGTAAAAAATAAAGGGAGGCATACAAATGATATTCAAAAAAATACGTGTTAATACAACTTTAGGTATTACTACCAATTGTTATATTATTTTAGAGGAAACAAGTAAAGAAGCCATGGTAGTAGACCCAGGAGGAGAAATAGAAAAAATTATAGAAATGTTAGAAGCTTTACATGCCAATGTGAAGTATATATATTTAACACATTGCCATGGAGATCATATTGGAGGAGTAACACGGTTTACAACAAGCAAAAGGTGGAAAAATTTTAATTCATCGTTTAGATGCAGAAGGATTAAATAATCCTCAAATCAATTGTAGCATGATTGCAAAAGAGGATATTATATTAGAAGCTGACTCTCGAGTAGAAGAGGGAGATGCTTTGCATTTAGGAAATTTGGAATTACAAGTCATCCATACGCCAGGACATACACAAGGCGGTAGTTGTATATATATTCCTAAAGAAAATATGCTCATCTCAGGAGATACTTTATTTAAAGGAACCTGGGGAAGAACAGATTTACCTACAGGAAGTTTTGAAGCAATTATTGACTGTATTACCAATAAACTCATGAAATTACCAGGAGAAACAATTGTATATCCGGGGCATGGAGAAATAACCAAAATAAAAGAAGAAGCGCCAATTTATTTAGAGCTAAAACCAAGAGAAGATTTTTAAATGGAGGAGAAAAGAATGGAAAAAGTGCAACCAAAAACTTTACCAGGTTTTATGGAACTATTACCCAACGAACAAATACAAATGAACGAAATGAAAGAACGTATTAAAAAAACTTATGAGTCATTTGGATTTTTACCATTAGACACACCAATTATAGAGAGTGCAGAAGTGTTACTGGCAAAAGCAGGTGGAGAAACAGAAAAACAAATTTATCGTTATGAAAAAGGAGATAATGACTTAGGATTAAGATTTGATTTAACAGTACCTCTTGCCAAATATGTGAGTGAACATTATCATGAACTAACCTTCCCTTTTAGAAGATATCAAATAGGAAAAGTGTATAGAGGAGAACGTCCTCAAAAAGGTAGATTTCGTGAATTTTATCAATGTGATGTAGATATTATTGGAGAAGGGTCCTTAAGTTTATATAACGATGCAGAAATACCAAGTATTATCTATCAAACAATGCATAATTTAGGATTTTATGATTTTACTATTTGCATAAATAATAGAAAAATTTTAAATGGATTATTCGAAGAAGTAGGACAAAAGCAAAACTCTGTAGAAATAATGAGAACAATCGATAAAATAGAAAAAATCGGACCAGAAAAAGTAGCAGAAGAATTAGAAGAATTACAAGTTTCTCAAGAAGCAATTCGTAAAATTTTAGATTTTATACAAATTACAGGAAATAATGATGAAAAAATAGCACAGCTAGAAAAAATGATTACACAAGAAGGAGAACTACAACAAGGTATACAGGAGCTAAAATTTGTTGTACAACATGTTCGTGCTTTAGGTGTACCAGAAGAAAATTTTCAAATAGAATTAAGCATTGCAAGGGGCTTAGACTATTATACGGGTACAGTATATGAAACATTTTTAAATGAATATCGTAGTTTAGGTAGCATTTGCTCTGGAGGAAGATATGATAATTTAGCAGAATATTATACAGATAAGAAATTACCGGGAGTAGGGGTTTCTATTGGAATTACTAGATTATTTTATCAATTAAATGAACTACAAGCATTAAAACAATATAAAGAAAATATGGCAGATGTTTTAATTATTCCTATGGTAGAAGATATTAAGCCATGTTTACCTATAGTTACTAAGTTAAGAGAAAATAAAATAGCTACACAGATATATTTAGAAGATAAAAAAATAAAAGCAAAACTTAAATATGCAGATAAATTGCATATTCCTTATGTTATTTTCATAGGAGAAGATGAAATACAAAATCAAAAAGTCACGCTAAAGAATATGACAACAGGAGAGCAACAAACCATTGGTATAGAAGAAGCAATTGAAAAATTAAAATAAAGACAAAGTATCATATTTTCCGATGTACAGGCATATATTAATATATAGCACTTATAGTACAAAGGAAGGGAAAAAAGAAAATATGGTGAATATGTCGGTAATCCATATCAAAGATATTATAAAAAATCTAGTCAAGTTTATCATTTTTATAGGAATTGTTATGTTACTTGCTAGATTTTTTTCAGGTGGTTTTGATAACCAAAAACAAGTTAAAATAAGCAAGATTTTTGAAAATATACAATTATTAGAATTACTTGATTTTTCTATACCGGGGATGTCTCAAATACAAAAAGTAGCAAAAGAAGAAACCAATACAAATCCTTTTACCATTCCTTTAGATTTAGAAATAAAAATGGCACATAGCATGGTAAGTAGAGGAGAGAATATAAGGCAAAATCAGCAAGAGGAAGAAAATACGCAAGCAGAAAATACACAGATAGCAAATACTGTAGAGCAAACGGAAGTAGAACACCCACAAACAGGCCTTTCAACAGAGGTGCAAGCAACAAATGTACCGGATAAATTTACAAATAGTTATCATGGGGTGCAAATAAAAAATGGTACTTCGTATCAACTAACAGAAGAAATGTTAACACCAGATGTTACAGTAAATAATGAAAATGTTATGATTTTTCACACTCATACATGTGAAAGTTATACACCAAGTCCAGGATATGAATATGAACAATCTGGTACATATAGAACAACAGACTTAAATTTTAATGTAGTACGAGTAGGAACTGAACTAGAAAAGCAACTCATCAGTTATGGTTATCATGTAATACATGATAAAACATATCATGATTATCCAGCATATAATGGCTCATATGACCGTTCTTTAACAACAGTACAAAATTTATTAACCACAAATCCTAATACAGACGTAGTTATTGATATACATAGAGATGCTATAGGAGATTATTCGTATGCACCAAAGGTAAAGATAGGAGATGAAATGGCTGCACAACTCATGTTTGTTATTGGAACCGATGGAGGAGGCGAGCATGATAATTGGTTGCAGAATTTAAAATTTGCAGTCAAAGTACAAGAAAAAGCAAATGAACTATACCCAGGGTTATTTAAATCAATTGTACTTCGTAACTCAAGATATAATCAACATCTGGCAAAAGCAGCCTCTATTATAGAAGTAGGAGCAACAGGAAATACGATGGAGGAATGTTTAAATAGTATGAAGTATTTAGCAAAAGTCTTAAGTGAGGTAATGAAATAACATAGTAAAAAATGGATCAATGATATGAAAACTATATAAAAAAGATTGCTAGAAGGACTGTAATTTTGCAGTCCTTAGAAAATTTAACAAAAAATATAGACTATTTTAAAAAAATGTGTTATTCTATTACAAGATTTGCTATTGTAGCTCAGTTGGTAGAGCAGCAGCCTCGTAATCTGCAGGTCGGGGGTTCGATTCCCCCCATTAGCTCCAAATGATAACAACTTACGACTATAAGGTTTGTAGGTTGTTTTTTTATATAAAACTAATATACAAAATAGGATAAATTACTTGACAACAACGAACAAATGTTTATACTATATGTGGTTCAAAAAAGGATGTGAAATAATGGAAAAAAATAAATTACCAATGAAAAATGAAATATCCAATGAAGAAATAAAAAATTTAATATATAACATAAGAGAAAAACAAGTTATGTTAGATAGTGATGTAGCAATGCTGTATCATTATCCTACTAAAAGAATAAATGAAACTGTAAATAGAAATAAACAAAGATTTCCTGAAAACTTTTGCTTTCAATTAACAAATGAAGAATACGAAGTTTTAAGGTGCAAAGATAGTATACAAGAAAATTTTGATAATTCCTATAAGGTCGCAAATTGCGACCTTAAACGAAAACTTAGGAAGAGGGAAACATCGTAAATATTTGCCGTATGTTTTTACAGAACAAGGTATAGCAATGTTATCAGCTTTATTAAAAAGTGATGTGGCAGTAAGTGTTAGTGTAAATATTATGAAAGCTTTTATTGAAATGAGAAAGTTCTTAATGCTTAATGGACAAGTATTTGAAAGACTAACAAATATGGAATATAAACTACTAGAACATGATAAAAAATTTGATATAATATTTAATCAATTACAACATGAAGAAAATATCAAACAGAGAATATTTTTCGAAGGTCAAATATATGATGCATATAGTCTAATAATAGATATTATAAAAAGAGCAAATAAGAAAATTTTAATTATAGATAATCATATTGATGATAGCGTTTTGAAAATGCTGACTAAAAAGAAGAACAATGTAGAAGTAGTTATTTTTACATCTAACAAAAGTAATATTCAAAATATAGATGTTCAAAAATTCAATAAAGAATATCCTATATTAAAAGTTACTAAAACGAATAAATTTCATGACAGATTTATAATAATAGATAATAAAGAAATGTATCATTTGGGTGCTTCTATAAAAGATTTGGGTAAAAAATGTTTTGAAATTAATAAAATAGAAGATGTGGAGATTATAGAAAAAATCATTAATTGGTAAATTTATAAAAATTTTAATAAAGGCAATGCTCCAGAAGTAAAAAAAGCAAGAAGAGTAAAGAAATGATATCCCCAAGGGACACTGCATATAGCGGTGTCCCTTTCGTAAGAAGTCTTGGTTTTAAAAACAAAATAGAAAATCCCCAATGGGGGATTTTCTAATCCACAATTTCTTCAAAACGATACTTTTGTGTTACATTCGGATACTTTTCATGGTCCACTTCAGATAAAAACATTTGCAAAGGTCTGGCATAAATGCCATCTGCATGATTTGCTTTTCCATTACTATCAACACAACGATAAACTACTAATTTCTCACCAGTTTCACTGTGTTGTGCTAATGTAATGACTAAAGCTCTGGAACCTTTAAAATGTCTCCACAAAGTAAAAGGTTTAACGATTCTTTCTTCCATTATTTTCCTCCTTTAATGAGAGATGCATCATAAATTTATGAATGCAATAACTATTAGTAACAAAATCATTATACTTTAAATTGAGAACATTTGCAAGTATCGAAAATAAAATATGACAAATTATCTTTTCTATTCACGGCAAAGATAAGGATATGAACTTACATAAAAAACTAACAAATTTTAGGTAGTTACTTGAAAAAATTCAATAAAATGGTATAATTGAGATGTATGTAAACAAAAATAAAAACAGAAAAGGTGGAAAAAAATGTCTTTTTTTGAAAAGTTAAAACAAGGTTTAAGTAAAACTAAAAATTCTTTTGATGAAAAAATGAATCAAGTTTTTAGTGGTTTTAGAAAAGTAGATGAAGAATTATTAGAAGAATTAGAAGAAGTTTTAATCATGTCTGATGTAGGCATGGAAACGTCTATGAAACTAATAGAACAACTTCGTACAAGAATAAAAAAAGAAAACATCAAAGAAGAAATGCAAGTAAAAGAAGCGTTAAAACAAGAAATGGAAAATATTTTAAATCATGAAGATACTAATTTACATTTAGAAACAAAACCTTCCGTTATTTTAGTAGTAGGTGTTAATGGAGTAGGAAAAACGACTTCTATTGGAAAAATTGCTAATCGCCTAAAAATGCAAGGAAAAAAAGTGGTTATTGCGGCAGCAGATACTTTTAGAGCAGCAGCTGTAGAACAATTAGAAATATGGTCACAAAGAGCTGGATGTGAAATGATAAAAGGAAAAGAAGGAATAGACCCTGCATCTGTTGTATTTGATGCAATAAAAAGAACGAAAGAAGAAAATGCAGATGTACTAATTTGTGATACGGCAGGAAGGCTACACAATAAAAAATATTTAATGGATGAACTATTAAAAATAAAAAGAGTAATAGATAAAGAATTACCAGATGTTGCTAAAGAAGTATTATTAGTACTAGATGCAACTACAGGACAAAATGCTATTCAACAAGTAAAAGCTTTTAAAGAAACGGTAGATATTAATGGAATTGTTTTAACTAAATTGGATGGAACAGCAAAAGGGGGAGTTGTATTAGGTATTGTAGAAGAAAACCATATACCAATTAAATTTATAGGGGTAGGAGAACAAATGGAAGATATGCAAGAATTTAACAGCAAGGAATTTGTTGAAGCTCTAGTTGAAACTGAAAAATAGAACATGGGATGTGAAGGGAGTATATATGGAAGAAAAAAATAATCAAGTACAAACTAAAGAAAAGCCCATCAAGAAGAAAAAAATAAGACCAATTATTGTATTTATATTTGCAATTGTTGTAGCCATTATTGCATATGTTATGCTAAGAGGAACATACTTAGAAACTTATGAGTTAGGGGAACAATATGTCAACTCTTTTTGGTTAAATGTAAACTATATGTCAACAACATTTATCATCAATTTTCTAGTTATATTTATTTTAATGTATATTACCAATACAAGAATCAAAAAAGGGTTAACAGAATTTTTTGAGCAAGAAAATAAACCGATGCCAAAATTACTTAACAAATCTATTTCTTTTATTGTAGCTATTTTGGTAAGTATGTTAACTTCTAACTTCATTATGGAAAAAGCATTAATGTGCTTTAACTCAATAGAATTTGGAATGAGTGACCCAGTATTTGGTATAGATATTTCGTATTTTGTATTTATACAACCTTTTATAGAATTAATACTATGGTATGCTATGATAGCAGTTGTTGCCTTAACCATATATAGTATTATTTATTATATTATTACCTTTAATATGTTTTTTGATGGAATAGATAGACAAACATTAAAGAAGAGTAAATTAATCCAGCAATTAACAGGAAATATTATGATTTTAGCTGTTATTTTTGCAACATTTGTATTTGTACAAACCTTTGATATAGAAACAAGCAAATTCTTAAGCCTGGAAAATGATAGCACGACCTATTCTTTATATGGAGCAGGATTTGCAGATGTAACCATTAAACTATGGGGGTATAGAATTTTAGCTGTAGTAATTATTGTTTCTGTATATTTAGGAATTAAATATTTTAAACAAGGAAACAATAGAAAAGTAATTATGGCAATAGCTGGTGTACCAACTTATCTTGTAGCACTATTTATTGTTATGTTAGGGTTCAATTTAATATTTATTAATAACCAAGAATTAGATAAAGAAAAAACATATATTGAACACAATATTCAATATACCAAAGATGCTTATAATATCAACATAGAAGAAATTGCTTTAGAAGAAGCATCAGCCATAACCTCTGAAGAAATTAAACAAAATGAAGATACCATTCAAAACATTAATATTGCTACACCAGATGTAGTATTAAGAGACGTGAAAAATAGCCAAACTGCCAAAGGCTACTATTCTTATCGAGATACCAGTGTGCAAAAATATGTAATTAATGGAGAAGAACAATTGCTATACATTTCGCCAAGAGAAATAGTAGTTAATAGTTCCGGAACATATAATAACAAAACATATGAATATACCCACGGATTTGGAGCAATCATTACATCAGCAACAGAAACCAACGAAGATGGAACCTTACAACATGTACAGAAAGGTTTTGAAAATAATGATGTTATATCTATTACAGAACCACGAATTTATTATGGTATGCAAACCAATGACACAGTGGTAACCAATAGTAAAGATAAAAAAGAATTTGACTATCCAAAATTAGACTCTAGCAGTGCGGAAAATGCAGAAAATGTTTATGACGGAGAAGCTGGACTAAAACTAAACTTTTTAGATAGAATTATATTGGCTATTAAAGAAGGAGATTTAAAACTTGCTTTTTCAGGAAATGTAACAGATGAAAGTAAGATTTTAACGAATAGAAATATCATCAATAGAGCTAAAACAGTAATGCCATATTTGCTATATGACGAAAATCCTTATATGGTGATTACAGACGAAGGAAAATTAGTATGGGTGCTAGATGCATATACTACTTCTAACCAATATCCATATGCACAAAAAACAACTATGCAAGTTACCGCTACGCAAAAAATGGAATTAAATTATATTAGAAATTCTGTAAAAGTATTAATTGATGCTTATGATGGTACCATCGAATTTTACATTACAGACAGAAATGATCCAATTGTTATGGCATATGATAAAATGTATCCAGAGTTGTTTCAAGATGCAGATAAAACCATTCCAGCAGATATTACAGAGCATTTTGTATATCCAGAATATTTATACAAAATTCAAGCAGATATTATAGCTAGATATCATAACATACAACCAGATGTATTATATAGAGGAGATGACACTTGGAAAATTGCTACCCATAATGCGGGTAGAGTATTAACCAAAAATGGAACAGAAATAGAACCATATTATACAATGGTCAATCCTATCAATACAGAAGAACCTACTTTAGGCTTGGTATTACCATATACGCCATATGGAAAACAAAATTTAATTTCCTATTTAATAGGTACTTATGACAATAGTGGAAATGCAAAACTTACTATATATAAATATTCTGCAGATAGTAACATTTTAGGACCAATGCAATTAGATACACAATTAGAACAAGATGAAACCATTGCTAAAGAGATTGAAAGTTTAAATGTAACTGGAACTAAAATTATAAAAGACTTAAAAATTATTCCCCTAGAAAATACTTTGTTATATGTAGAGCCAATTTATCAAATTAGCACAGCAGAAACAGAAGAAGCAGTACCTGTATTAAAGAAAGTAGTAGTAGCTTCTGGAAGTAAAGTAGCAATTGGAAACACTTTACAAGAAGCCTTAGCGAAACTTGTTTCTCAATATGCAGTAGAAATAGAAGTGGAAAATACAGATAGTGTAGATGACTTAGTACAAGCCATTATTAGAGCAAATAACAATTTAACAACATCTAATAATAGTAATGATTGGGAAATGATAGGAAAAGATATTAAGAAATTGCAAGAGCTAGTTACTAAATTAGAAGAAGCAGTGGAAAAAGAAGAACAAGAAAAAAATGAAATGCAAAATAGCATAACCAATAGTATAGCAAACGATACCAATATAGTAACTAATGAAATCATGCAATAAATAGTATAAAAAAGCAAAAAATACACACTCTATAAAAAGGAAGGTGTGTATTTTGCATTATTATAGAAAAAGAAAAGAAAATCTATTATATAAAAAAATAGATGAATTAAACCAAAATTTATTAAAAGCAAACCTAGTAGAAGTATCAGAATTGCTAGGAAATAGAAAAAAACTACTCCTAAGACAATTTATATCGGGAATATTTAAAGGAATGGGAATTGGAATAGGAGTAACCATTATTACAGCTATTTTAATTATTATTTTACAAAAAATAGTGGCTTTAAATATTCCTGTTATAGGAGAATATATAGCAGATATTGTAGAAATTGTAGAAAAACAATAGCTTTTATAGACTTGCATCAAATGTTATGATAAGATAATACTAGTTAAACTTGCAATAGAGATATTTTTTTGTTACAATAAGAAAATGAAAGGAAGAAGAAATATGATAGATGGGAAACAATACATAACGAAAATAATAAAAGAACAAACACAATTAGAAGAAGAACTAATATTAGATTGTATAGAAAAACCAAAAGACAGTAAAATGGGAGATTATGCGTTTACTTGTTTTAAGTTGGCAAAAATATATCATAAAGCACCTGCTATAATAGCACAAGAAATTTATGAAAAACTAAACCTACAGCAAGACGAATGGTTTGAAAAAGTAGAAGTAGTAGGCGGATATATTAACTTTTTTATTAACAAAGTAGCTTTTATAAAAAATGTATTACAAGAACAAGACTTTGGCATGATAAAACCATATAAAATAGGAGAAGGCAAAAATATTGTAATAGATTACTCTTCTCCCAATATAGCTAAACCTTTTCACATTGGACATTTACGTACAACGGTAATAGGAGGAGCTTTATACCATATTTATGAATATTTAGGGTATCATGTAATAGGAATTAATCATTTAGGAGATTATGGAACACAATTTGGAAAACTAATAGAAGGTTATACAAGATGGAAAGATGAATATGATATAGAAAAAAATCCAATAGACGAATTAACTAAAATATATGTACGTATCAATCAATTATGTGAAGAAGATGAAAGCGTATTACAAGCATGCCGAGATAATTTTAAAAAGTTAGAAGAAGGAGATGCCTACTGCACAGAAATTTGGAAAAAGTTTAAAGAACTAAGCTTAAAAGAATTTCAAAGGGTATATGATTTATTAGGAAGTAAATTTGATTCATGGAATGGAGAATCATTTTATTCTGATAAAATGGAAGAAGTGATACAAAAGCTAGAAGAAAAAGGAAAATTAATTACTTCTGAAGGAGCAAAAATTGTAGATGTAGGAAAAGATATGGCACCATGTATTATTCAAAAATCAAATGGTTCTACCACATATGCTACAAGAGATTTAGCAGCAATACTATATCGTGCAAGAACTTACGATTATGATAAAGCCATATATGTAACATCCTATGAGCAAATTTTGCATTTTAAACAAGTTTTTACTGTAGCTCAATATTTAGACTTAGATAAAAAATATGTAGATGGTTTAGAGCATGTTCCTTATGGCATGGTAAGACTTGCTTCAGGAAAAATGTCTACAAGGGAAGGAACTATTGTCAAATTAGAAGATTTGCTATTAGAAGCCATTCAAAGAGCAAGAAAAATTATTGAAGAAAAAGAGCCACAATTAGAAAATAAAGAAGAAACAGCGAAAATAATTGGCTTAGGTGCAGTAGTATTTAATGACTTAGCCAATAACCGTATGAAAGATGAAGTATTTGACTGGGATGAAGTTTTGAATTTCCAAGGAGAAACAGGACCATATATTCAATATATGTATGTGCGTACCAAAAGTGTATTAGAAAAAGCAAAAGAACCTGATTTAGATGCAAGCCAGATAGATTATACCGTATTAGGTGATGCAGATGCTATGCAAATTGCAAAACTACTAGAACAGTTTAAACATATACTTATTCAAGTAACAGAAAAAGAAGAACCTTCTATTTTATCTCGTTATTTAATTGACCTAAGTCAAGCTTATAGTACTTTTTATAATAATCACAAAGTATTAGTAGAAGAAGAAAATGTACGTAAAGCTCGTTTATATATAACAAAAGTAGTAGGGGAAGTACTAAAAAAAGGTGCAGAATTATTAGGTATGCAAATGCCGGAAAGAATGTAAACATAAAAAAAGCTCATAAGTATTCTAATAAGAGATACTTATGGGCTTTTTTAATATTGATTTTTTTCTTTTAAGTGAATTTCCATTTGTCTTTG
Source organism: uncultured Clostridia bacterium (assembly GCA_944388655.1). Lineage (GTDB taxonomy): Bacteria > Bacillota > Clostridia > TANB77 > CAG-508 > UMGS1663. Next base: position 9,964 of record CALXJP010000077.1, on the reverse strand, counting down.
TGCATCTTTTTTTGCAATGTCTTGACGCTTATCATAAAGTTTTTTACCAGTACCAATGCCTAGCTCCATCTTTACAAAATTCCCTTTAAAATATAAACAAATAGGAATTAAGCTATATCCTTTTTGTTTAATCAAACCAATTAATTTGCGAATTTCTTGTTTATTAAGCAATAACTTTCTATCACGAAGAGGATCTTTATTAAAAATATTTCCATGATCATAAGGGCTAATATGCATAGAATACACATACACTTCACCATTTTTAATAGATGCATAACTATCTTTTAAATTCACTTTACCCGCACGAATAGATTTGATTTCTGTTCCGGTTAATACAATTCCCGCTTCTAATGTATTTTGAATATGATAGTTATGATAGGCTACAGGATTTTTAGCCAATATCTTTTTTTTCTCTGCCATATATAACACCTCTTTACTTCTTTTGGGTATTATACACGAAAAATAAAAAAAAGGAAATAGATTTTCATAACTATTTCCTTTTTTACCTCAATTAATGCTCTATGTGTTCACTAGCTTCATTACGTTCCTTTACATAAGTCCATATTAAAGAAATAATGGCAACAGCAATTAAACCTAAAATGAGCCAAGTTAATGTACTAGCATTCATACCAAACACAATAGGTGCATCTCCCATGGCAGATGTTCTTTCTGCAGAATAAGAAGAATTGTTATCTGTAGTCATTCCTACTATATCATTACTAGTATTTTGCATAGTAGAGCCTATACCAGAAGTCATATCTTCCATACCTCTTTCCATATCTGAAGTGACATTTTTTGCACCATTAGACATATCACTAGCAGTATTTCCTATACCACTGGCAAAATCTACAGCAGTATTTTTTATACCTTCAGTTGTTTCTTTGGCAACATTGCCAACGTTATCCATGGCGGAAACAAAGGAAATGGAAATTACTAAAGCAGAAACAAGAATAAGAAGAGAAAAAATAATTTTCTTTTTCATGTTGGTAACCTCCTTACAAGTATCATAAATTTGAATTATGATTTAATTATAGTATTGATTTTTTTCAAGAAAAATATACAAAATAAAACGAAAATAGACAAAAAAATATTGCAAATTTTCCAAAAATTTGCAATAAAATATTTTTATTTTTTTAGCCTAATTAATACAGCCACTCCTAATAAAATTAATACTATACCAACAACAATTAGTAGAATATTTAATATAGCTTCAATAGTAAGCCCTTCACTTTCATTCTGGCTTGAACTTTCAACTGTTGTTGTCATCTGAGAATTATTATCTATAGAACTATTAGATTGTAATTCATTACCCGTAGCATTAGTATCAGACTGTAAATTCATATTAATATCTGTTGCTAAACAAGATGTCCCAAAAAATATACTGATGCCTAATAATAAACAAACAGTTACTCTTAAAATTCGATTCATGACTACCTCCTAAATCAAAGTTTTATCTAAAAGTTATAGTATAATCATACACAAGTTACCCATAAAAGTCAATTAAAAAAACAAAATATTCTAAAAAAGTATTGACAAAAAATAAATTCAATGTATAATTGTATTAACACATTAATACAATGAAAGGAGAAAATATGGAGTTTCAATTTGAGAATAATAGCCCCATTTACCTACAATTAATACAAAAAATTAAAATGGCTATTGCTTCAGGAGAATTTAAACCTGGGGAAAAGTTACCTGCAGTAAGAGAGCTAGCCATGGAAAGTAAAATTAATCCGAATACGGTACAAAGGGCTTTATTTCAATTAGAAGATGAACATTTAATTTTTACACAACGAACAAATGGAAAATACATTACAGAAGATAAGCAAAAGTTAAAAGAACTAAAAAAAGAACTAGCTAGCAATTTACTACAAGAATTTTTAGTAAAAATGCAACAATTAGGTTTTTCAAAACAAGAAATTTTAGAATTTATAGAAAGGAAGGAAAAATAATGTCAGCTATTATAACATGTGAACACCTTAATAAAGATTATGGAAACAAGAAAATTTTAAAAGATGTAAACGTAACCATAGAGAAAGGAAGAATTATAGGGTTATTAGGACCAAATGGAAGTGGAAAAACTACTCTAATCAAATTAATTAATGGTTTGCTTGTACCAACATCAGGAAACGTATTGGTGTTAGGAAGCAAGCCAGGAGTGGAAAGTAAAAAAATTATTTCCTATTTACCAGAAAGAACCTATTTACCAGATAATGAAACAATAGAACAAATAATTCAATACTTTTCTGATTTCTATTTTAATTTTCATGTAGAAAAAGCATATGAACTACTAGAAAAACTAAAAATCAACCCAAAAGATAAATTAAAAACTTTATCGAAAGGAAATAAAGAAAAAGTACAATTAGCTTTAGTAATGAGCAGAGATGCAGATGTTTATATTTTAGATGAACCTATAGGAGGCGTTGATCCTGTAGCTAGAGATTATATATTATCGCTCATATTAGATAATTTTAAAGAAGAAGCAACCCTTATCATATCTACTCATCTTATTGCAGATATAGAAAAAATATTAGATGAGGTAATTTTTATTCACGAAGGGAAAATTGTATTACAATCTAGTGCTGATGAATTAAGAATGCAATATAAAGGTTCTATTGAAAATGCATTTAAGGAGGTATTTAAAAATGTTTAGGAAATTACTTAAAAATGATCTTAGTCAAATGGGAAGCAGAATTTATCCATTATATTTCATTATATTAGGCCTAGCCGTTTTTGCTAAAGTAATGAATGTTCTTTCTAGCCATATTAGTGCCTTTCAAATTATATATGGTTTTACTATTATGGCCTGGGTATGTAGCATTATTATTGGTTTAGTATATACCTTTTTTGTAGCTATACAAATATTTTATAAAAAGAATTTAAAAGATGAGGGGTATTTAACACACACTTTACCAGTAACTAAAACAAGTATTGTTTCTAGTATGTTTATTACAGCAATGATATTTACAGCTATTAGTATTTTAATTAGTATATTAAGTATTATGATAGCTTTTTATACACCAGGAATTTTTAATGACTTTTATAACAGTATACAAGTGGCATGGAATTCTCTTGATAGCTATATTCAACATTTTGCTATATTTTCAATAATCATTATGATACTTTCTTATATGCAACTATTAAGTGGAATTTATTGTGCATTAAGTGTAGGGCACTCTTTTAGTGGGAATAAATTAGCATATTCTGTGGTTGCCTGGGTAATCATTTATATAATTTCTCAAGTATTAAATGCTATAGCAATATTTGTACTCATGTGGTTACAACCAGAAAGCATCCAAGAAGCTTATAGAGAAGAAGTGGGCACAAATTTTATGTATGGAATTTTAACAACGAGCATGATAACCAATAGTATCATGTTAGTAGGAACATATATAACAACCATTATGATGTTAAAACATAGATTAAATTTGGAATAATTTGAATGTTAACATAAAATGTGATATAATAGTTGTATATGGAGTCATAAACAAAACCCTACTGTAGTAGGGGAAGAACAAAGGAGGAAAAGAAAATGAAACGGGGAACCATTTTTTCAATTGCTATTGGCTTAACTATAGGAGCTGTAATTTGTATGCAGGTACCGAAAGCACAGGCAGAGACAAGGCAAAGAGAACAAAAGCTTTGGCAAGAAATCATTCGGGAACAAAAACCACAGCCGGAAAAAATTATCTACATTACAACAGAGAAGGAAACAACGCAAAATGATGAAAGGCAAAACCAAGAAGTATTGCAAGAAACTCAGCAAGAAGTAAAAGAAGAGGAGGATTTTTTCACAGTAAGAGAACGGCAAACAGGCTATTCAAAAGATGTACAACTACTAGCAGCTATTGCCTATACAGAGCAGGAGGAGTTTATCAATTACTTTGATTCACAAGAAGAAATTCTAGTGAAATTAAATGGAAAAGAGGTATACTTACCGAAAGATAAAGCTGGACGTATGGCATTTCAGTATGCCATGGCCGTAGTAGTTAACAGAGCAGCCAATCACCATATGGGATGTTATACCATTGAAGATGTTCTCTATGCAAAAAATCAATATGCAGAGCCAACAAAAAGCAAAATTTACAGAACAGACATACCAAATGAGATTTACCAAATGGCACAAGAAATTTTGCAACATAACGATCTACCTAACAACTTAATTTACCAAGGAGAGAAAAAATGGGGAGAGTGCATTTTCCAAATAGGCAATCAGTATTTTGGAATTGATTCAAAATATGATGCATAAGCAGGGGATTTTATCCCCTGTATTTTTTTTTGAAAAAATATAGATTTCTAAAAATACTAATGATATAATGAAAAAAAATAGGAGAGAAAAGAATGCAGGAAAAAACAAGAAATATAACAATAGATATGTTAAGAATTATGGCTATGTTTATGATTATAGTATTTCACTGTTTTAATAATACAAATATTTTAGAAAGAGGAATTATGTCTGATACTAATGGAATCATAGCTATGTTTTTAAGAGTAATAACCAATGTAGCCAATGGAATCTTTTTTATTATATCAGGATATTATCTGATTCATAAAAAATTTAAATTAAAACATATTCTCAATTTATGGGGAAAGACAATTTTATTTTCAACTTTAGCAGCAATTATTGCCTATTTTCTTCATTTACCTATAAAATGGGAACAAGTTATTTTCCCAATTTTAACAGGAGAATATTGGTTTATTACTGCATATATTTTCTTATATTTGATGTATCCATTCTATAATTTGTTATTAAATCAACTAACAAAAAAGCAAATGCAATACTTATTAGGTATTTTATTTATAGTGGTTAGTATTTTTAACATTGTCTTTCAATATAATGCTTTTTTTGGAAGCTTACCAGTAGCATTGTTATATTACACAATAGGGGCTTATGTAAAACAATATTATAAACCAAAAGAAAAAAGTTATCATATAGGAAAATGTATAATTATATGGATAATAGCAACTATTATATACTTTTTTGTTTTTGCATTGCGTGTACAAAACTTAGAAAATAATTTTGTAAAAATTTTTGTGAATCATTTATATGGGGATTTCTTCAACTTCAAAAATCCATTTAGTGTTCTTATGGCTTTTTATATATTTATAGCATTTTATCAAAAAACAATTAAAAGTGCCAAAGTACAAAAATGCATAACTTGGATTACCCCTTCTATACTATCGGTATATTTAATTCATGAAAATACAAATTTGAATATATATTGGTTATATATGGGCATTAATGATCTAGCAACTTCTCCATGGTGTATCCCATATATATTATTAGTAAGTTTAGGAGTATTCATTATATGCATTATCATAGATGGTATTAGAAGGATGGCATATAGGCTTCTGAAAAAAATACCAATAGTAAAAAAGAAAGTGACAGAGCTCAATGATATAATAGAAAGATATAATCAAAAAATAGAAAATCTTTTATATACTCAAAAAATCAAGGGGGAATCTTATGAAGAAGTTAATTAGAAAAATACTTATTACACTTTTTATTTCCGGATTTTGTATATGTATGTTTATTACTATGGTAGGGATAACTACACAATACCAGATTTTAGACCACATTGACTATCAAGTAAGCTTACAAGAAGATGGAAGTATGAAAGTAACAGAAACGTGGAACATGGAAATTGGGCAAACTAATACACTGGTGAGAAATTTTAATATTTCTTCCAAATTTGGAGAAATAAAAGATGTTACCATAAAAGATTTAGATACTAATCAATATTTTCAACAAATAGATAGGCAAATGTATCATGTTACCAATAATTGTTTCTATGCATTACCAATTAATGAAAAAACATTTGAAATTGCTTGGGGAGTAGGAATGGATAATGCATTATTAGGAAAAAGAAATTTCCAAATTTCCTATACAATAACAGATGTAGTAAAAGAATATATAGACTGTCAAGAATTTTATTGGCAATTTTTAGCACGAGGACAAAATGCAGTTCCTGCTAAAAAAGTTACAGGAACCATAACCTTACCACAACCAGTTAGCAATATAGAAAACTTAAGAGTATGGGGACATGGTCAATTTAATGGAGTAATAGAAAAAAAGGATAATCAAACAGTACAATTTCGTATGGATAACCTTGAGCCAGAACAAATGCTAGAAGTACGTATAGTAACACAGGAAAAAATGTTTCAGGTAAATCCTTCTCAAATAACATATCAAAGTCAGCTCAACACCATTTTACAAGAAGAAACTAGATGGGTAAAAGAAGCTGACGAATTGACAAGAACTGCATGGATACAAGAAACAATGAAATATTTAATTTATACAGTAGTTATTCTATATATTGTATATAAAATCATAAAATATAGAAAAATAAATAAACAAAAAAATGCACAAATAGAATATCATCCATTACCATATTATAGAGAAATACCTAGGGAAGATGCAACACCTACAGAAGCATGCTATTTATATAAGTATGACAAAGAAAGAATAGGAACTCAAAAAATTCAAAGTCAAGCGATATCTGCTACTATTATGGATTTATGCTTAAAAAGAATTATTTCCTTAAGAGCAGATAATCAACAAATTTATATTCGTTTCTTAAAAGAACCAGAAACACTACAAGAAGACGAAAAGCAAGTTTACCAATTATTGAAAAATGCAAGTAACGGAAAAGATGAATTCCCTATGGAAGATATCAACCATTATGCTAAAGTGTATTATTATAATTATAGTAATATTGTTAATCAAATAGTTAATCATGCACGTAATCGTTTGTACCAATTAAAATTAGTAGATAGAACAAATGAATATTTATATGCTAAATGTAAAAGAGCAACTATATGGCGTAATATAGCAACCTATGGATATGGAGTACTTATATGTATGTATATTTCTACTTTTATACCATTATTTCACACAAGTATACTTTTTAAATTTGGATTAGATTTTCCTATATCTGCTCTAATTGGCCTAGCACTTATATTTCCTATCATCTTGTTATTTTATTATTACAAAACTCTACAAGATAAAGCAGGAGGAAAAATTGCCGTCTTAACCCAACAAGGGGCAGATGAACAAGAAAAGTGGAAGGCACTGGCAAGATACATGGAAGAATATTCTTTGTTAAATGAAAAAGAAGTTCCAGCCTTAGTTTTATGGGAAAAATATTTGGTGTATGCTACTGCATTTGGTATAGCGGATAAAGCTATAGAACAAATGAAAGCTAGCTACCCAGAAGTATTTATTAGAGAAAACTGGGATGAAGAAAAAATTGCTACAGAATATCCTGTTATATATTTCACAACCAATTCATGGTATCGCTATGGAGCAACTGCAAGTATCATTAGTAGAATGAATACAGATGTACAATCTGCTTATGACACTTCACGAGCACAAATCACAGCACACTCTTCTAGCTCTAGCAGAAGTGGTTCTGGTGGAGGTGGAGGCTTCTCTGGCGGAGGCGGAGGCCGGAGGAGGTGGTGGTGGAATGGGAGGAAGATAATCTTCCTTTCTACCTACTATAAAAACTGTATTTTGATAATACAGTTTTTTAAGTTGCAAAAATGTAAGGTTTATGCAACACTTTTCGATGGTAAAACAAATTAAAAGAGAGTACAATCATGTTAAACGTTGCAGAAAGGGTGAAAAAATAATGTTATGGAAATTATCCTTAAAAAATATTCAAAAAAGTTTTAAAGACTATGCTATCTACTTTATTACTTTAGTATTAGGTGTTGCTATTTTTTATATGTTTAACTCATTAGAAAGCCAGCAAGCCATGCTTCAAGTTTCTCAATCTACAAGAGACATGATTATACTCCTAGTAAGAATGCTAGAATTGATTTCTGTATTTATTGCTTTTATTTTAGGATTACTCATTGTATATGCTAACAATTTTCTGATAAATCGTAGAAAGCAAGAATTTGGTATTTATATGACATTAGGAATGGGAAAAGCACAAATTTCCAAAATTTTATGGTTAGAAACAGTACTGATAGGAATACTTTCATTAGTTGTAGGTTTATTAATAGGGGTATTTGCTTCACAATTTATGTCTATATTAGTAGGAAAACTCTTTGAAGCAGATATGTCAAAATTTACTTTTGTATTTTCACAAAATGCATGTATCAAAACATGTATATATTTTGCTATTATGTATATAGTGGTTATGCTTTTTAATACCATTACTATATCTAGGTACAAATTAATCACTTTATTAACAGCCATTAAGAAAAATCAAACAATTCAAATGAAAAATCCAGTAATATGTATTATAGTATTTCTTATAGCAAGTATCTTATTAGGGTATGCCTATTACAAAGTAACGATAGGGGCTAATACATTAACAACTGCAGATAAAATATTCCCTATTTTGGTTATGGGCATTATAGGAACTATATTAGTATTTTGGTCTATTTCTGGATTAATATTAAAACTAGTACAAATGCGTCCTAACACATATTTAAAAGATATGAATGTATTTATTTTGCGACAATTACATAATAAAATTAACACAACCATAGCGAGTATGTCAGTAATATGTTTAATGCTATTTATGACAATTACTATTCTTTCTTCTTCTATTTCTATGCGTAATACAATGCAAAAAGATTTAATAGAAATGACACCAGTAGACTTAAATTTATACAAAACCGCTAATTTACCAAATAATGGAGAATATACACAAAAACAAATAGAAGACTCCTATAAGAGTATGCAAGAAACATTACAAAATCATGGTTTTGATATGAATCTTTTGAAAGACACTATTGAAGTAACTATATATACAAGCAAAGAATTAACATGGAAAATTAGTTTAGCTTCTATTTATGATGAAGTAAAACAGTTATTTCCTATGTTACAATATGATACAGCAGAAAGCATCATGAGAGTATCTGATTATAACCAAGTAGCTACCTTATATCATAATCCTACCTATACACTAGCAGATGATGAATATATAGTTCTTTGCGATTTTGATAATATGGTAGAATTGCGTAATCAAGTTTTAGAAAAAGGAGATACCATTTCTCTTTTAGGGAAAGAATATAAGCCAAAATATAAAGAATGTCAGTCAGGCTTTGTAACCATGTCTACTAGCCACGTTAATACAGGTATTATTCTTGTTCCTGATAATTGCCCATTAACAGAAGAAATGAAAGAACAAACTTTTTTAATTGCTAACTATAATGCCAATACAGAAGAAGAAAAAGAAAAGATAGAAAGTATTTTTACTGATAAAAACTCTCCTCTTTTACAAAGTTTGTACGAAGAGGGAATCGAAATAGAAGGACTAACGAAAAATACAATTATTAGTGCTAGTGTAGGAATTGCTACCATAGTTGTGTTTATTGCCATCTATTTAGGCATAATCTTTCTTATTGCAAGTGCTGCAATTTTAGCTTTAAAACAACTGACAGAAGCGTCAGATAACCAACAGCGTTATAGAATTTTAAGAAAAATCGGTGCAGATGAAAAAATGATTCATAAAGCATTATTTACGCAAATTGGTTTATTTTTCTTATTTCCCCTTATTTTGGCTATTATTCATTCTATTTTTGGAATACAATTTTTAATTTATTTGATGTCTGTATTAGCTGGAGCAGAAGAACTATTACCTTCTATTATTGTTACTGCCATTGTTATAGGAGGAATTTATGGCATATACTTCTTGGCAACATATATAGGAAGTAAAAATATTATTAAAGAAAATATGTAATCGTACCCATATAAAAAATATATCGCATAGGTAGGTCATACGGATTTTCGTAGAAATGCTAAAAAATTTCTAACCTTAATCCTATTCCATAACCTATGCTCTCTATTTTTATATAGGTACGATTTATATATTAGGTTAAAAAATGTAATATAACTGTAACCAAAATGTAATCAAAAAGTAATAGAATTAACTAAAAGGATAATATATAATAAAAATAGCATAAAAGATAAAAAATGGTAAAAACTACAGAAAAAAGGAGAGAG
>CALXJP010000076.1 GCA_944388655.1 uncultured Clostridia bacterium | reverse complement strand
TTATTTTATTTATTCCCTCTCACACCACCGTACGTACCGTTCGGTATACGGCGGTTCAATTTGTACATTCAATATGTACTTTTGTATATTGGTCTAGTAGAAATACTAGACCTCTTTTTCTTAACCTTTCATTATTTATAGCAAATTGTATATATCTACTTTTGCAGATTTGGTAATATCCTTTTCTAGTATTGGCACAATTAAATGCTATTTCGTGTTGTACTCCTAGCTGTCTTAGTGCTTTGTATCTCTTTGTTATTCTCTTCCATTGTTTCCAGATTATTACTCTTATTCTCGTTCTTAAATGTTCATCAATTTCTCTTATTTTACTTTTCATATTTGCTATTCTAAAATAATTTATCCAACCTCTTATTAAGTAATTTATTTTCTTTATTCTTTCATCTAAGCTCATATTCCAGCTTCTGTTTGTTATTTGTTTTAGTTTTCTTATTAGCTTTTGGTATGATTTCAAATGTGGCTTTGGTTTCCATTTTCCTCCTTTTGTCATCCAAAAACTAAATCCTAGATATTTGGTCTTGGTTGGTCTCGTTACTTTGCTTTTCTCTGCATTTACTTTTAAACCTAATTTCTTTTCAATAAATTTTGTTATTGATGCTAAAACTCGGTTTGCTGCTTTTTCACTTTTTACAAGTATTATACAGTCATCTGCATATCTTACAAAGTTTAGCCCTCTTGCTTCTAGTTCTTTGTCTAGTTCATTTAACATTATATTACTTAGTAATGGACTTAGGTTTCCTCCTTGTGGTGTCCCTATTTCTGTTGCTTTTACTATTCCTTTTTCCATTACTCCTGCACTTAGATATTTCCTTATTAATGATACTACATCTCCGTCTTTTATTGTCCTTCCTATTATTGTTATTAATCTATCTTGATTTACTGTATCAAAGAACCTTTCTAAGTCTATGTCTACTATCCATTCATACCCATCGTTCAAATATTCTAATGCCCTTATTACTGCTTGTTCACAACTTCTATTTGGTCTAAATCCAAAGCTGTTATCATTAAATTGTTCTTCATATATTGGACTTATTACTTGTACTATTGCTTGCTGTATTATTCTGTCTGTTACTGTTGGTATTCCTAGATTTCTCTTCTTGCCATTTTCTTTCGGTATTTGAACTCTTTTTACTGGTTGTGGTCTATACCTTCTTTTTCTTATCTGATTTAATATTCTGTCTTTATTTTCTTTCAGATATTCACATTCTTCTTCTACTGTTATACCATCAACTCCTGCTACTCCTTTGTTTGATATTACCTTCTTGTATGCCTTGTTTAAATTTTTTGGGTTAAGTATTTCTTCTAAAAGTTCCATATCTGTTTCCTCTCTTCCTTTCCGTAGATAGATAAATCATTGATTTTGAGTAACCCTTTGAGATACGCTCATACTCTCCTCATTAACACATTCTAACTATCATCTATCACTAAATTTTGGTAGTGAAACACTACAAATTGTTCAGTCCTTCGAAAAAAAAAATTTTTCTACTATGACCTCTGCTGACTTCTTGTGGTAAACCTTTTTCGACCGTATTTTGTTCTATGTACTTCTCGTCGTTTCCTAACTACTCTACGTCCACAAGACCTCACAGGGTAAGTCGTTTAACTTTCCTCATTTACTCGCTTGATTTACTGCATAAGGTTACGTATATCTTTTGGGCTTTGACTTGTATTGTAGCCTTACCCTCTTATACAGCCTTGATATCAAGTTTTTGTACATCGAGCCATGATTTTGATACACACTTCCTCCACTTCCACCTCACGGTGGATAGCTTGTGCTTCTCTATATGGTTGGCGATATCTACCTCCATTACGGACTTGCACCGATTAGCTAAACGACATGCCTGTCGCACAATAAAAATGCGGTATGAGCTTTAAATAAACTCACACCACATCAATTAGCGGTTAGTCAATACAATATTCAGTTGTCTCTTCAGCTACTACGTCACCTTTGGTTTCGGGCAGTACATCTTTGTCATCGCAGTTCTTATCTTCTTTGGATTTTTTTTCATTAGATCCTGAAAAACCAAAAAATAAGTTGAACAAATAAGCAAATCCTAAAGCCTGCCAAAAGTTAATCTGAACTAACTTAATATTTAGCAATTGTGGAAAAATGTTATTCCAAGAATACATTGCAACTTCAACTGCAATAAAAATTAAAATAATTTCAAATATTATGATGAGTAGTACCGACACAACATATGTCAGCTTGCTATTTGATTTTTCAAAAGATAGACTTAAGAAATTAGTAAATGACTTTATACATAAACTTAATATAAAAGAAAGATAAGGTTGTAATTTTTACTTTCCTATTTTTTCGAGCAGTAAATCCATATATCAAATATACGTAACACCTTATTTCAATAGTATTACAAAGGATATTTTATCGAGCAATTACTCCGAGCATATTCCGAGCAACAACAAAAAAACAACGAATAATGACAAAAAATTTTGAAAATAGGTTGAATAATGAAAATAGCTAAAATGCTTTAATATCAATACTTTCAAATACTTTTAAATAAAAATAAAAAAAGCTGAAATTGGTTAAAATTTCAACTTTTTGGTGCAGATGGCCGGAATCGAACCGGCACGGTGTTTAACCACCGCAGGATTTTAAGTCCTGTGCGTCTGCCAGTTCCGCCACATCTGCATATAACTGGCTTTCTTAAAGACAAGACTTATTATAATATGTTAAAATTAATTTGTCAATACTTATTGTAATTTTTTTTTACTAGACCTTAAAATATTTATATCTACTGCATAATTTTTCTTTTTTAGAATAATGTGTATTAGGTGATTGTATGAGTTTTTTAGAAATCTGTATGATTGCACTTGCCTTAGCAATGGATGCTTTTGCCGTTGCACTTTGTAAAGGCTTAAGTTTGCATCATCCTACATTATATCAAATGTTACTGATTAGTGGGTATTTTGGTTTTTTTCAAGGATTGATGTGTATTTTAGGCTATTGGATTGGTTTCCATTTTTCTTTTCTCATTTCTTCCTTTAGTCATTGGGTAGTTTTTATTATTTTATTGGTTATAGGGGTTAATATGATAAAAGAGTCTTCTACTGCAGAAGTTAGTAGCACTAACACAAATATTGATTGCAAAACTTTATTGTTTTTGGCTCTTGCCACTAGTATTGATGCTCTTGCTGTAGGAATTTCTTTTGCTTGTATGAACATTCATATTACCTATAGTTGTTTTATTATTAGTATTATTACTTTTATTCTCTGTACCTTTGGTGTAAAAATTGGTGCTATTTTTGGTAATAAGTTCGAAAAAAAAGCACAGATTTTAGGAGGTATTATCCTCATTGTTATTGCTTTTAAATCCCTCTTCACTGCATTTTAAAAAGGCTGTAATTTTGAGTTTTTATTTCATCCTCAAACAACCCTCAACAGCCTTATTTTCTATTAATCTTCTACTTTTTATCATTTATTTTTCTACCATATTCCATTTTCTTACATAGTCTTCCCCTTCTTTCGGTTTATAGACTTCTGACTGATTTCTTTTTAAAAAATTAATGATGTCATATACATCTATCCAAATTTGATTTACACCATCTTTTTGTGATTCATCAAAAATTAATTGCATGCCAAAGTGTAAATGGGGAATGTTAATATTATTCACATTTTCCTTTGTGCTATATCCTGTCATGCCTAAATATCCTATTACATCTCCCGCTGTTACGGTATCTCCTTCTTTTAGTGTTTTTACAAAAGGATGATCTTTTCGTAGATGTGCATAATAATAATATCTTTTTTTGTCAAAACTACGTATACCTATTCTCCACCCTCCATAGGGATTCCATCCTAAAGCTTCTACTGTTCCAGATTCCACTGCTATAATTGGTGTACCTATTGAACCCATGATATCATTTCCTAGATGAACTCTTTTGTAGCCGTATGACCTTGCTGTTCCAAAGTCTTTATAGTGACTAAAGCTATAATTTTTGGCAATTGGCAGAAAAGCTTTTATTCCATACTCTGTTACTTTCTCTTTTTGAACTGTTTGATTTATTTTTTCAATTTCATATTCTCCTATAAATTCTCCTAAAATAGCTTGATAGCATTCTATATAATAGTTATATAACTTGTCATTTACTACTAGATTTTCCATAATTTCGCCTTGTTTTAATTTTTCTACTACTTCCTCTAAATCTTCCTTTTGATATTGTTTGAAATTTCCTCCATATTTGGCAGATAAGTAAGCAATTAGTTCTATCCAATCAATTGGGTATTCTTCTTGTTGTGAGGCAATATCTATTTTTGCTGCCTTATCCATCACTTCATATGGTACAGAATACTCTACCCAATGAATATAATCTTTTTCTTCTTCTTTTGCCTGAGATGTGCCAAAATATATACATAATATTATAATAATGCTTATGAATAAAATGATACATATTATTAACCATTTTATCGATATTTTTATTGTTTTGATAAACATTCTAGCACCCTCCTTTTTTTAATATATGAATTATTTTTTTGTTTTATGAACATGGCAAACAAAAAAGACACCTAAAAAGATGCCTTTTGCATATGAATTCATATTTTTATACAATTATTTTTTATTTACTAAATCTTTTAAAGCTTTTCCTGCTTTGAATACTGGAGCTTTTGAAGCTGGTATTTTAATTTCTTCTTTAGTTTGTGGGTTTCTTCCTTTTCTAGCTGCTCTTTTTCTTACTTCGAAAGAACCAAATCCAACTAGTTGAACTTTGTCACCTTTAACTAAAGTTTCTGTTACAACTTCAACAAAAGCGTTTAATGTTGCTTCAGCGTCTTTTTTTGTTTCTCCTGTTTTAGCTGCGATAGCTGCGATTAATTCAGATTTGTTCATTTAAAATTACCTCCTATAAGATTCATATATGTAGACCTAAACGCTATCTACTAATTACAATATTCGCCATACTTTTATAAATTCCTTCTAAAAAAATAAAAGTTTTTTCGTTTTTTACTTACAGCCTGTAAGTTTTTCCATTTTTTGTATTTAATAAATGTGAATTTTTTGTAAATATTGATATATTTTCCTTCCTAAAGGAATGCGTTCTATTTCCTCTTGCGACAATATTTTCAATAGAAAAACACTTGCTATATATACTATTACCGCACTTAGTAAGGCTATCAATGTTGCTAAAAATTTTATTCCTATTATTTGTATAATACCATAATATACTGCATAGGAAGAAACTGCCATAAAAAGACATGCTATTAAAGGTTTTATAATCCATTTTGTAAAATGTATATGTATTTTTATTTGTTTTTTTAAATAGATAAAACTTAATAAAAAAGCTATTGCATGACAAGTTCCTGTAGAAATGGAAGCTCCTATAATTCCTATTTGTGGAATAGGTACTAATAGTATGTTACATATAAATTTGGCTATTACTCCTATTAACAGAAAAATAGCCGGCATAACTACTTTTCCTAATCCTTGCAAAGTTGCATTTGTGGTTTGCTCCCACAATATAAAAATAATAGAAATTGCACTTGCTTGTAATATGCTTGCTCCTTGTGATGCATTAGGAAATAATAAAGCTAAAATTGGTTCTGCGTATAAAATAAAACCTACTACACAGGGTAATCCAATTAAAGTTGTTATTAAAAAGGAAAAGGATATTTTCTTTTCTATATCTTTTTCTCTTCCTCTTGCTTTTGTTGCACTAATAGTAGGAACTAAAGCAGTTGCTAAAGCAATGTTAAAAGACATAGGTAAACCTACTAATGTATCTACTTTTCCACATAAAATACCATATTGTAGTGTTGCTTCTTCTTTACTCAAAAATCGTTGTAAACTTCTTACTACAGTACTAGAGTCAATATTTCTACTAATAGAACCAACTATAGCACTTAATGACATGGGAATAGATACACTTAATATTTTCTTTATTGTTCCTATAATGCTTTTTATTGGATAACTTTTTCCTTTTATGATTTCCTTTGCAAGAATGGTACGATAATTTCTATAATATGCATACATATATAAAAATCCCGTAATGGTTGCCAAAGTAGTGGATAAATTGGCTCCTACTGCCATTAAATTTGTATTGGCATTTGTCATAATTGCAATTATTTCTACGATAAGAAATGCTAACATCGTTTTAGATAATTGTTCTATCGTTTGCGACTTGGCAGTTACTTGCATATCTCTTCTTCCATTAAAATATCCTTTAAATACAGAAATAATCGAAACAAAAAATATTGCTGGCGATAAAGCTACTAAACACATTTCTGCTTCTGGTATATATAAAATGTGATTAGCAATAAAATGAGCACCAAAAAATAAGATAAAAGTTCCTAAAAAACCTAAACTAGAAAAAGTAATTAATGCTATTTTAAAAATACGATGGGCTCCTCTATAATCTCCTTTTGCAATATGTTCTGAAGTTAACTTAGCAATAGCATTAGGAACTCCTGTAGATGATAAAGTAAGTAATAAGGCATATATAGAAAAACCTGCACTATAAATGGCATTTCCTTTATCTCCAAAACCTTCTTTATTGGTTAAATACCATTTATATACTAATCCTAAAATTTTAATAATCACTTGTGAAAACATGAGAGCAATGATTCCCTGCATAAATCCTTGTTTTCTTGTTTGTTTATTCATGTTTTCCTCTTTTCTGAAAAATATAGAATTTTATCTAAAAACTCTTGTATTTTTCTTGTTTTTATAGGATAATATATATGTGTAAATTTGGATTATATTAATAGAAAGTGGTGAAAATTTTGAAATATATTGATAAATTCTTAAAATTTCTAAAAACAGATAGAAACACTTTTTTAACTTACATATTAACTCTACTTTCGATTTATTTTGTTGTAGATAGATTAGTAGAAATTTTAATGATGATTTTTACAGGTATGTCTGTTTCTTATTGGGGACCTTTCATGTATACTTTTGCTCTTGCATGCCCTATTTTTGCGTTCTTATTTTCTTATGCATCACAATTTGCTAAGTCTCGTAAAGATAAAGAAACATTTTTACATTTATATGTAATTGCCCTATATATTATTGGAATTTCTATGGTAATACAATTTTTGAATGCAGGTTTATGGATTTTATTTATGTCAGTTCCTAATTATGAACAATTAGTTATGAATTTTCCAGAACTCATTTATCCTGCTTTTGGTGCAATTGCTTTTTATTTACCAATGACTACAGCACCATTAGTGTTTAACTTCTTATATAAAGGTGTTAATGATACACAATTACTTATTGAATCTATTGGAGATTATGGTGGAATTAAATTAACTAAGTCTAAAGAAGGCACTGGAATTTATTCTTGTGAAATGTATTTAACTTCTGATAAAGAAACTGGTGCAAAAGCCGTTATTCCAGAACAAAGTAGATTTAATCAGTTTTTAGTAGTTGGTCCTTCTGGTTGTGGTAAAACTTCTTTAGTATTTGAACCTATGATTGCCAGAGATATTGATAAAAAATATTTCTTTAAATCTATTGCTAAAGAAATGGGCTACACTGCCTTAAAAACAGGAATTGCCGTTTTAAACTGTCCTTATGGAAATGAATATGTTAATGAAAATTTTAATTTAAATATGCTAACTCCTGCTTCTGACAAAGAAGATTTATATAAGGCTTATATGAAAAAGATGATTATCGGTCAGGTAGATGGAAAAATCATTTATCGTAATTTAGGTATTACACACATTTCCCCTGATTATGAAAGTACTTCTCATATGATTGCTGTTGCTAAAGCTTATAACATGCCTTATCATATTGTAGATCCTTTAAATGCGGATTCTCTTGGATTAAATCCTTTTGTATATGATAATCCATTGCAAACTGCAAGTGTCATTAATCATGTTTTAACTAGTATGTATCAAGGAACTTTAGATGATATGCAAAAAGTTTATACTGAAAATGTGGTTATTCAAGCAATGGAAAACTTATGTATTTTGCTAAAAGTTACTTTTCCTATATTATATAATGGTGATAAAGATTATTTACCAACATTAGAAGATATATTAGGCGTTCTAGAAAACTTTTCATTAGTGGAAAAATTTTGTAAAGTTTTAGAGATGGATGAAGAACTTTCTAAAGAATACGCTGGACAGTTATACTATTTTAAAAATACCTTTTTTGCTAACGCTCCTAAAAGAGCAGATACAGAAAAATGTATGCAATATGCCATTTCTGTAATTAGTGATTTATTTACATTCCCTGGCGTTAAAAATATTCTTTGTAATCGTACGAATAACATTAACTTTGAAAAGGCGTTAGCAGAAGGAGAACTTACTTTTGTTTGTACAAGGCGTGGAGATTTAGGAAAATCTATACATAAATCTTTTGGATTATTCTTACTATTATTAATGCAAAATGCTGTTTTAAGACGTCCTGGAAATGAAAATACACGTATTCCTCATTTTCTATACATAGATGAATTTCCTGAGTTCTTATCTGAAGCTACAGAGCCAATATTTACTTTATACAGAAAATATAAAGTAGGAACTACTATTTCTTCCCAAACTTTATCACAATTAGGAGAAGTTAGTGAAAGTTATAAACAAACTATTTTAGCTAACTGTATTAATAAGATGACCTTTGGAAATAACTCGATTGAAGATAATGAATGGTGGGAAAAAGAATTTGGTAATATTCGTTATTGGAAATTTAGTAGAAGTTATGATTTGAAAAAAGGCGAATATGAAGATAAAATGGGTGGTATTGAATGGACATTTAAATCTAAGTTTAAAGCCGATAAACTTCGTTCTTTAGGTTTTAAGAATTGTGCTTATAAATACAAAAATAATGGTGGTTCTATTGTAGTTGGTGAAGGTAAATTAGATTTCTTATCAGCCAAATATAAAGAGCAAAAGCATGACAAAATTTATAACTTTGATAGATTCTCCAATGGTATTGCCCAAAAGGATGATTCTACAGATAAAAAACATTTATTAAAGCCAAAAATTGAAATGAGTGATAATGATCCTATCAATTTAGATACAAGTGATTTAAATATTTTTGATAATGATGATGCTATTGTATTTGATTTGAAGAAGAAAAAATAAAGAAGTGTACAGATGCACTTCTTTATTTTTTCTATTATATTCCTAATAATTTTACAGCTACGTCTTTCATTTTATATTTTTTGGTTTCTTCATCCATAACAAACTCAACCAAAGTATTTTCTAGTGTTTCTTCATTTTGTCTTAGGTCAGTTGTATAATATATATTGATTTGTGGAATATCTATTTGCTGTATAACTAATGTTTTAAATACTTCAGCCATGTGTTTTTCATCTTCACAAACTAAAATCAATTGTGGCATAGACATGAATGCAGAATCTCCTACCTGAAAATTAGCATAGAAATCTTGGTATAATTTCATTTTATCTACTAATTTCTTTTGCCAGTCTTCTTCTCTTCTAATTACTTCAAATAAAAAGTCAATTGATTTTCCATTTTTAACTAATTTTACACTGCCTCCAGTTGCTTTAAAAACTTTTCCTGCTTGTTTGGCAGTAATAGCTGGCTTTGGTACATAACTTTCAAAAGCTTTTACTTTTCGTAAATACGCAATTAAAGTTTGATTACCAGCAAGTCTTTTCTTTATCATAGCTACTGGCTTGGTGTTATCTGTTGGTTGCCACTTACATTCAATTCCTCTTGAATTTAATAAGTATTTTCCCATTTTTTCTAAACAATAAATACGATAAATACCTTTTCCATCTTCTGAACTAAAATAATATCTTGTTAAAATTTTAGTTTTTACTAGTTGATCTAATTTATTATTTAGCTTATCTTGTGATTTAATATCCATACCCTTCCATTGTAGTAGTTGAAAAATTTGCCTTGATGTAATAAATTCAAATTCATTCACCAACTCTAAAATTTTAAAGTGAATATCGCCAATATGACCAATATTAATTTTATGTATAATTTGGTTCATAGAAACATATCCATCTTTTCCATCAAAAGTTTTAATTTCTCCTTCTCTAATAGCAAATGGAGATACTACAGCTTTTATTTGGTTATCTTCCACCATTTTGATTTCCTCCCCCAAAAATAATTAATTTTACTTTTCTTTTTTCAGGAATAATTTTTTTGATGTATACCTCTACTTCTTGTCCATATTCAATGCCTTCTTGATATTCTGCTAACCCTACCAGATTTGGCTTTAGTTCTATAAAAATTCCTTGTTTGTTTTTTTCGGTTTCTCGGGCTATTCCTTTAACTACTTCTCCTATTTTGAACATTTTAATATTTTCTTCCCATGAGCCATATAACTCTTTACATGATAGAAATATCTTTTTTGTCTCTCTATTAATAGATTTTACCACAACTTTTACATTTTGTCCAATTTTTAGCCTTTCTGCTGGAGTTTTCATTCTTGCTACAGAAATATCTTCTATATATAAAAGTCCTACTTGACCTTTTGCTATTTCTATAAATGCTCCGTAGGGCTGTATACTTTTTACAATTCCGGAAACAATTTGCCCTTCTTGGAATTTTTTATCTTCTTTTTCATTACTTATTGGAATAAACTTTTGGTATTCCATATTTTTCTCCTTATCTTGTGTTTTTTGTTATTATATCGATTATTTTTTATCTTGTAAAGGGGTATACCCTAAACTTTGTATTTCTTTTTGTGTCAAATATCTCCATGTTCCTATTTTTAGATTTTTAACTGATATATTTTGTATTTTAGCTCTATGCAATGCTAATACTTTTTTATGAATAGCCTCACACATTTTTCTGACTTGTCTATTTTTTCCTTCATGAATAGTAATGGCTAAACGAGATATTTGCTTTTCTTCATCAATTTTTAATATTTTTACCTGAGCTGGTTTGGTTGTATAGTCTTCTATTTTTATACCTTTTTCTAGTTTTTCTTTTTCTTCTGCTGTTACTATGCCTTTTAATGTGACTGTATACGTTTTTTCTACTTCATGTTTCGGATGTGTAATATAATATACAAAATCTCCATCATTGGTTAATATTAAGGCTCCTGAAGTATACATATCTAGTCTTCCTACCGGAACTAATTTGATAGGTAAGTTAATTAGGTCTGTAACTTTGTCTCTGTGAAATTGCTCTTTTACTGTTGTTACATATCCTATTGGCTTGTTTAGTAAAATGTATACTTTTTGTGTGTTTGCCATTACTTGCTTTCCTTCAAATTCTATGTTATCTACCTCTGGATTAATTTTTACTCCTAAAGTTTTTTGCACATTTCCATTTACTTTTACTTTTCCTTGTAATATATATTCTTCACATTTCCTACGAGATGCTATTCCTTGATTGGCAAGGTATTTTTGTAATCTTTCTTCCATTTTTACTCTCTTTCTAATTCTTCTATAATTTGACTAAAATATTCTGGTAAAGGTGCTTCTATATACATTTCTTTTCCTGTAGCTGGATTCTTAAATTGTAAAGATTTGGCATGTAAGCATTGCCCTTGTATATTCCAAGGATTTTTTCCTGAGGAATAGGTTGCATCTCCTACAATAGGATAACCAATATATGCTAAGTGAACCCTAATTTGATGTGTTCTTCCTGTTTCTATCTTTACTTCTAATAAAGTATAGTTGGCAAATCTTTTTAATACTTTAAAATGAGTAACTGCACTTTTTCCCTCTTTTCTTACAGCCATTTTCTTTCTATCTTGCGTACTTCTCCCTATTGGCATATTAATGGTTGCTTCATTTTCTTTGGTACATCCTTTTACTAGAGCAATATATGTTTTTTCTACTTCATGCTCTTTAATTTGTCTGCTTAACTCTATATGGGTTTTATCGTTTTTGGCTATCATGAGTACTCCTGAAGTATCTTTATCTAACCTATGTACAATACCTGGTCTTATTTCTCCTCCTATACCCGATAAAGAATCTTTGCACATACCCATAATAGCATTTACAAGCGTTCCTTCTAAGTTTCCATTTGCAGGGTGAACTACCATTCCTTTTGGTTTATTAACTACTAGCATATTTTCATCTTCATATAAAATAGGAACTTGTATATTTTGTGGTTTGATGGCTGTTTCTTTAGGAGGTTCTTTTTGTATGGTTATGATTTCTCCTTTTTGAACTGAGTAAGCTTCTTTGCATTTTTTCCCATTTACTAATACTTTATTTTCTTGTATTAGTTTTTTTGCTATAGTTCTTGAAAATTCTGTGTGTTTACTAATATAGGAATCTAATCTTCCTCCCTCTTCTTGTACGGTTAATGTTTCTACTTCCATTTTATTCCTCCACATTTGCTGTTAATCTTTCATAAATTACAAAATGATCATCTTTATATAGTTGTTTATAATTATCGTCACGAGATAAGAACATATTTAACTTAGAATTTTTTACGGTAATCACATGGGTAATATCATAACTTTCAAATTTTGTTTCATAATACGTAGCTATTGTAGAAATGTTAATATAATCTGAAAAAATATCTCTACCTTCATAAGTTCCATCTTCTTTTTTGGTTCCATTAAATTCTGGAGCATATAAATCTGCTCTTGAATCTACAAATACAGGAATTCCCCTAAATAGTAAATAACTTCCATAATTGTATTCATTATATATTCTCATGTTTTCTACGTCTAAATTTTCTAAAATATAGTCTGCTGCTTCTACAGGATATGCTGATGAATTAATAAAATGTTGACCTGCTTTTGGCTTAAATACAACAATAGAAATTAACATGACCAACGCTAGTGTTAACAGCTTCCCTAAAATAGTGGTCATTGCTTCTAGCATTTTTTTTGTTCCTTCTCTATCATATTTTTCAGCAAGTTTTGCTATGAGCTTTGCTAAAATAAATCCACAAATAATAATCAGTAAGGAAACTTGGCGTCTCGACATAAAGCACATGTACGTAATTCCCCCAAGCATAAATAAGTCACTTAATTGTATTTTGGTATCTGTAAAGATAAGAATAGCAAGAAACATAACAAAAACAAACATGGTTAGTTTATCATCATATAGGGTTAATGGTAAATGTTCACTAATACTATCCATGGTGTTTCCTTGCATAGTTTTTATTAAGTAGGTATATGGGGTATCTCCTATAGGTGTTAGTAGTCCTGTAAAGGCACATATTATCATTACTAATATTAACCATTTTACTACCTTATTTTTGGTTACCTGTATTCTAAAAGGATGCTCTCTTAGCTTTTCTGTTGCCTGTTTTGCTTTTTCTAGTTTTTGCTTTTTATTTTGTAATATAGTTTCTTCTCTCTTTTGTTTTTCTTCGTTTTTGAAGAATTTTATTTTTATATGGCTCCCTATAATTTGTGCTTTTACTAATATATGCATGTCTGCTATGCAAGCAATGATATACTCTGCCACATATGGTAAAAATAATACAAAGAAGAATGGCCATACAGCACAGTGTACATTAGCTAATATAATCGATATAGCTATTAAGCCTATTAGGTATCTTTTTTTCTTGTTAATTAAAAAGTTCTCTATGCATAGGATGGTAAGCACAAATAATATATAAGAAACGAGTTGTGCCCTTGCTGCGATGAAATCTTGTAGAAGATATACCGCTCCTAATGTTAGTAAAAATGCTACTAACCTATTTTTACATAATTTTTTCATTACCTGATACATAAGAACTGTTAAAATACATGCTAAAATGACAGTGGATATATAAATAGCCAACATGCCATAGTCTGTATTTTGAAGTGTTTGATTTATTTGCTCATTTCCTGTATCTATTGTTTGAATTACTTCTCCTAGTTGTTGACCTCCGTCATAAATGTAATATATTCCTAAGTCATATGCCCAGTGTGGATATGTGTATGGTAAATCTTCATGCCATGAAAAATGGTCTTGCATATCAATTCCTTGTTGTGAAATGAGTTCTCCTATTTTTATTGTATAATAGGTGTCATTTTGTAAGGTTATCGGACAAATAGCTATGGTAAAAATAATAATACAAATAATAGCTAATATATCAAATTTTAGATTTGTTTTTTTCTCTTTTTTTTCTTGAGAAATGGGTAAGTTTTCTACTGTTTCTTGCATTTTTATTTTCCTCTCTTTTTATTGGGTTTTCTTGCATTACTATACCATAAAAAAGAATATTTTTCCAGTAATTTTTATTTTCTCTTGTAATTTCTTTTATAGTTTACGCTATTTACTTCTTACATCATTTACGTTTTCCACATATTATGCAACAATTGTGAATATTTTTCTACATAAAAAAATAGCCTTAGCCTTATTCCTTTAAAGGTTTTTGGCTTGGCTATTTTTATTTATTTTAATTGTTTTGCTACTTCTTCTGCAAAGTTTTCTTCTTTTTTCTCTATTCCTTCTCCTTTTTCGATTCTTGCAAAACGAATTACTTTTGCACCATGTGATGCTACCATTTTACCTACTGTTTGATCTGCATCTTTTACAAATGGTTGATCTAATAAGCAAATTTCTCCATAGAATTTTCCAATTCTTCCTTGTACTACTTTTTCAGCAATTTCAGCTGGCTTTCCTTCATTGATTGCTTGAGCTTTTAAAATTTCCATTTCTTTTTCAATTCTTTCAGCTGGTACTGACTCTTTATTTAAGTATTCTGGTTTTGCTGCAGCAATTTGCATACATACATCTTTTGCTATTTCTTCTTCAGCATTTTCCATTTCTACTAATACACCAATTTTTCCTTCTCCATGTACATAGCTTGTAATGGTTCCTGTTTGTGTTGTAAATCTTTCAAATCTTCTGATTGACATATTTTCACCAATTGTTGCAATTTTTCCTGTTAATACTTCTTGTACAGTTTTTCCTGGTTCTGCAATAGATTCTTGTGCTAATAATTCTTCTACTGTTGCAGGAGCTTTTTCAACAATTTGTTTTGCTACATCTGCTACAAATGTTTTAAATTCTTCATTCTTTGCAACAAAGTCAGTTTCTGCATTAACTTCTACAACTGCTCCTACTTTTTTATCATCAGAAATATATGTTGCAACTAATCCTTCTGCTGCAATTCTTCCTGATTTTTTAGCAGCCTTTGAAATTCCTCTTTCACGTAATAATTCAATTGCTTTTTCTTCATCTCCATTAGTTTCTGTTAAAACTTTTTTGCAGTCCATCATACCTGCACCTGTTTTTTCTCTTAACTCTTTAACTTGACTTGCTGTAATCATTTTTGTTCCTCCTTTTTCCTATATAACATAAAGAGGTAGAGAGATAGGTGCTCTCTACCCCTATGGATATCTATATTATTCTTCAGTAGCTTCTACTACTTCTTCCATGCTTTCTGGTTCAGCTTCTTCTATTACCATTTCTTCTTCTTGAACTGGTTCCATAGATTCTCCTTGTCTTCCTTCGATAATTGCATTTGCCATTGTATCAGCAATTAGTTTTACTGAACGAATTGCATCATCATTTCCTGGAATAGCATAGTCAACATCTTCTGGATTACAGTTTGTATCTACTAAACCTACTACTGGAATATTCAATTTTCTTGCTTCTAATATAGCAATTCTTTCTTTTTTAGGATCTACTACAAACATAACTCCTGGAAGTTCTTTCATTTCTTTAATTCCTCCAAGGTTTTTTTCTAGTTTTTCCATTTCTTTCTTTAAAAGAATTACTTCTTTTTTAGGTAATACATCAAATTTACCATCTTCTTGCATAGTTTGTAATTCATTAAGTCTGTCTACTCTTTTTCTAATAGTTTCAAAGTTTGTTAGCATTCCTCCTAACCATCTTTGATTTACATAAAACATTCCGCTTTTTTCAGCAGCTTCCTTCATGCACTCTTGTGCTTGTTTTTTAGTTCCTACAAATAGAACTGTTTTTCCTTCTTCTGCTTGTTCTTTTAAGAAGCTATATGCTTCATCAATTTTTTTAGATGTTTTTTGTAGATCAATAATGTGAATACCATTTCTTGCTTGAAAAATGTATTCTGCCATTTTAGGATCCCATCTTCTTGTTTGATGTCCAAAATGAACACCTGCTTCTAGTAATTGTTTCATTGCAACTACTGCCATTTTTTATTCCTCCTTTTTGTTATACCTCCACTTTATGAATAACATTAAAAAAGACTTGTTTTCCAAAAAACAAGCACACTTTTTTAACTCATAAAGTGTGTGTTATTTTTTTACGTTATTTATTTTACCAGATTTTACATAAAAAAGCAAGGGGTTTAGTAATTTTTTATCGGCATGTCATGCTAAGACACGGGCACGACCACCGGACGAAAGCCATTAGGGAAACCGCTATCGCCATTATGACGATCGAAATAGAACCTACCCGCGTGTGAGCCATCCCACAAAGAGCCTCCGTGTATCACAAACGGAGAGTACAAGCCGGCAAAGGTCGAGTAGTCATCTTGCCATGAGCTTGTGCCGGTTCCAGCCGTTGATGTCTCTCTTATCGCGTCTCCGTATATCTTCGTATTCTTTGCATAGTTTGCGTTACTTGCTGCATTTAAGTTTTCTTCTGTATCTTGTTTTGTGCTATTATCTACTGTACTATCATATGGATATACCATCGTATATTTTGTACTTGCTGTTTTTAATACATCCCCATTATATGCCACTGATTCTCCATATGTCAAGAGATTTTTATGATTATTTGCTACATAACTTGCTGTTCTTTCCCATTCTCCTCCTGATAAATCATACACTCCTGTCATATTTCCTGTACTGGAAGCTGATACTCCTCCTTGTTGATTCCATGCGTACATACTTCCCGTTGTTGTTGGTGTATTTCCTGATAATGTTTTGATTTCCTCTATTTTTACTACTGTTTCTGCTCCGTCTGTTGTTCCCCCAGTCATTCCTGTGATTCCATATACACTATCTACTCCACTTTTTCCTGCTGTATTGCTTGCTTCTCTCTTTTTTCCTC
>CALXJP010000075.1 GCA_944388655.1 uncultured Clostridia bacterium | reverse complement strand
GCATTTTCAGTAACTTTAGGCGATGCAAACAAAACATTGACTGATGAAGAAGTAAACAAAGTTATGGAAAAAATAGTTCAAGGCTTGAAAAGCAAACATGGTGCAGAATTAAGAAAATAATGATTGTAACAAAATTACATGTAGTAGAAAAACTATGCTTTTTATGGTAAAAATAAGTACAGCAGAAGAAATGAAAACTTTAGCTTCAACATTAGGAGATGCATTTGAAAAAGATGCAGAAAATATAAATCAAGGTTATCCAATATTAAGTTGGCAGTGATAATGTGAAAATACTATATTGAAAAATCTTTATTAACTTAAAAATTAATATATAAAAACTTGTCTTTTTATTTTCTCTTTGGTATATTAATAATAAATGTGTTAACTAAAAAAATAGCTACTCAGAAAGGAATTGATTAATATATGGATATAGAAAATAAAGAGGCAAAAGAAAAAATAGCTGAAAAGATATTAAATAAAGTAAAAGATGGCCAAACTATAGGATTTGGATCAGGAACAACTTCATATATTGCAGCGGAAAAAATAGGAGAAAAAGTTCAAAAAGAAGGATTGAGAATAACAGCTATACCTACATCAAATGAAATAAAAGAAATATGTGAAAAATATAAAATAAAAATAGGAAATTTAATAGAAAATGAAATAGATTGGGCTTTTGATGGCGCAGATGAAGTGGATTTAAAAAATATGTGGTTAATAAAAGGTAGAGGTGCAGCAATGTTTAAAGAAAAATTAAACATTATTGCATCACCCATAACTTACATATTAGTAGACGAAACAAAATTTGTAAATTACCTAGGAGAAAAATGTAAAGTGCCAATTGAAGTATTTCCTTCAGCGCTTAAATATGTATCAAATGAATTGGAGAAACTGGGAGCAAAGGACATTACTTATAGGGGATTTACTGAAAATAATAATGGTATTCTCGATGTTAAGTTTGAAAAAATATATAAAGATTTAGAAAAAGACATTAAAGCTATAACAGGAGTAATAGAATCAGGATTGTTTTTAGAATATAAAAATATTGAGATTGTTAGATAAACAAAATTTTTTACAAACGGAAAAATTTATGCTAGAATAAAGAAAAACAAAGGAGCACAAACAAATGATAAAAATCGCTGAAAGCCTTGGGGCTGTATATATATATATATATATATCGTAAGATTTAATAAAATAAAATTATGTGAACGTAGCAGAAAAACTATGCTTTTTATGCGTATATAAAATACGTAAAAGAGGCATAGTTTTTTAGTATTTAAATTTTCAGTTGGGGATGGACCTAAAACGAAAATTAAAAATAATATAATGGAGGGAGAACATAATAATGATAATAAAAAGAAATCAGGAAAAAAGAAAAAATAGTAAAAGTTTATTAAGAATGATAAAAAAACAGGTGCAAGGTATAACATTAATAGCGTTAGTCGTTACAGTCATTGTTCTTTTAATCCTTGCAGGAGTAGCACTAAACTTAACAGTAGGTGATAATGGATTGTTTAAGAGAGCTCAAAATGCAACGGATACTTGGCAAGAGGCAAGTGAAAGAGAAGCAATAGAGTTAGCTGTAGCAGGAATGCAAATAGGTAGTATGCAGGAAACAGGTATGACAAAAACAGAATTAGAAAATTCATTAAAAGAGCAATTTGGAGATGAAGCAAGTGTAGAAGATAATGAAGATGGAAGTTTTTTAGTAACAATAGGAGAAAATCAATATTACCTAGGAGAAGACGGAGAAATAATAGATAGTTCAAATATGGTAAAAATAAGTACAGCAGAAGAATTAAAAGCATTTAGAGATGATGTAAATAGTGGAAATACTTATGAAGGATGGTATGTATATTTAGCAAATGATATTACATTAGATATAAATGAAGAATGGGAGCCAATAGGATATTATTCACAGGACACTGAATCAATAAGAAAAGTTTTAGAAAATGAAAAGAATAAACCATTTTCAGGAATTTTTGATGGACATGGGCATACAATAAATAATATGCATATAAACACATCAAATATAGTTCAAGGACTATTTGGTTTAGTAATAAATGGAGAAATAAAAAGTATAAATATTGCAGAAAGCTGTTCGATTAATACAGGCGGAAATTCAGGTAGTGTTGTAGGATATATGTATAATACAGGGAAAATAAGTGGTTGTAAAAATTATGCTAATTTAAATCAAGTAAATTGTGGCATAGTCGGGAATATTGCAGGTTCAATTACAGTAAGCGATTGCATAAACTATGGAGATATACAAAATGGATCTGGCGGAATAGTTGGAGGTAGCAATGGAACTGATTGGAAAGAGTTTACAAATGTTCAACATACAATAATAAATTGTGGAAATTATGGTAATATTACAAATTCAATAGATTATACTGGTGGTATAGTTGGATTTGTAAAAGGAAATGTATTGAATTGTTATAATGTTGGAAATATAACAACGAACAGAATTTATGCTGCTGGAATAGCGGGATCAGCATATGGAAATATTAAAAATTGTTATAACTTAGGAAATGTACAATGTGGAATGGGAAATGTCGGGGGAATAGGTGGTTCTACCACAGGAAAAATAGAAAATTGTTATAATAAAGGAGATATTACAGGAAATTATTCAGTGGGGGAAATAAATGGTGCAGGAAAAAATGACACAATAGTAGAAAATTGTTATTCAAAGAATGATGAATTTACAGCAAGTGATTTAGGAACTGCATATGAAGAAGATACTAATAATATTAATGATGGTTATCCAATACTCCAATGGCAATGATTGTAATATGATAATTACAGCAAAATAAAATACTTTCGAAAAATCGTTGCACTTTAATTTCTATTTTGCTATAATATAATTACATATTTATTAGATGAATTGTAAAAAATAATAATATAATGTTATTTTTTTTGAATTTATAATGAAAAAATTGGAAATAAATGTTATAATAAAACCAATATTTGAAATTAGGCAACCGCAGTTGCCCAATTAAAGGAGGCAATAGAATGAATAATGAAATGTTACCAAACGATTATAGAGAAACTTTAAATTTAATAATACAAAAGATACAATTAGCACAACAAAAGGCAGTAATTTCTGCAAATATGACAATGTTAGATTTATATTGGGAAATAGGCAATGTTATTTTAAACAAGAAAAAAGAAAAAGGATGGGGTGCAAAAGTAATAGAAACTTTATCAAAAGATATAACATCTGCATTTCCATGGGCAAAAGGGTATTCAAGCAGAAATCTAAAATATATGAGCCAATTCGCAAAGACATACTCTA
>CALXJP010000074.1 GCA_944388655.1 uncultured Clostridia bacterium | reverse complement strand
AAACTGCA
The DNA here is from genome assembly GCA_944388655.1 of uncultured Clostridia bacterium. GTDB lineage: Bacteria > Bacillota > Clostridia > TANB77 > CAG-508 > UMGS1663. Next base: position 12,653 of record CALXJP010000074.1, on the reverse strand, counting down.
ATTGAATATTTTGAAGAGATTATAATATCAGAAGTTCCTAGCAGATATGTTTTAGAAAATATAATTGATATGATATGGATTTATAGTGATAAAACTGTAAAATTTGATTTGAAAGTAGATATTGAAAAATTAATATAGCTATCCCCACATTTAGAGATTTTACCCCCGTATGTACTACAGAAATGATTGCTTTTGCAAAAGCCTATACATATTTTGAAAAACTTAACTGTTCACTATTAGGGTTAAGTGTAGATAGCAATGCATCTCATCTAGCTTGGTTATATGATATTTACTGCAAAACAGGAATAAAAATACCATTTCCTATTATTGCAGATAGAAATGGAGTAATTGCTAGAAAATATGGAATGATATCTAGTGACATAAGTACAACGGAAACAGTACGAAATGTATTTATCATAGATGATAAGGGAGTAATAAGATTAATTTTAGTATATCCTATGAATGTAGGAAGAAGCATATATGAAATTGCAAGAGCATTAGAGGCTTTACAAACATCAGATAGATGCCAGGGAATGATGCCGGCTAATTGGTTTCCCAAAGATCCTATGATTATTCCAATGCCAAACACATATGCACAATTAGAACAACGAAATCAAGAAATACAAAAAAAGCAAAATGGAATGAGTTGGTATTTAGGTTTTAAAAATACTAATGCATGTTTAGCAGAAAAACAATGTGACAATGTAAATCAGCAAAAGTGAATTTTTTATGTATAATCAAATCAATAAAAGCCATACTAATGAATAGAAAAAAGAAAGGAAGAAATTAGTATGGAAAAAAATCAAAAAATCAATTGTACTGTAGGTTCTTGCAAATACAATGATCATACAAGGCAAGAATGTAGTTTAGAACAAATTATTGTTACACCTATAGAAAATTGTGATACAAAGCAGGCAGATGAATCTATGTGTAGCAGTTATCAAAAAGATAGAAATTAAACAAGAAAGAAATATGTTTTGTGATAAGCATATTTCTTTTTAAATGTAAGCAATAAAGTCTTGAGATTTGCTACCAAAATTTTTCAAGAATTTCTATACCGCAATCCTGTTCTATACTATATGTTTTATATAGGTAGGATTGCTTACATTAGGCCAATAAGTAACCCTAATCATTCTCATTATATTAGCAGGTGTAAGTATTAGTATGATAGTAGGAGATAATGGAATCATCACAGAAGCGCAAAAAGCAGCAAAACAAACAGAAGAAATACAAGTTAATTCACAAAGTTATATGAATAGTTTACAACAAGAATTAGAACAAAAAATAGAAGGGCAAATAGCAGTAAATGAAGATATACCCAACGCACCAGAGCAAATAGAAGGGATGAAACCAATTAAATTTACCGAGCCAACTGAAACAGAAATGGGAAGTTATGAAGAAACATATTGGACAGATAGTAGTTGGTATAATTATCAAGAAAGTAAATGGGCCAATACGATAAGTGAAGATGGGAGTATGTGGGTGTGGATACCACGTTATGCATATAAAATCACATACAATAACCCAGAAAATAAATCAGAAGGGGGAACCATAGAAGTAAAATTCTTAATAGGAACAACAGACCAATATTATGACTCTCAAGATGGACAATTAAAAACAGCGAAAAGACAAACAACAGCAGATGAAATAGTGGACACGACAACAGATTTCTATGTACATCCAGCATTTACTGATGAAAGCAATATTGGATTTGCTAATGGAGGATGGGATAAAGAGTTAACGGGAATGTATGTAGCCAAATTTGAAGCAGGATTTCCAGAAGGAAATAACAATACAGCAAGTAAAAAAAGTTCAGTAAGCTATAGCCAAGATACTTCATATGTAAGATCGGTAGAAGCAGGAACATCAAGTGATTTAAATCAAGAGGCAAGAAACTGGCTAGATGGCATATATGGAAGTAATTTACCAAAAATTAGTTATCCTGTATTTCAATCATTAACCTATAGCATGAACTACATTAATGAAAATGATGCATATAATATTTGCAAAGTAATGAATGAAAATGGAAATATATATGGATTCGCTACCAGTTCATCAGATACGCATTTGATGAAAAGTAGTGAATGGGGAATGATAAGTTATTTGAGCTATAGTCAGTATGGTACTAAAGGACAGGATATAGCTATTAATAATGCGAACTTAAATAGTGGAGGAAAAAAGAGAGAAGCAAGCAATACAGCAGGAAAAAGTGGAATAGATAGTGTATATGGAATAACGGGAATGACTGGGGGAACAACAGATGGAGCAGAAACAATTGTTAAAATAGAAGAAATAAAAGCATTATCAGGAAATACCCCAACAACGGAAAGTATGTTACGCATGGAATCAAAAAGGTGGAATTAGTTCTTCAAGTACACGAAATATAACAGGAATATATGATTTATCAGGAGGATTATGGGAAAAGACAGCAAGTTATGTTGCTAATGGACATGAAAATTTACAAAACTATGGAAAATCAGTAGTATATAATAATGATATATTAAAAACAGCAAGTACAAAATATACTATGGTATACCCTTGTGATAGTACAGTAGATAATAATTCAAAGGAAGATACAGAAGAAAATTTAAATGTAGCAAGTAATGCAAATTATATGAAAAATATTAAAATATATGGAGACGCTGTAAGGGAAACATCTACTATTGGAACTGATGCAACTTCTTGGCAAAACAATAACTCATATTTTGCTGGCTTATATCATGCATTCATACTTAAAGGAGGAGGTTTTGGAAATGAATCATATGCGGGTAGGTTTTATTTTTCTCGTAGCAACGGAGATAACAAATTTAATGATGGCTTCCGTTCAGTAGTCATACCAGTATTAGAAAATTAAGAGTTAAATATAAAAACATCCTTCAAAATAAAAAAGAGGATGTTTTTATATTCTTATGAAAAACTTTTTAACCAACTACTTGCATAAACACGTATTCTATTATAAAATAAAATAGATGAAAAATAACAAGGAGCTAAAGAGAATGCGAGGAAGAATAAAATCAATTATCAATCTAATAATAGTCATTGCACTAATTGCTATAGGTTGGAGTTATTATTCTACATATAATTTTTCAGACTATACAAAAGCAGAATATAATAGAGGATACACAAAATTTTCAAGAGACAAAGAAGTTACGTATAACCAAACAAGTAGCTATAAAATAGAAAATATAGATTATAATGATGCTATGTTTTATAAAACCATTACTGTACAGCCAGATATGGTATATAAAGTAACCTGTAAGGTAAAAACACAAAACGTAGAAGTAAAAGAACCTAATAAAGATGCGGGAGCACATATTAGCATTAATAATACGGTAGAAAAATCAGATAATGTTGTAGGAACAACAGATGATTGGCAAGAACTAGAATTTTACTTTAATTCACAAAATAGAACAGAAGTAGAATTGGGATTTAGGTTAGGAGGTTATGATAGTAACTGTAAAGGAACAGCATGGTTTACAGACTTTACCTTAGAATCTGGAATACCCAATCAGGATAAAAATTGGAAATTCTTATGCTTGCTTATAGATAACTTAGATGTAACGGTAGAAAAAGAGGGAAGAGAAATTGCATATGATATTACTATGACAGAGCAAAATAAAAGTGACATTATACAAGCAATTCATCAATTTAGTGATTCTATGCAAACGCTATCAGAAGGAAAAATGACTGCTACTTGTGATATCTTTGAAGTAACAGAGCCAATAACGAGTTTATCCTATGATGCAGAAAATGGCTATTATGTAGCACCTGCTAATATGGAAAATATACTAAAACAATATGATTTACTAGAAAAGGAGTATGATCACATCTTTACGATTATTCAAACAGGTACAAATGAGCAAGGGGATTTAATTCCTGTCAATAACTGGATTGGACTAGGAGGAATGGAGTATAGAGGAAAAGGTTTCTCCAATATTCGTGTTCCCAGTAAAGAAAATAATTATTTTTACCGCTATATTGCAGGATTAAATACATTTCCTCAAGAAGTATTGGTGCATGAATTTTTACATACATTAGAAAGAAATGCCAAATTATATGGTTACGAAATACCAGCATTACATGATTACGCAAAATATGGTTATCAAGAAGACAAACAAGAAGGACAAAAAGTATGGTATATGGACTATATGAATTGTCAAATAAAAACAAATCAAGGTAATATAGGTCTGCCAGCAGAAATTTTTACAAAAAAATCAGTTCATGTAAGTGACTTCCAATATACCGTTCATATGGATGATTTACAAGAGCCAGACAATATTTTGGAAGAATTAAATAACTTATGGGATAAAATTATGCAAATGTTTTCAGGAAGCAAGCAAATGATAAATACAGTAAAAGAAGTAGGAACTTAAACATAGAAGGAAGGAATCCATTTTGAAAGTATCAGATTTTAATTATAACTTACCAGAAGAATTAATAGCACAAGTACCAATTAGCAAAAGAGATGAATCAAGATTAATGGTAGTAAATAGAAAAACAAAAACGATAGAACATAAAACCTTTAAGGATATTATCCATTATTTAGAACCAGGAGATTGTCTAGTTAGAAATAATACGAAAGTAATTCCAGCAAGGATTTATGGAAAAAAAGAAACAGGAGCAAAAGTAGAATTTTTATTATTGAAAAATATAAAGCAAGATATTTGGGAATGTATTGTTAGACCGGGAAATAAATTACATGTAGGTACAAAAGTAGAATTTGGAGAGGGTATTTTAACAGCAGAAATTCTAGAAGTAATGGATGGAGGAACAAGAAAAGTAAAATTTACTTATCAAGGAATCTTCAATGAAATTCTTGACAAAATAGGTTTAATGCCACTACCTCCTTATATTCATGAAGAACTAAAAGAACGTGATAGATATCAAACTGTATATGCCAAATATGATGGTTCTGCAGCAGCTCCAACAGCAGGTTTACATTTTACCCCAGAGCTTTTAAAACAAATAGAAGCCAAAGGAATAAAAATAGCGAATGTAACCTTGCATGTAGGAATAGGAACTTTTAGACCAGTGAAAGAAGACACAGTAGAAGCTCATGAAATGCATTCAGAACATTATTATATTAAACAAGAAGATGTAGATAAAATTAATGAAACAAAGAAAAAGGGAAAAAGAGTAATTGCAGTAGGAACTACTTCTTGCAGAGTATTAGAAACAATTGCTGATGAAAAAGGAATGGTAAAAGTAGCAGAAGGAGATACACAAATATTTATTTATCCAGGATACCAGTTTAAATGTTTAGATGCATTAATTACAAATTTTCACTTACCACAATCTACATTATTAATGCTAGTATCTGCATTAGCAGGAAAAGACTTTATTATGAAGGCATATGAAGAAGCTGTAAAAGAAAAATATAGATTTTTCAGCTTTGGAGATGCTATGTTGATTATATAAGGAGGAACAATGAAACCAGCAATAACCTATGAACTAATCCATGAATGTAAACAAACTGGGGCAAGAAGAGGTGTTATTCATACTCCTCATGGTGATATTCAAACACCTATATTCATGCCAGTGGGTACACAAGCAACAGTAAAAGCCATGACACCAGAAGAATTAAAAGAAGAAGTAAAAGCACAAATTATTTTATCCAATACTTATCATTTATACTTAAGACCAGGAGAAAAAATAGTAAAAGAAGCAGGTGGTCTTCATGAATTTATGAGATGGGACAGGCCTATACTAACAGATTGTGGTGGATTTCAAGTATTTAGTTTAAGTGATTTAAGAAAAATCTCAGAAGAGGGAGTAGAATTTAAATCTCATTTAGATGGAAGCAGACATTTCTTTTCACCAGAAAAAGTAATGCAAATAGAAGAAGATTTAGGTGCAGATATTATTATGTCGTTTGATGAATGTGTAGGATATCCAGCAACATATGAATATACCAAAAACTCTATGGAAAGAACAACGAGATGGGCAAAAAGATGTAAAGAGGCACACAAAACTACAGAAAAACAAGCTCTATTTGGAATTGTACAAGGGGGAATGTTTAAAGATTTAAGAGAACAATCTGCCAAAGACTTAGTAGAATTAGACTTTCCAGGTTATGCAGTAGGAGGGCTAAGTGTAGGAGAACCTAAAGATATGATGTGTGATGTATTAGCATTTACTACACAATTTTTACCTAAAGATAAGCCTAGATATTTAATGGGTGTAGGTTCTCCAGATTACTTACTAGAAGCTGTTTTAAGAGGTATAGATATGTGTGATTGTGTATTGCCAACAAGAATTGCCCGTAATGGTACAGCTACTACTTCTCAAGGAAAAGTAGTAGTACGCAATGCAACATATGAAAGAGATTTTTCGTCACTTGATCCTAATTGTGATTGCTATACATGTAAAAATTATACTAGAGCATATATTCATCATTTAATTAAAGCAAAAGAAATATTAGGAGCGAGATTGTTAACATTGCACAACTTGAGATTTTTAACAAGACTTATGGAACAAGTTAGAAAAGAAATAGAAAATGATAATTTATTAACATTTGTTAAAAAATTTTACCAAGAGTATTATCAAGAAGACTGGAAACAATGATAACGTAAGAAAAGGGAGGGTTTGTAATGAAAATTATAGGGACAAACGAAGAAGAAAAGGAAAAACAAAAAAATAAAAAATTATTAATAGGTGTAGGAGTAAGCATAGCCATTTTATTTATTATTAGTATTGTTTTATTAGTAGTAATTGTCATGCTACAACAACAGGCATTTAAATTAAACATAGATGGAAAAACGATAAGTAAATTTTCAGAAGATACGTTTATATTTGAAAATGATAAAATGTATGTAAATGTAAGAGAATTTGCTACTTTGGTAGGATATCAAGTCTATAATGGTGGTTATAAAGAATATTCAGAAGGTACAGACCAATGCTATGTACAAAACAGCAATGAAGTAGCTTCTTTAGCACTAGATTCTAATAAAATTTATAAGACTTCTACGGGAGATGTGAATGATTATCAATACTTTAACATGGAAGAACCGGTAAAGAAAATGAATGAGAATTTATATATTTTGCCAGAAGGAATAAGTGTAGCATGTAATGTGGCGATTTCTTATAATGCAGAAACCAATACAGTAACCGTATTTACATTACCATATTTAGTAGAATATTATAGTTCTCAAATAATAGATGCGGACATTTTGGAAAATTTTGAAAACCAAAAAGCACTACGTTATAATAGAATTATTGTAAGCAATGTTAATACCTCAGAAACTAGACTATCCAAAGATCAAATACGCTATGGAGTTTCTGATTTAGAAGGAAAAGAAATTATAGGAAAAAAATATACCAATATTGAATTTATAGAGAGTACTAATGAATTTTTAGTGACTACCGAAGAAAAAAAGGTAGGAATTATAAGAGCTAATGGTGAAACAAAAGTGGCACCACAATATGATGAATTAAAACAAATCGATAAAGATCTAAATTTATATTTAGCAACAAGTGGAAATAAACAAGGGATTCTTGAAAACAATGGAAAAATATTAATTTATTTAGAATATGATGAAATAGGAATAGATATTTCACAATTTCCTAACAATGACATAAAAAATCCATATGTATTATTAGGAAACTGTATACCTGTAAAGCAAAATGGAAAGTGGGGATTATTTGACATTCGAGGAAATCTAATTTTACCAATAGAATATACAGGTTTTGGATCTAACGCTAAGAATGTAAAAGATGTAGTTGCTAATAATTTATTAGTTATACCAGAAATTAATGGTATAGTGGTATATCAAGAAAATAAAGAACAAAGAACAACATATTATGGCATTATCAATAAAGAAGGAGAAACCTTAGTTCCACTAGCATTAGATACAGCATATTTTGAAATAAATAGTGGTCATAATACGTATAAAATGACAAACAATGGAAACACTTATGATATAATTGAATATGTGCAACGATATGTATATAATGCAAGTAGTACAAATAATAGTAATAATGCAACAAATACACAAACCAATGAAACAACGAATACAACTACTTAGAAACTTAAAAATAACGGTTCTAAAAAAACATTTTACTACATACCTTTTAATAAAATTGTAAAAAAGGAGTAGTAGGAATGGAAAAAAATCAATACTGGGAAACTTTTATAAGAATTGTAAAAGGAAGTATTTTAGCAATAGGAATTACCATGATTGCTTTACTGATTTTTGCAATTCTTTTAACATATACCAATATTAGCGAAAATTATATACATCTAGGAATCATAATAGTTACAGCGATAAGTATTTTACTAGGAGGAATGATAAGCACAAAGAAAATACAAAAAAAAGGCTTTCTTAATGGAATGCTAGTAGGGCTTATTTATATGCTTACATTATACATAGTATCGGGAATAACAACTTCAGGATTTCAATTTTCTACAAGTACCATCATTATGTTTGCTAGTAGCGTAATTGCTGGAATTATTGGTGGCATAATAGGGGTAAATATAGGAAAATAGGTATAAAAACAAAAAAATCAACCATACTACAAAATAAAAAAGGAGAGATTTTGTATGTATGATTTTAGAACAGATTTAGCAGATGAAAGAAGAGATTTATATAAAAAAATGAATCAAATGCAACAAGAAATACCAGGAATTACAACCGAAGAAGAAGTAATAGATGAAAAAATAAAAATAACAAGAGTAACAATACAAAATGAGCAAGGAGAGCAGGCTATAGGAAAACCTATGGGAAACTATATTACCATAGATATCAAAAAACTCAATATTATTACAGAAGAAGAAATACAAAAGGCAGCAGAAAGTACAGCAAAAGAAATAAAGGCTAGAATAGATAATTTAGTAAATGACCAAGATGACATTTTAGTAGTAGGATTAGGAAATGCAGATGTTACACCAGATGCTTTAGGTCCAAAAGTAGTAAAACATATAGAAGTAACAAGACATATTATTCGTTATTTACCACAATATATTGATGAAAAGGCAAGGCCAGTTAGTGCAGTGGCTCCAGGAGTATTAGGTACAACAGGAATTGAAACCTTAGAAATTGTACAAGGAATTGTAGAAAATATCAAACCAAAATTATTAATTGTAATTGATGCCCTTGCCTCTAACAGTATGGAACGTATTAGTAGTACTATACAAATAGCAGATACAGGTATAGTACCAGGAGCAGGAGTAGGAAATACTAGAAAGGAAATTTCACAAAAAACATTGGGAATACCCGTCATAGCTATAGGAATTCCTACAGTTGTAGAAACAGCAGTAGTAGTTAATGAAGCATTGGATTTACTTATTGAAAAATATCAACAAGAAGCAAAATCGAATGACACATTAAATCAAATAAAAGAAAAAGATAATTACCATGAAATTAAAGAAGCCTTAATACCCAAAGATTATAATTTTATTGTAACACCTAAAGAAATTGACCAGTTAATTATGAATATGTCTAAAATAGTGGCAAAGGCAATGAATATGGCATTTTAAAAAATTAGCAGAGCTTTAAAGAGCTCTGCTATAATAGGAAATCTCTATGTAAATGGATTGATGGAGCATTATATAAAAGCAAGTATTAACAAATGAAGAGGATAGAAAATATAAAATAAATATTTGGCTTTTGGACCTTGCTTATGATTATATAATAAAATAAAGCACAAGGAAAAACAAGTACAAACAGCTAAAATAAGCTGTGAAAAGAAAATATTAGGTAATAGCATATATTGGGCAAAATGTAATAAAGTTAGAAGTATTACACTACAGGTAGTATAAATTTTAGATTTTCGAAATACATAAAAGCTGAATATAAGCAAAACACCATACATACCATAATCTGTTTTTAAAATACCTGCTAAGGAAGCAATTCCGAACACTACTAAAAAAGCTAATAGGCTATTAACTACTGTTTTTTGACTTACAATGCAAGAATGAGCAATTTTCTCATAAGCTAAAATAGCCAAAAAGCCAAAAAGCAAGGTAAAACCAATATTTAAAGCAAAAGTAGAAGGAATAGAATTCAAAAACAATTGAAAAGGAATTTGTGAAACAACAGCAAATAATAGTAAGCGTAAAATATAGTTTCTTTTATTATGTGTATATAAATACCCTTGAGAAAGCTGAAAAGCAAAAATAGGAAAGGCAATTCTTCCTATACAATTTAAAAAGAAATACTGTGGTTCTAATAAAACAGCACAATATAGGTGATCACAAAACATAGCGATAAGGGCAATGAGTTTTAGTGTAAATGTATTCATATAAACCTCCCAAATTATTTTTTATATTATCTAACAGTTGACATGAAAAATCAAGTGGTATAAAATAAATTCAACAAAATAAAACATAGGAGGAAAACAAATGGCAAATATAAAATTAGATTTTAAGCTATCTGGCATAGAACTAAAAAAAATAATGGAAAATGAGGATATCGTAGCAGATATACATAAAACATTACATAATGATGCTGATAAAGAAGAGGCTTTTCTAGGATGGCTTCATTTGCCTAGTCAGTATGATAAAACAGAAATGCTTCGCATACAAGCTTGTGCAAAAAAAATTCAACAAGACTCGGATGTATTAGTAGTGATTGGAATAGGTGGTTCCTATTTAGGAGCAAGAGCTGTTATAGAATCATTAACCCATACATTCTATAATTTATTAGATAAAACACAAAGAAAAACACCACAAATTTTATTTGTGGGAAATAATATGAGTGCTAATTATATAATGGATATGTTACATTTAATAGGAAATAGAGACTTTTCTATTAATGTTATTTCAAAATCAGGAACAACTACAGAACCTGCAATTGCTTTTAGGATATTTAGAGAATACTTAGAAAATAAATATGGTGTAAAAGAAGCAAGAAAAAGAATATATGTAACTACTTCTAAAGATAAAGGAGCATTAAGAAAATTAGCTACAGAAGAAGAATATGAAACCTTTATAATACCAGATAATGTAGGGGGAAGATATTCGGTATTAACAGCAGTGGGATTATTGCCTATAGCTACAGCAGGAATAGATGTAGAAAAATTAATGCAAGGAGCGAAATTTGCCGAAAAAAAATATAGTGATCAAAATTTAAAATATAATGATTGTTATAAATATGCAGTAATAAGAAATTTACTGTATCAAGATAAAAAAGCAATAGAAATTTTGGTAACATATGAACCAAAAATGCATTATTTTATAGAATGGTGGAAGCAACTATTTGCGGAAAGTGAAGGAAAAGAGGGAAAAGGAATTTTCCCAACAGGAGCAGAATTTACCACAGATTTACATTCTATAGGTCAATATATTCAAGAAGGAAAAAGACAACTATTCGAAACAATTTTACATATAGAAGAAAGAGACCAGAGTTTAAAAATTCCGAATGACGAAGATGATATAGACGGATTAAATTATATAGAAGGAAAATCTATAGAATATGTTAATGAAAAAGCTATGGAAGGCACAATGAAAGCACATGTAGAAGGGGGAGTTCCTAATATAGAACTAAGAATAGAAAAGTTAGATACAGAAACTATGGGACATTTAATCTACTTTTTTGAACTTGCTTGTGCTATGTCAGGAAATTTATTAGGAGTAAATCCATTTAATCAGCCAGGGGTAGAAAAATACAAAACCAATATGTTTCAATTATTAGGAAAGCCTGGATATGAAGAGCAAAGCGAAGTTTTAGTAAAAGAACCAACAAGCAAAAAGAAAGCAAGTAAGAAAAATAAAAAAGATAAGCAATAATATGTAAACAAAACACTTGAAAAAACAAAAAAAATTTGGTATAATCTACCAAATTTCATATGCCGATGTGGCGGAACTGGCAGACGCATACGACTCAAAATCGTACGGGAAACCATGTGGGTTCGAGTCCCACCATCGGTACCAGTAAGAAAAATTATTTCTTCCCCTCAAAAGAGGGGGTTTTTTTATATACTAAAACCTATTTAAAACTCTTAATGGAAAGAAAAAAACAAATTGATGGCGTAATGATGGAAGAATAAAATACAACTTGAAAATTATGTGAATTTGTAGTACAATATCAGTATTCTATCCTTGGTACCAGGAGCAAAAAAAGGGTACAAGTAACAATGCTTCATCTAGTTGCTACTATGGAGGAAATATGAATATAGGAAAATTTTTTATGCGGAGAAAATCAAAAAGTGAAAGAATATCAATGATTAACGCAAGAGAAATGGAAAAACTAAAAAAGGAAACAACAGAACGGATTACCAATGTTGAATTAAAGCAATTTATAGAAAGCTTAGGACTAGAAACTCCAGTTATCTTAAACGATTGGAATGAAGAAGAAGAGAAATTTTATTGTGTAACCAATACAGGTGCAATTGTTAAAATTTTTCTAAGTGAAAGCTGCTTATGCTTTGAATGCACAGAAACTAATTCTTCAGAACAAAAAGTAAGAAAATATGAGATTACAAAGGAAAATAAGATATTTCTTGTTAAAAGTGAAATCAGAAAAAATAACAAACAAGTAAAGTATTCCAATTACTTTGCAAATTGCTTGTACATACTGGAAAAAGAAAATTATGAACTAAAAATATACGTGGGTGAACCAGGTTTTTGGATGGGAAAAGAACCAAGACTAATTTTTCAACACCAAGAAGAAATACAGCAGTATCTGTTAAGTTTAGAAAATTTATCAGATACTATG
>CALXJP010000073.1 GCA_944388655.1 uncultured Clostridia bacterium | reverse complement strand
AATTTTTTTTTTTTTTTTTAAGATATATTGGAAAAATTGAGAATATTCGCATGTAGCTTATATTCTCAATTATCCTGATTATAATATATTTTTCTTATTTTTTGTTTTTGTTCTGCTCATTTCTTTTAATGTTGTCATAACTCCTTCGTTACCAATTCCACTATGTTTCCATCCTCCAAATGGCATTTCAAATGAACGATAGAAACTTGCTCCGTTGATAATTGCTCCACCACATTCTAGTTTGTCTGCTATTTTCATTCCTAAAGAATAATCTTTAGTAATAACACATCCACATAGTCCGTAAGAGGATTGGTTAGCAATTTCAATAGCTTCTTCTACTGTATTAAAGCCTATTACCGGAATAACTGGTCCAAATATTTCCATATCTTTGGCAACATCCATATCTTTGGTTACATTATCTAAAATAGTTGGGTAATAGTAAGCATCTTCTCTTTTTCCTCCACAAACAATGGTAGCTCCTTGTTCTACAGTTTTATTTACTTGCTCTTCTACCCTTTTTGCTGCATTTATATTAATTAATGGACCCATTTGTGTATCCATTTGTGATGGATCGCCTACTTTTAAGTTATCTATAACTTCTTTCATTCTATTGATAAATTCTTGTTTTCTTGAGTTGTGAATTAAAAATCTTTTACTTGCACAACATACTTGTCCGCCATTATATAAACGTCCCCAAATGGTTTCTTTTACTGCTAAATCCATATCTCCATCTTCTAAGAAGATAAAGGCATCATTTCCTCCTAATTCTAACATAATATGTGTTAGGTTTTTAGAAGCAGTTCCCATAGTTTGAATTCCTGCAGCAGTGCTTCCTGTTAAAGATACTAAATGTACATCTTTATGTCCAGCTAGTGCTTGTCCTACAATTGGACCATCTCCTGTTAATACTTGAATAGCACCTGCTGGTACGCCTGCTTCTAACATTAGTTTTACATATTCTATTAATGTTAAAGGATTATAATTAGAAGGTTTTACTATAACACTATTTCCCATCATTAATGCTGGTGGTATTTTTTGGCAGAATAAGTCACTAGGAAAGTTAAAAGGAATAATTGCTGCTATAACTCCTAATGGATATCGTTTTGTAATTTGTATATGTTTTTCTTGCCCTGCTTCTTGTCCTGCTGGAATGCTATTGTCATATAAATGTTTTGCTTTTTCTATAAAAGCTGTTGCTCCAATTTTTACATTAGCAACTTCTGCAATTGCTTCTTGAATTGGTTTACCTGTTTCATCTGATAATAGTTTTGCCAATCTATCTTTATTGGCTTCTACTAAGTCTACAAATTTATATAATATTTCTGCTCTTTTCCATATAGGAACTTGTTCCCATTTTTTTTGTTCTTCTTTTGCTACTTTTACTGCTACATCTACATCTTCTAGAGTAACATTTGGTACTGTATCGATTAATTCTTGTTTTGCTGGATTTACCACTTCTATTTTTGCTCCATTAGAAGCTTCTTTCCATTCATAACCAATTAAATTTTTCACACTACATTCTCCTTTCGTTTTGGTCGTATTCTGAAAATCTGAACAACTTGAATACTCACTTTTTGGTTGTTCTCCAGCTCTTCATTTACTAAATGCTGTAAATGATAGCATTAAACCTCCACAAGTGTTTGCTCCATGTTCTTTTGAACCATATTCTCCAAAAGTAAATATAGTCATGAAAGGTACATCTCCTGCTTGTTTCTTAATTTGCTCTGTTACTTCATTAATTCTATCACCAATAGCTAACTTTCTTCCTCCACAGTGTACTAAAAGATATGCTGCTGGTTCTCCATCAAGAGCTTTGTTAACTTGTTTCATTGCTTTACCAGTTGCTTCTATTAATTCATCTACTGTTGCTTCCATTTGAATAATAGCGGTATTGACTGCTAAATGGTTTCCAATATTCATAGATAAATCTTTGTTACCATTCATTGGGTGACGAATAGCAATTAAATCTCCTAATCTATCTTTTACTCCTAATGGTTTTGTAATAGTTTCTGATAATAAGTTTCCTCCCATTAAGTCTTTTTCTTTCTTTCCTGTCCATTCACAATATTTGGTAATAGCTGGAACTCCATCTATTTCCATTAAAGTTCTTTTTCCCTCTACTTTTGTAATAACACCTGAATTAACGGTTTCATGATATGCACCTGTATATTCATTTGCCATACTCTTAAATGTATAGAAAAATGCTACAGCTACACCATCTGTAAAGATTGTATCATTCGTAAATATTTTCCATTCTCCAGATACAGTATTATCTGCTGCACTTCCTCCAAAGAAAGGAACTCTACCAATGACATCTTCAATTCCTTTTAAGTAATCTTCTTCTTCTCCAGGAGAGGCTACCATATAAAAATATGCTGGTCTATCCCATCTTCCTGCTTTTTCCATTGCTTCTTTAGCTACTTTTCTTCCGGTCTTTCTTGCACATTCATCTTTTTCTGAAGCTGCAACACCAACTGTTAAGTCTGGATCTCCTAAAGCTAAAATTCCTGAGAAACCATTTTCAGAAGATATGAATCCATCTGGAACGATAATTCCTCCACTTGAGGTACACCCAATAATTGGTGCAGTACCTAATTCTGACTTAGCACCATTTAATATTTCTTCTACTTGATTGTCTGCTGAAGTATATAAAAATGCTACTTTTGTCTCCATAAGGTCCTTTACGGCTTGTTTTGCTGAATCTTTTCCTGATTCATAGTTATTTGGATTTGTACTCCAACCTATATTAGATTTTAACATACAATTTCCTCCTTCGTTTTTATTTTTTATACCATGATTATATCAATACGTTTTGGGGATTACAACATTTTTGTACAAAATTTTTAAAATATTTTCGACATGATTATTCATACTCATATTAATTTATCTATAAAAATAAGGAATTCGTTTTATGAACTCCTTACTTTCTTCTATTAAAATTGCATTCCTGCATCTTCGTGTGGTGCATTGCAAGAACATTTTTCTTCTTTCTTTTCTGCTACAATACTTTCTGTTGTTAATATCATAGAAGCAATAGATGCTGCGTTTTGTAAAGCACTTCTTGATACCTTTGTTGGATCTACAATTCCGGCTTTTTTCATATCTACATAAGTATTCTCTGCTGCATTGAATCCTATTCCTTTTTCTGCTTCTTTTACTTTGTTAACAATGACAGAAGCATCTAAACCTGCATTAATTGCAATTTGTTTTGCTGGCTCTTCTAAAGCTTTTAAAACTATTTTTGCTCCTAATTTTTCGTCTCCCTCTAGTGATTTTACTAATGTTTCTACTTCTGGTAAGATATCTAAGTATGCTGTTCCACCACCTGCAACAATTCCTTCTTCAACTGCTGCTTTAGTTGCAGATAATGCATCTTCAATTCTTAATTTTCTATCTTTCATTTCAATTTCTGTTGCGGCACCAACACCAATAACAGCTACACCACCAGCAATTTTAGCTAATCTTTCTTGTAAATTTTCTTTTTCAAATTCACTCTTTTCATTAGCAAGTTCTGCTCTAATTTGTGCTACTCTATCTGCTATTTGTTGTTTATCTCCTGCACCATCAACAATAATTGTATTTTCTTTTTGTACTTTTACTTGTTTTGCTCTACCTAATTGCTCAATAGTTGTATCTTTTAATTCTAATCCTAAATCAGAAGTGATTACTTCTCCCCCTGTTAATATAGCAATATCTTGTAACATAGCTTTTCTCTTATCTCCATATCCTGGAGCTTTTACAGCTACTACATTTAATACGCCTCTTAGTTTATTTAATACAAGTGTTGATAAAGCTTCTCCTTCAATGTCATCACAGATAATAACTAATTTTCCTGAATTTTGCATTAAGCTTTCTAATAAAGGTAAAATTTCCTGAATATTGCTTATTTTCTTATCTGTAATTAAAATGTATGGGTTTTCTACAACCGCTTCCATCTTTTCTGTATCTGTTACCATGTAAGGAGATACATATCCTTTATCGAATTGCATACCTTCAACTACATTTAATTCTGTGTTAGAAGTTTTAGATTCTTCGATAGTAATAACACCATCTTTTGAAACTTTTTCCATAGCTTCTGAAATAAGTCTTCCTACTTCTTCATTATTAGCAGAAATACTAGCAACTCTTGCTATATCTTCTTTTCCTTTTACAGAACTGCTAATTTTTCTTAAAGCTTCTACTGCTGTATCAACTGCTTTATCCATACCTCTTTTCATTGCCATTGGGTCTCCACCTGCTGCAACATTCTTTACTCCTTCTCTTACCATACTTTGAGCTAAAACTGTTGCTGTTGTAGTTCCATCACCTGCTACATCGTTTGTTTTTACAGAAACTTCTTTTACCAGTTGAGCTCCCATATTTTCAAATTTGTCATCTAATTCAATTTCCTTTGCTATAGTAACACCATCATTGGTAATTAATGGACTTCCAAATTGTTTATCTAATACTACATTTCTTCCTTTTGGTCCTAATGTAACTTTTACTGTGTCAGCTAATTTGTTAACACCATTTAATAAGCTTTTTCTAGCTTCTTCTCCAAATTTAATTTCTTTTGCCATAATGATAACCTCCTATATAATTTTTTATTCAACAATTGCTAAAATATCACTTTGTCTTACAATAATTAAGTCTTCGCCTTCATATTTAATTTCTGTTCCGGCATATTTATTTACTACTACTTTATCGCCTTTTTTTACAGTCATTTTTACTTCTTTTCCGTCAATTATTTCTCCTGGTCCTACTTCTAAAACTTCTGCAATTTGAGGTTTTTCTTTGCTTCCGCTGGATAAAATTATACCACTTTTAGTAGTTTCCTCACTTTCTATCATTTTTATCACTACTCTGTCTGCTAATGGTTTTAACATTTTACATTCCTCCTCAAAATATTATTAGCAGTCTTTACTTAAGACTGCTAATAATTTATACCTTTTTTATATAAAAGTCAATACTTATTTTGTATTTTTCACACAAAGTTCACATTTTTATTTTGATTCACAGCTAATCTATTGAAAGGAAATGATTTATAAGCCATGAATACTAACTATTTTTATTTCTTAAGCTATTGATATATATGTGTGGCAAATACAAATTATGCTGTTTCTGTTGATTTTTTAGTAGTTTTTCTTTCTACTTTTTTATTATCTTCTTTATTTTGGTTGAAAATAACAGTAGGGGGATCTATTCCTAGTACAGTATTTTTAGTAACAATACATGTTTCTATTTTTGGATTAGAAGGAATATCAAACATAATATCTCTCATAATTTCTTCTATAATAGAACGTAATCCTCTTGCTCCTGTTTTTCTTTCAATAGCTTTATCTACAATGGCTTCTAGAGCTTCTTTTTCAAATTCTAGTTTTACTCCATCTAAAGCTAATAGTTTTTGATATTGTTTTACTAAAGCATTTTTTGGTTCTGTTACAATACGTATTAAAGCTTCTCTATCTAATTCCCTTAAGGTAGCAATAATTGGTAATCTTCCTACAAATTCAGGAATTAAACCAAACTTTAATAAATCTTGTGGCAATAATTGTTCATAGATTTTGTATTTATCTACTTCTTTATTACTTTTTATATCTGCACCAAAACCAATTGCCTTTTTACCAGTACGTGTATTAATAATATTATCTAGCCCTTCAAAAGCTCCTCCACAAATAAATAAGATATTTTCTGTATTAATATGAATTAGTTCTTGATGAGGATGTTTTCTACCTCCTTGTGGTGGTACAGAAGCATTAGTTCCTTCTATAATTTTTAATAAGGCTTGTTGTACTCCTTCTCCACTAACATCTCTGGTAATAGATGGATTTTCTGATTTTCTGGTTATTTTATCTATTTCATCAATATAAATAATTCCCTTTTCTGCTTTTTCTACATCATAATCTGCATTTTGAATTAATTTTAATAAAATATTTTCAACGTCCTCGCCTACATATCCAGCTTCTGTTAATGTAGTGGCATCAGCTATAGCAAAAGGTACTTTTAAGATTCTTGCTAAAGTTTGTGCTAAAAGTGTTTTTCCACATCCTGTAGGTCCTAATAATAGCACATTGCTTTTTTGTATTTCTACATCATCCTCTTCTTTTTCATTTTCATGTTTACTGTTAATACGTTTGTAATGATTATATACTGCAACAGATAATGTTTTTTTAGCATCTTCTTGACCAATTACATAACTGTCTAGTACTGCTTTTATTTCTGCTGGATTTGGCAAATGAGCCATGGCATCTTTTTCATCATTTAATACATACGTATCATCTTCATCATACATTTGTCCTTCTAAGATGTTACTACATACTTTTATACATTCATTGCA
The DNA here is from genome assembly GCA_944388655.1 of uncultured Clostridia bacterium. GTDB lineage: Bacteria > Bacillota > Clostridia > TANB77 > CAG-508 > UMGS1663. The sequence continues at coordinate 3,258 of CALXJP010000073.1, read as the reverse complement.
AATAAACACACCTGGCCCTGCAATAATTTTTTCAACAGCTTCTTGTGGTTTTCCACAAAATGAACATTTTATACTTTTTTCATTTTTTGCCATTCTTCTTTCTCCTTTAAATATTGTATGTTTTACTTTTGTATTTTGTATTCTTTTTCTTCATTTTATTCGTATTATTTTAATTACGTGCTTTTGGTGTTAAAATTCCATCAATTAATCCATATTTAAGAGCTTCTTCTGCTGTCATATAATTATCTCTTTCTGTGTCTCTTTCAATTACATCAATTGGTTGCCCTGTTCTTTCGCTTAATAATTTATTTAACTTTTCTCTTGTTTTTACTAAGTGATCTGCATGGATTTTTACTTCTGTTGCTTGACCAGAAATTCCTCCACCACCAATTAATGGTTGATGAATTAAAATTTCAGAATTAGGAGTAGCAAATCTTTTTCCTTTTTCTCCAGATGCTAATAATACTGCTCCCATACTTGCAGCTAATCCAACACACATAGTAGAAACTGGGCATTTAATATAATTCATTGTATCTACAATTCCCATTCCATCAGTAATAGAACCTCCTGGGCTATTAATATATAGAAAGATTTCCTTGTCTGGGTCTTCTGATTCTAAGAATAATAATTGTGCTATAACTAACCCTGCAGATGTTGGGTTAACATCTTCTCCTAAAAATATAATTCTATCTTTTAATAATCTGGAGAAGATATCATAAGATCTTTCTCCTTTAGCTGTTTGCTCTATAACATAAGGTACTAAACTATTTTTTTCTAACATATTTTTTCCTCCTTAAATTTATATTGAAAAGTTTAAGAAGTTAGAGTGGTAAAATGCTTTTTTATTCTTTCAACTTTTCCCCTCTAACTTCTCCCCTTTTTATTTTATTTTTGCATTTTCTACAATAAATTGAATTGCTTTTTCAGATTTGATACTTTCTTTTATATATTCTACTAAGTTTTCATTTTTGCCTAGTTCTTCTACTTGGTTTCCATAAGTTTTAGCCATTTCTTCTAATTTTTCTTGAATAGCCATATCATCTGCTTCGATTTTTTCTGCTTTGATAATAGCTTCTATTACAAGTCTTGCTTTTACATCTTTTTCCGCTTGCTCGCTAAGCTCTTTTCTTATTTCCCCTTCTGTTTTGTTCATCATTTGAAGATACATATCAAATGATAAACCTTGATAAGATAGTCTATGCTCTAACTCATGAATTTTATTGTCCACTTCTGTATCAATCATTCCTGATGGAATTTCTATTTCTGTATTATCACAAACTACTTTTATTGCTTCATCTTCTGTTTCATATTTTGCTTTTTGTTCATTTTCTTTTTCTAATTTTTCTTTAATACTTGCTTTTAATTCTTTTAGTGTATCGAATTCGCTAACATCTTTTGCAAATTCATCATCTAATGTAGGTAATTCTTTCTTTTTAATTTCGTGTAATTTTACTTTAAATGTTGTTTCTTTTCCCGCTAAGTCTTTTGAAAAGTATTCTTTTGGGAAAGTTACTTGTATTTCTTTTTCTTCATCTATTTTCATTCCTATGATTTGATCTTCAAATCCAGGAATAAAAGTATTACTTCCTATTACTAATTCATGATTTTCAGCTTTTCCGCCCTCAAAAGGTACTCCGTCTTTAAATCCTTCAAAATCAATAATAGTGGTATCTCCCTTTTCTACTGCTCTATCTGTTACATTAATAAGTCTTGCATTTCTTTCTTGCATATGGCTTAATTCATGGTCAATGTCTTCATTTTTTACAGTATACTCTATTTTTTTAAGTTCTATACCTTTATATTTTCCTAAAGTTACTTCTGGCTTTGTTTGTACAATTGCAGTAAATTTTAAATCTTTTCCTTTTTCCATTTGCTCAATATCTACATCTGGTTTACTAACTGCTATAATATTGTTTTCTTTTAATCCTTTTTCAAATTCTTCTTCTGCTACTTCATTAAAAGCATCTTCGTAGAAGATTTGTGCTCCATAATATCTTTCAGCTATTTGGTATGGTGCTTTTCCTTTTCTAAAGCCTGGAATGTTAAAATATTTAGCATTTTTTACATATACTTTTTTCATTGCTTCTTCAAATTTTGCAGCTTCTATGCAAAAAACTAATTTTACTTCGTTTTTGTTTTCTGTTTTTTCTACTTTCATACTCATTTATTTTCAATCCTTTCAAGTTTTCTTTCAATTTGCTAATACATTATATCATACTTTTTACATATTGCAAGCATTTTTTTGTAAAATTTATCCATTACAGAAAAGAAATAATATTAAAAGAATTTATTAATATTTAGATTTTTGCTTGACAATTGCAAACGTTTGTTTTATAATATATGAAGAATTTACAAAGATTGGAAGTACTACTCAAAGGGGGCGAAATCGACACCTTTAAATCAGAAGCTGGTACTCATTATTTTACAATGTCACCACAAAGATGGATTAAAGAAACTAATGCAATAGGTATTATTTCAAAATCTGGCAATAACGGTGGAACATATGCACATCCAGATATAGCATTTGAGTTTGCTAGCTGGATTAGCCCAGAATTTAATTTATATCTAATAACTGAATTTGAAAGACTAAAACAAAATGAAAGCTACCAAAATAAAATTGATTGGTCTGTTAGAAGAGAACTTGCAAAAACAAATTATAAAATTCATACTGATAGTATAAAAGAAAATATAATTCCTACACTAACTGAAAAGCAGAAACTATATGCATACGCAAATGAAGCCGATATTTTAAATGTTGCATTATTTGGAATGACTGCAAGAGAATGGAAAGATAAAAACCCTACTTTAAATGGTAATATCCGAGACTATGCAAATATTCTTCAACTAGTAATCTTAAGTAATCTCGAAAACTTAAATAGCGAAATGATAGCTGATGGAATAAATCAAAAAATAAGACTCGAAAAGCTTAATTCAATAGCTATAAAACAATATAACATTTTGCAAAATAGCAATAGTATTACGAAAATTGAAATGCTAGATGATAAAAACAACTTGAAGAAATTACAATAATTTTTATAGCACAGCAGCACACTAAATATAGTGTGCCGTTGCTGATTATAAATTTTGATTATCTATTTGTGAACCTGTTGGATTCGCTCCTAATACCACATGAGCTTGTCAATATTAGTGTGTGAAATTTTATAATATATATAGAAAGTGATGTGAGAAATCATGTCACTTTTTATAATTCTATAGAAATAATTATTCACAATATTAAATTGTCAATGTGCTAGAAGG
>CALXJP010000072.1 GCA_944388655.1 uncultured Clostridia bacterium | reverse complement strand
TACTTCATATGGTATCCATATTCCTTTAAATTCTTTCAATACTCCTTTTTCTTTCCAAGCGAGTGCCTCACATTCGCTTTCTAAGCCATTTTTATTCTACATTTGGCAAATGTATCGTATAATATAACATTTTTAAAAATTTGACTATTTTTCCATACTGAAAAACTTCAGCAATATCAAGCGTTTTCATATTTCCCCAAATTGTAAGCTCATACGGGAGTAAAATCTCCTGGGTGTGAAAATAGAATAAGCCATTTTCCTTTATAATCATTTAAGCATACTTTTCCCATTGTTGTTTCTGCTTCAAAATCTGGAGCATACATTCCTATTTTTGCTGTACCATTCATCATAATTTCATAATCCATAACCAATCTCCCTTCTTTATTTGTATATACTATGAGAAAAGTTTTAAAAGGTGCAAAAAAACAAGAGTTTTTTCTTTACTCTTGCTCTTTCTATTTTCTTATACATTTTTCCAAAGCCAGTCCATACTATTATCTATGCTTTTCTTACTTTTGGCTTTTGTTTCCACATCATCTATCCATAGGTATGAAATAAAAGTAATAAATATAAAAGCTAAGTCTACCATAGCACTTTGTATAATTATAGGTAATACTTCTGTTTCCCCGATAGGAACTGTTAAGTACTGTATACAATATATAATGATAATGGCTAAAAACACAGCAAGCAAAATTCCTGGTATAATACTCTTTTTTAAGTGCTTTCCTAAAAATACTACTGCTACAAAAAGCATAAGTGCTAATACTACCATAACTGGATCTGTAAAATCTACAATTGGCATCTTTTGTTCCTCCTTTATTATTTTAATTTTTCTTCTATCAAGTTGGCAATTTCTTGTGCTTTTTTCGTGATGTATTCTTTGTCTTCTCCTTCTACCATAACTCTTACTAATGGCTCTGTTCCAGAGGCTCTAATTAATACTCTTCCATTTCCAGAAAATTCTTTTTCTAGTTTTTCTATTTGCTCTTTTATTTCTTCATCTTTATCAAAGTCATACTTCTTTTCACTATTTACATTTGCATTTATTAATACTTGTGGATAGATAGTAATTATTTTACTTGCTTCTTTTAATGATATTTGTTTTTCTAATAAAATTTTTATCATCATAAGAGATGTTAATATTCCGTCTCCTGTAGGGTTATAGTCTAATAATATAATATGTCCTGATTGTTCTCCTCCTAAATTATATCCTTTTTCTAACATTTTTTCAAGAACATATCTATCGCCTACTTTTGTTTCTTCAAAATGAATATCATTTTTTTCTGTATATTTTTTTAGCCCTAAATTACTCATAACGGTTGCTACTAATGTGTTATTTTTTAATTTTCCTTTTTCTTTTAAATAATTGGATATAATAGCTAAAATCGTGTCTCCATCTATTTCTTTTCCCTCTTCATCTACTAGCAAGCATCTATCGCCATCACCATCATAGGCTATTCCCATATTAAAGTGTTCTTTTACTACATAATCTTTTAGACTTTGTAAATGTGTTGAACCACAATCTTGATTAATGTTAATTCCATTTGGTTCATTATGAATAATTTGATGTTTAATTCCTAGTTTCGTAAATACTTTTTCTGCTACTTCACTAGTAGCTCCATTAGCAGTATCTATAGCAACAGTAAAATTTTCTTTATCTAAGTTTTCTATTTCTTCTTCAAAGTTCTTTCTAAAGAAATATACATACTCTTCTAATAAATCTGTACAAATTTCGGAAGTTCCAATTTTGTCATTGACTGCTGTCATAGAATCTAATTTTCCTGATTCCATAACTTCTTCTATTTCTTCTTCTAAAGTATCTGGTATTTTCATTCCTAAATTACTAAAGAATTTGACTCCATTAAATTCATATGTATTATGAGAAGCTGAAATAACTACACTTGCATCAGCTTTATATCTTTTTGTTAAATAGGCTACTCCTGGTGTAGGGATAACTCCTAATAATTTAACATTTGCGCCATAACTTAAAAATCCTGCTGTCATAGCACTTTCAATTAGTCCCCCTGAGATTCTTGTATCTCTTCCTATGAAAATAGTTGGTGTATGATCTGTATGTTTTGATAAAACACAAGCTCCTGCTTTTGCTACTTTATATACTAATTCTGGAGTAAGTTCTGTATTAGCAATTCTTCTAATGCCATCTGTTCCAAAATATTTTCTCATGTCTACATCCTTCCTTTTATTTAAAAAATTTCTTAAAAAAACCTTCTTCTATTTTTTGTGGCTCTGGAATTTCTATAATATTACCATTTAATATTTCTTCTGCATTTTTAGTGGTTAAATTATATAATTCTTCCTTGGTTATTACTTTTTTTAATTCTTCTAACATTTCTGGTATTTTAGGATAAATACTATTGGGTCTATGACAATCTGATCCTAAAAAATGTATTATTTGGTGTTTTAACATTTTTACAATTGTGTTTTTAGCTTCTTTTCCATATAGTCCAATTATACTACCATAGTTTGCTTGCAATAATGCTCCTTCTTCTATCCATGAAAGAACTTTGTTAGGATTTTTTTGTATGTAACTATATCTTTCTGGATGAGCTATAATTGGTATATATCTGCTTTCTAAAAGATTATATATCATAGGGGAAATATCTAATATTTCATTATGCATAGGTAATTCAAAAAGAACATATCTAGTATTAGCAATAGAAGATGCCTTATTTTGCTCAATTAACATAGCTAAATCTTCATAGGCATATAGTTCATTTGCTTGATATAGACGTACTTCTTTATCCATACCTGCTTTTATTTGCATCATTTTATTTTTTATTTCTTCGGCATTTGTTTCATAATATTCAGGAATATAGTGTGGTGTTAAAATAATATCTGAAAATCCCACTTTTTTTGCCTCTTGTATCATTGTAAGAGAATCTTCTAATGTTTTTGCACCATCATCTACTCCATAAACAATATGGCAATGAAAATCAAACATATTTATTCTCCTTTATTTAACTCATTTTTTTGTTTGGATACATAATCATTCATTTCTTTTAAAAGTTTTTGTACATCTACGTTTTCCTTTTCTATACGTTGTTTTACATCTGTGTTGCTAGTATCTTTTTCAAAATTAAAGATGGTAGAACTTTTTTCTTCTACTTTTGCTGGTTGTTTACTAGGTACTTTGGTATATGTTTTTGGCTCTTTATTTTGTTGTAGCATTTGCTTTGCCTTTTCTTTATTGGCTTGCTTTTTTTGTTCTATTAGCATTTGTTCCATTTCTTTTTTGCTTTTCGTGTTGGAACTACTTTTCATATTTAACTTATTATTACTACTTCCATGATAATAATATCTTTCTTCGTAACGGCGTTGTGAAATTGGGATTTTGTTCATAATCACGCCTGCTATTTTTCCTCCAACGTTTTTGATATCTTCTTTTACTTTTTTTAGTTCATCTATTCTTGTTTCATTATGTGCTGCAACAAGTAAAGTAGTATCTACATAACGAGATAATATAATGGAATCTGCTACCATAGTACTTGGTGTTCCATCAAAAATGACTAAATCACATACATTTTGTAATTTTTCTATTACTTCTATCATAGAATCAGAAACTAATAATTCTGATGGATTAGGTGGAATATTACCTGCTGGTATAATATATAAGTTTTCTACCTCTGTAGTTTTTACATAAGATAATATATTGCTATCACTTTCTTGTCCATTAGAATTAATCCCTGATAAGAAATTGGAAAGTCCTGGTGTTGGTGGTATATCAAATATAGAAAATAATCTTCCTTTTCTCATATCTGCATCTACTAAAATTACCTTTTTTCCTGCCTGGGCAAAAGTTACTGCTAAGTTAGCAGCTACCCAGCTTTTTCCTGCTGCTGGAGAAGTACTGGTAATTAATAAACTTTTTAATCCTTTTTTGGTATTCATAAATTGTATATTGGTTCTTAAAGTTCTAAAAACTTCTGATACAGGAGATTTTGGATCTTTAAAAGTAACTAACTCTTTTTTCATTATTTTCTTCCTCCTTTAGATACAGGTTTCATAGCGGAATTAAAATTATATAATGGTATTTTAGAAATAACAGAAAGTCCTAATTTTTTTTCAATATCTTCTGTTGTTTTTACTGTTGTATCTAACATATTTGCTACTAACGCATAAATAATAGCAAGTACCACACCTGCAAAAGCAAACATTAAAACATCTCTTGCATGATTTACGTTATATGGTGCAGTTGGTTCATTTGCGGGATTAACAACCATTACATTGTCCATTTTATAAATGGCATGTGCTATTTCTTCTATAAATACATCAGAAATTTCATCAGTAATTACTTTTGCATTATGAGGATTAGCATCAGTTACGGTAATTTTAATTAATTGTGTATCTTCTACAGCACTAACGGTAACATTATTTTTTAGTTGCTCGGGTGTTACATCAATATTTAAGTTATTAATTACTTTATCTATTACTCTATCAGTTTTTAAAAGTTTACTATATGTAGGTACTAGTTTTTGATTTAATGTTAAGTCATTTGCTGTAATACTCGTTCCTGTAGTTTCATCTACTGTTTGTGAGTTATTAGTTTGCGCTAATAATAAATCTGCCTCTGCTTTATATTTTGGCTCCACAAAAACAAAAGAGTAGATAATTCCTATCACAACACAAATTGCTACAATTAAAAAAATATAATTTTTTCTACTCCAAAATATATTAAATAATTCTTTTAAATCCAATTCTTCCATTTTTGAGTTTCTTCCCTTTCTTTTTCATCATATGTTCTATTATACCCAATTTTATATGTACTTTTCAAGTATTTTTTATATTTTTTTCTATTTTTGATATGTTGATGCTTTAGGAGGTGTTTTTCCTTTAATAACTGTATGATAATATTCATATGTCATTGGTTTTTCTTGCGGATTTACTATTTCTGCTTCTTGTGCTTCTAAAACAAATAATATGTGAGTGGTACAATCTATTTGTTCTAAAATATGACATTCTAAATATGCTGTTACATTTTCTGTAATAACCGGATTTCCGTTTTTACCTATTCTATATTCTGTTCCTTCTAATTTATTGATCGTTTTTCCTGATTGAAATCCAAATTTACCAATTTGCAACATATTAGAAGATTGAGAAAGAATAGAAATATTTAATTTTTGCGAATGGCGTGCAATTTCGCAAGTATAATTTTGTTTATTGATGGCTACGATTAATTTTGGCTTTTCTTCTGCGGTAATTTGTGTAACTGTATTGACTACACAACCTGAAAATTTTTCTTGTTCCTTAGCCGTTACTATATACAAACCATAACTTAATTGAGATAACACTTGTAAATTCATACATACTCCTTACTAAAAAGAGCAATGTTCTTTGCTTTTCCAAACATTGCTCAATTTCTTTATTTAATTTCTATTGAACGATATCGAATATACATAATAATTCCTAAAATTGCTATAATCACAATGGCACCTAATATTTGTGTATTACCACCTGTTTGTGGAATGCTCCCTTGTGCTTTTGTATTATCTGTTGGTGTAACTGTAATATTGGCTCTATTGGTATTGGTAACTGTATTAGCAGTTGTATTTACAATTTGATTAGTAGGTTGTTTATTTCCATTGTTTTCGTCTTCTGATGTGTTGTTATTTCCTATATGATTGTTATTATTTGCATTTTCATTGTTTATTTGATTTTGATTGTTCCCATCGTTGTTATTTTGTCCATTATTTCCATTTTCATTTTCATTATTATTTTGTCCATTTTCTTCATCTGAAGGACTTTCTTGTTCATTGTTTTCCGTGTCATTGTTATCAGTATTTTCTTCGTTATTATCTTCTTCTGGCTGTTCATCTGGAATTGGTTGTTCTTGTTGTTTTTGCAAGTGGAAAGAAATAGTTTTTGTTGCTCCTTCTGAACTAGTTTCATCTTCACTTCCTGTTGAAATTAATAAGTCTTTTATGGAAATTTGAGTAATTTGTGGCTCAATTTCCTCTTTTATGGTAAATACTAACTTTGCTATATTGTTTCCTTGTTTTGCGTTTCCTGTTGTTGAAACTAGCTTTTTGGTTTCTACATTATAAACATCATTGCTGCTACTTGTTCCTATCCAATCATTCATTCCTGTTACTGTTACAGATGAAAATACATTCTCGTCATATTCTAGTACTGCTTCATAGCCTAACATGGTGTCTGTAGAAATAAATTCTGTTAGTTTTAAATACATAGTTACTTCTTTTTGTGTATTCATATCTATAGTTGTACTTGGTGCTGTTATTGTTATATCATAATTAGCGGTATTCGCATTTACTCTTGCTGAAAGTGTTATTACTATGAAACATATTATTACACTTGTTAGTACTTTTATTGTTTTTTTCATGATTTCACCTCTTCTTTACTTTCGCATTGTATCATAGTTAACGGTTCAATTCAATTGATTTTTTTTTACATTTTTATTACAAATATATTACATATTAAGTTTTTCCACTTACCATTCTCATCATTCTCATAACATCCATTATATTAACCTTTCCATCTCCGGTTATATCTGCTGCCATGGTTTGATTAACATCTAATGTTAACGTACCTGCTACTTTTCTCTTAATTCTCATAACATCAAATATATTCACTAATCCATCTTGTGTGATGTCTCCTGTAACAATAATCGTATACGTATTGGTATTTCTATGAATGGTGTCGCCTGTTGCTACAATTTGAGAAGTCTGCAAAGCATTTCCATTACGTATAATTTCTACTGGATGGCTAACATTTTGCTGAAAATTTTGTACGGTTGTATTAGCTGTTACATTGTGAATTACATGGTTTTCTATTTCATAAATATTACTTGTTAATTCTTCTTGTGGCAATTCTTGTTTAATGGTAAAGGTTATGTATGTATGATTATCGTCATATAGTTTTAACGTAATTGGCTTTACTTCTATATCACTTTGTTTAATGATGATATAGGAAAAGTCTTGTGCCATAGTATAGCTACTTGCATCTTGTACTTGATAATTAACCTTTTGTGCATATAATTTACTGTTTGCGTCTTTTAGTTTAGTAAAGTAATCCGTTAAATTAATTTGCAAATCTTCTTGCTCATATTTTTCTGTTATAGTAAATTCATATGTTTGATTATGTAGAGTTACTTTTTTAATATTTGGTAATGTATCTATTACTTGTACAGAAATAATATGATTGCTGTCTAAATATATATATTGTAGCTCTGTCATGTTTTGTAATTTTGTAATGTCTATAATTTCGTTCGCATTCAAATTGACATTATATAATTGGGTTAAGTTCTCTATTCCTGTAATATCTGCTATTTGATTATTGCTAGCACTAAGCACTTGTAAATTGGTAAAGTTTTCTATTCCTTGTAATGTTGTTAACTGGTTGTAATTGATATTCATATTGGTTACTGTATTATTTTTAGTTATTCCTTGCAAAGTAGTAATTTTGTTTCGGCTCATATCTATTTTTTTGATAGAAGTAGCGGTAAATAACTGATGAATGTCAGTTATTTGATTTCCTGCTAAAGAAACTTCTTGTAACCCGTGTTAATTGGGTAAGTGGCTCTACACTAGTTATTTGGTTGTTATCCGCATATATATATTGTAATTTTGTTAGAGAAGATAATGCATCTAACGTGGTAATTTGATTATTACTAATTGTTAAGTTAGTAAGATTTGTTAATTGTTTTAGTGGTGTAATATCTGTTATTTCATTTTCACTCAGGCTTAGTTTGGTTAATGTTGTAAATCTGGAAAGTACTGAAATATCTTGTATTTGATTCCAATCTAAATAAATCCATTCTATATTTTTTCCAGCAAATAATTCTAAGCCGGTTAGGTCTGTTATTCCTTTACCTGCTAAGTTTAATTGTTTTGCACTTGGCAAGTTTTCTGCTGTAATTGTATTAATATCTTCTATAGTAATGTTGGTTTTATTCTCTTGACCTGTTACTTCTTGAATGATTTGTATAATGGCTTGTTTTAAGTTTTCATCTTTGAATCTGTAGGTAACATCGGTTTCTTCTGCCGCATTAGCTACAGCAGGACATAGGCTGATGAGAAAAACACTGACTATAAATAGTAATATATACCTTTTTTTCATAAAATCCTCACTTGTATCATTTTTCTTATCATATATGGTATGAATTTTCTTGTCAATAAATGTTACAGAAATGTAAAAAATATTACATAAAAATGTAATATTTTTTATATTCTATCCTAATTTCTTTTTTCCTTTTATTATTGAAATTATTAAATTTTGAAAATATTTAAATTCCTCTGTTTTATAAAATACTGCTATGAATATTAAATTAATACCTATTAAACATATACATGCTTTTAAGATAATTGAAATAATACTTACAAAATTAATTAAACTACATAATAATACTATTATTATTCCAGTTACTATAAATATTAATGTATATCGCAAATATTGTATTAAATATTTCTTTATATTCATCTTAAAAGAATATTTATATAAAATATATGGTTCACACCAAAAGCAAGTAGTCATTGTACTTATAAAAGTACCTATAAAAATTCCAATTGTTCCACAAACTTTAACTAATATAAGTGAAGCTATTATATTAATAAGAGCTTCTGCAATTGGTTTATATCTATCTTCCCAATATAAGCCTGTAGCATCTCTAAAGGTTAATACTGCTTTTCGCATCCCTGTTACATAAAAATTAATAACTAATACTAACACAATATCTATGGAAAATAGATATTCTTCTCCCAACCAAATAGTTATAAAATCATTAAATAAAATAAATAAAGAAATTGCTGAAAAAGCATATAGCCAAAAATTAATAAAAAATGTTTTCTTGAAAACCTCATATGATTTATCTTTATTTTCTATTGCTACTAAATTACCTACACTAGCAGTAATTGACGTAAATACCTGTCCTAAAATTATATTAAGTGCATTCATAATTAAATAATAATTTGAATATATTCCTACTTCTACTAGACCTATAAATTTAGATAATATTATATTATCAGTACCATTAGCAACAATCCCTCCCACTTTATGTCCTATCATTGCAGTGACATTTTTCTTTATTTGTTTCATGTCACTTTTTTCTAATTTCTTTACATTTTTTTCTCTTAAATATGGATACATTTTATCTGCAGTTTTTGATACTACAACATTTTCTGCAAAAGTAAATATGATTTGAACAATTAAATATAATATATAATTTTTGGTAATTAACAAAACTATCATTTGTACTATATTTAAAAGGAAATTAAATGTATACCTATATGCAGTAGCTACATATCTTTTTTGATCAGATATTATCAATGATCTTTTATATGAATAAAAATAGGACAAAGCTGTATTTATTACAAACATTATATATATAAGATTTAAATTTTCATCTATATCTGGCATGTCTACAATAAAATATGGTAAAAGAGGTGTTATACTTATTCCAATAATTAGAATAATTGTGCCTATTGATATATATGCTTTTTTATATAATCCCATAAGAGATTTTATTTTTTCAATGTCTTTAATTGCTAATGGCTTATATAAACTATATGTCATAGCTGATCCAACACCTAATTCCATTAATGATAGCATTGTTAATATATTAGAAAACAAACCATTTAATCCTAAATACTCAGCTGTTAATATTTTCAAAAATACAATCCTAGCTATAAAATTTATGATTACACCTGCTATTTGTCCAATCATAGCATATATTAAATTTTTTATTGTACTATTTGTTCGTTGAATTTTTATCACCCTCTTAAAATTTTAATTAATTTATTTATTCATTTTAAGATGAATAGTATTGCTCTAACCTATTAGTTGTTTCCATAATATCATATCCTTCTTCAATTATCTGCGATTGGGTGTTTTCCCTCTGTTTAATATTTATTGTATTTAATATCTTTTTTGCCCAACTTTCTGAGGACTCTTGCAAAGAATAAAAAGTCACTAAATCTGTAATTTTAACTTCTTTAGGAATTACATCAGATGCAAAGACTTTAAGACCAGATGCCTGAGCTTCTATTGCTACTATACCTAACCCTTCATATAATGATGGAAAAATAAAGGCATCCATTGCTTGTAAGATTTCATTTACATTATCTCTTATTCCTAAAAATATAACTTTATCTTGTAGTTGCAATTCCTTTACTTTATTTTCTATAGATTCTTTTAATCCTCCATCTCCTACTAAAAATAATCGTGTATCTTGATTTCTATTATAAATTTCTTTAAAAATATCTATCAAAAATGTATGATTTTTTTGCTCTGAAAATCTTCCTATATGCACAAAAGCCAAAACTTCTTCTGGTATATTTAACATTCTTCTTATTTTATTTCTTGTTTCTACGTTATAAATATATTTTTTACTATCTATACCATTTTTTATTACTTCAAATTTTTTATTACCAAAACAATATTTTCCTGCTTCTGTAGAACAAGCCAGCAATCTAGTTGCATATTTTCTAATATATACTCTATGTACTCGGTTCAATATGTTGTGTAATGTTCCTTTTTGAAAAGTATTATGAGAATGTATAAATCTATTTTTTACTCCATATTTTTTAGCAGATGCAAGAGGCTGTATATCGGTAAGAGAACTTACATGCATATGTATGGCAGTATATTCTCCTTGATGTTCTTTAAAAAATTGATTCCATGCTTTTTTATAATACAAAAAGTGGTTCCTTCTTTTAGGCAGTCTATATATTTTTCCTCCTAATTTTTTTATTTCTTCTTCGTATTCCCCTTTTTCTTCAGTGTTTGTTGCAAAATCAAATTGAATTTTGGTTCTATCTATATTTCTATAAATATTCATAATTAGTGTTTCAATTCCACCATATCCCATTTTATGAACAACATGTAATACTCTTATCATTATAATATCCTCTCCTTATTTATCACTTAATACACTAGTATAATTTCTTAATCCATCATTAGAAGGCTCTAAATAAATAATTCTATATGCATAGACTGCTCCATATACTAATATTAGTGGTATTAACAATATTGTAAAATACTTAAACTTTGAAAAACGAACGGCTCTTGCTATTTGAGGGAAAATAATACAAATTGCGAAGTTCATATACCATTCAATTCTTCCTATATTTAATACTGTTGAATAAATTCCAATAGCTATAGCTAATGTATAAATAACAATATATATTTTAATGTTTTTATTTTGTTTTACCATATCTTTATACAGATAAAAAGCTAATAAAATAATTGGAAGCTTATCAAATTGCCCTATAGATAAACTCAATTGCCCTAAATTAGTTTTATTACTATATCTATCTCCCATATTAGGAAAAATTACTTGAGAAACCACATAAATTAATATTGGCATTGCTAAAGTAACTAATAGAATGATACTTCTCATACTTCTTGGTTTTTCTTCTTTTTCCGTTGAAAAATACACTAAAAACATCATAAATATTGCAGAATAATGGAATGTACCTGCAATTAAAATACAAATAATAAACTTTGCAGTTTTCTTTTCCATTACAAATCTAAGAGCATATGCTGTAATACTAGCTGCTAAAAATAGTCTGATTATTCCTATATAATAAAAATATAAAATCGTGGAAAATAAAAATACTGCCAAAAATAAATTAATATTTTTTCTTTCATACTCTAATGCTTTAAAAAAGAAAAATATTCCAATTATAGATATAAGAATTAACATAATTTGGAAATCATCGGTAAATAATCCAACAATATAATTTAATACTAAATATCCTGGTTCCATTGTTGTATTAAAAAAATGTTGAATAGGACCTATATCTTGCACTGTTTGAAAAATTCTTCTATAAGTTAAGTCATCAACTCCTACACCTATAGTTCTAAATCCCATTGTAATTACTAGAACTGCCATAGATAAAATCCAAAAAATTTTATTTAATTTATATTTTCCTTGTTTATCTTTTGCAAATTTTTGTGCTAATCCAGCAAAAGTACTTGCTAATAATACAGTTATTGAATATGTAATAATAGTATCTTGCAATTTTACCTCCTACTAATGGATATTTAGCATATCCCTCATAAATGTATCTTTTTTTACTCTTAATTTCTCTTTATCAAAATTTAAACTTTTTTCGAAATTATTTTTTGCCATATTAGAAAGCTTTTCTTTATTATACAGTACTTCTTGTATTTTTTTTGCTAGTTTTTTAGCTTGTTTTCTTCCATAAATACATTGATTTCCAACTAATTCTGGATTTCCTCCTGTTTTTGAAGCAATTACTGGGCATGCTCTACTTAATGCTTCTATTAAAGACCTAGATAGTCCTTCTGCTAAGCTTGGTGCCAAATATATATCTAAAGAATCAAACCATTCATATACTTTTTCTCCACCTGGAAGAATACCATCAAAAAAGATCTGTTTTTCTACATGATATTTTTTAGCCAATTGTTCCCATCTTTCTTTTTTTCCTGCTCCTAGGAAATGTAACTCTATATTAGGATTATTTAATTTTGCTAAAGCTTCTATAGCTTGTTTATGTCCCTTATAATTAACATTTAAAGAACCGATTAGTCCTAATTTATATTTTCCCTGCTCCGACATATCTTCAATTTTATGTAATCTTTTTTGTAGAACTTTTTCATCTATATACCATAAATTCACATCTGAGCATCCAATATGATTATGTGCATTTGGATATCTTTTTTGTAAAAATTCTTCTGATACGTAAATTACATTTTTTGCCTTCTTTATATAATGTTTTGTAATAAAGTACATTATCGGAGCCATTAGTTTTCCTTGTAAATTTCCATAATTCCAAAAAGAATCCCAAGCACAGCCTACCAATTCTACCATATACTCTTTTTTATATTTTATTGCATAATGTAATGCTACAATACTAATTATATTTGGCATTCTTATAATACAAAAATCACTTTTTTTAACTTCATTTTGTATTAACGAATTATATTTACCTAATATAAGTTTTTTCATACTAAAATTTTCTATTGGATGAAAAAAAATGTTTTCACTATTACATTCGCTAACCCTATTTTTATCTTCTTCCTTTAAAATCTCTTTACGAGTAATTAATGTAACAGAATCAAAATAGTTTAAATATTTTGTTAAAAATTCTTTATTTAACCCGCCTGCTGTATAATATTTATCTGTTTGCTTATCATATTTTAATTTTGCTCCATGAAAAAAGGTAGCATTCATAATTATTTCTCCTCTGCTTTTTGTATTTCCTTTATCATTTTTGAATACTCTATTTTTGCTGATGCAATATATTGTTTCATTCTTTCTATTTCTTGATCTCTATTTTTTAATAATTCATCTAATTTTTGTTTTAATATTGTATAATTTAACTCTTCTATTTTAATTGCATAATTTTGTAATCCCATATCTCTCATAATACCTTGTCCTTTATTTCCACCGTAAGTAACTGCAATAGCTGGTACCAAACTATCTATTGCAAAAATAACTGAATGGAAACGTGTTCCTATAATAGCATCACAAAAACTATAAATTGTTTTTAAATCTTTACATGTTAAGGAGTCATCTTTAATTTCTATATATTTTACATCCTTATCCATTCTTTCAATAATCTGTTTGATACATACCTCATCATTTTCATGGCTATTTTGTGCCCTTGTATGAACTACTAAAAGAGGTATATACCCTAATTTATATATATATTTAGCAATTTTTGCAAATGCATCTATATAGTCTTCTTTGCTTTTTTCTGGGTCATTTGCTTCATAAAAACGATATGGCCTTGCTGTGATAGCAATATATTTTTGTTTTTCTATATCCATATGATATTTTTCTTTTAAATATTTTTTTGTTTTTTCTTTATCTTCTCCCTCTAAGAAGAATCCTAAATCTGGATATAACGGGATATCTCTACCTAGTCCATTTGTTTTTCCATCTGCCGAAATGCTTTCTCTTGCAGAAACAAATTGACATTGATCTAATATTTTATTTAAAAATTTAACATTTCTTTTATTCTTATATGGTCCAAAAGAGTTAGGAAGAATATATACTTTTTTCTTCATTTTTAAAGCTAATTGAATATGATATACTTGATAATACATAGTATATCTTCCTACTAACCCTCCTGAATAGTCATGCATAAATCCTCCTCCTTTTACAAAAATGGCATCTGCATTTTTATACAAAGTAAGAGATTTCTTTAATTCTTTTGAAGCAAATTTCATGACAATGGCTCTAGTAATTTTATTCATAATTAACATAGATGTTAGAAAATCAAATACTGCAATGAATCCCCATTTAATTTTTAATAGACTATTATACTTTATATTACTTGATTTTTTAGTAAGTCTTGATGGATGTTTTAAAATAGTTTTAAAAGGTTTTAAACCAAATCTTTCGCATTGTGTTATTTCGTTATTTGACATCATATAAATATCGTTAATTTTTAAAGACTTTTTCATAACATTCATTGTCTCGATTACTAGGGCTTGATCTCCTCTATTTAAATCTGAACATGCTGGAATAATTAATCCTATTTTTTCTTTGTTTTCCATATCATATTTGCTCCTTTATTCTATAATTTTGTTATTTTCTATAATTACCTCTTGGCAATTATTATGCTCAATTTGACTTTGCCTTAGCTGATTATTAGTAACTTGTGCTTTTTCTACATAAAATAAATTAACATTCGAATTTTCTAGAATATTATTGTTAATAATAATTTCTTTTCTAATAGTTCCTTCTCTTCCTTCTTTAGATATAATTTCTCCTTGTTTAATATGATTATTTTCTATTGTAATGCATTCATCTGCTTCATATAAAATAATTCTTCCTGTAATTTCATTATTGTATATATTTACTTTCGATACATGAAACATTGTCATAATAGCAAATTGACTTTTATTATTCAAATTATATATCTTATTACTATAGATTTCTACATCATCTACTTCTTGATTACCATCATTATTGGTTTCTAAGTCTATTGCTGATTGAGGTGCAGTTCCTTCTATGTCATGAATTTCATTTTGATATATTTTTACGTTTTTACCGGAAATCACACTGATTCCATTTCTTCTTACCCCATAAATATTGCATCTTTCTATGAAGATATTTTCACTTGTAATACTTTGTTTATTTTCTGTAACAGTTCTAGGTAAATTACTGATAGATATACCATCTCCAGTCATATCACATATCTCTATATTACTAACTATTACATTTTCACTTGCTTTTATATCTATTCCATATCCCCAACCATGACTAGAGCTTATGGTTGTATAGTCGTGAGTATCTTTATCTCCTACTAATTTTCCATTACAAATAGTAACATTCTGTACTTCATAAACTGAAATAATAGAATACATTGCTTTATCATTTGTTTCATGTTGAAGCGTAGAACCATTTAAATCTAAGGTAATATTAGATTTTAATATGATTCCTTTTTTTCATTTTTTTGTTGTAAATTGCCTACTTCACCTGAAATAGTATATGTACCCGGTTCTAAACGAATACATTCTATATTATGTAAATTAGCATATTCAATTGCTTCATTTATTCCCGATGTTGTACTCTTTGCATTTTTTCCCTCATTATTAATATTAAAAAATTGATTATTGATTTGCCCTGTTTGTAGATTAATTGGTTCTCCATATAATTCTTGTTTTATCGAATATGTAATTTCTTTTATATATGTGACATTAGTATATATAAAATACATACTAATAAAAGCAATCATTAAAAAGAAGAAAACCAGTATTTTTTTATTTTTCATTTTTTTCACAAACCTTTATCTTGAATTTATTTTTGTTCTTCTATTTCTTTTTCATATATATATTGTAATTGTTTCATAACCTCTTCAATAGAATATGATTTAATTGCTTCTTTTGCATTTTCTTTTATGGTTTCTTCATCATTTTCTATTACTTCATACATTACATTGATTAGTTGTTCTACATTATCTATATCTACCAAAAAGCCTGTTTGTTTATTTTTGATTAATTGTGCATTTCCCCTATTTTTTGTTGCAATAACAGGTACTCCAGCACTCATTGCTTCCATAACATTTACAGGTAGTCCTTCTCTTTTACTCGTTGTCATAGTTGCATTTGCTATTTGTAATATTTTATTGACGTCACTTCTATAACCTAATAATTTTATATTATTTTCTAGTCCTTTTTCTTTGATAATTTTTGTATATTCTTCATATAAGGTCCCATTTCCCAATATAAATAGTTTAACATTGGGATACTTTTTGGTTACTTCTTCCATAGCTTTTATTTGCATAATGTGATTTTTATTTGTATTTAACTCGCCTATTGAAATAAATACAAAATCATCATTTTGTATTTGTAATTCCTTCTGCAAAGCTTGTTTTTCTTTTTCTTCTATTGGCATAGAAAATTTTTGAATATTTACGCCTACACCATTAACTAAATAAGTATGTTTAGCTTTTAATTTGTTTTTAGCAATTTCGTAGTCTTCGTCATTAATGGTAATAAGTGAGTCTGTAAATTTTGAAAAATATTTCTCAATTGGATAATATATTATCCAATTCTTAAGGGGTGCCCCTTTAAAAAAGTGAAATCCATGAGCTGTATAAATAATTTTAGTTCCTTTTTTTCTTTGTTTTTTTCCTATTAATCTTGCTAATATTCCTCCCATGGGAGTGTTACAATGTATAATTTTATAATGGTTTTCTTCTATTATCTTTTTTAACATTTTATATGCTGTAATATTTTCCTTTTTAAATGGAGAACGTTCAAAAGGAACTTCAAAAACTTTGTCTGGTGTCTCTAGTTTTAGACCATGTTTTTCTTTTAAATTATTTTTTGCAGCTACATGCACTTCATACCCTTGTGAATGTAACCAATCTATTAACGGTAAATGAAATTGGCAAATGTGACTTTGTACTGTTGCCACTAATAATACCTTTTCTTTTTCCATTTTCTTTCACCTACATTCCTAATAAATAATATATAATTTTAAAATCTCTATTAAATTTCTTTTTAATAAAATGATATACTTTGGCTATAGCTAATGGTATAAAGTATCCTGCCAACACCATAGCAATAGCTATAACAATATAATTAATATGTAATATTTGATATCCTAAAATTCTTACCACTAACATTGTTGGCCAATGTAAAATATAAATTGTATATGAATATTTTGCTAATCGATTAATTACTGGATTATCAATTTTTAGAACAATTGGTAATTTCAATAAAACAATTAATGTAATTGTACATAAAAGTGTTGTTGTAAGATTATTTTGTGCACATATCCAAATTACTAGTAGGGTTACATAAATAGCTAAATATATCATAAAGTTTTTCCTTGTCGTATTAGCTTCCAATTTATCAACTGCAATTTTCCCAAACCACATTCCTAGTACAAAAAACATTAAATTTCTCATTAAATCGTTAATAGCTAAAACTTCTGTTGAAGGAGTTAAGAATCTTAATACTACCGCTCCAATAAAAAGTATAGCCCATAATATTTTCGAATCTTTTTTTATGAAATAGTTCCATACAGGTGCTAATAAATATAATTCAAATAATGCAAATAAAAACCATAAATGACCTAAAATATTAGCTCTAGGATTAATCCATAAATTCATAAAATTATCCCAAGATATTTCCATATTGTCCTGTATAAAACCTGCTAAAAGTACTTTTGGTATCATACAAATTAAATTTAAAACAATATAGGGAAATAATAATCTCCAGAATTTCTTTTTTACAAAATCTTTATAATTTTTTCCCGTTAGTCCACCTTTATAGGCAAATAAATACGCTGAAATAAAGAAAAATAAAGGCATATGAAAAACATATATAAAAGTTCTCATTCCTTGTAAAAATTCATTATAAGGTAGTCCATTTTTAGCATGTCCTAATATAACAAAAATTGGACCTATAAATTGTAAAAAACAGATAAAATATAAACTCTTTTTTGTTTGCGTCATTTTTTTCTCCCCTTAAATATCATATTTTATATTATATTTTTTAATGTATTGCTGTAACTCTTTTACTGTTTGCTCTTGAATTTCTATTCCTTCTTTTAATGCTTTTTCTCGATTAAGTATTCTATTTTCTCCTGGCACATGAATTTCTTCTTTTGGATTAACTTTTTTACTATTTTTTAATGTTTGAATATATTCATCCATTTTTTTATAGAAATTATCATCCAATACAACTTTAGGATTAATGGCAATACAAGTTACGCCTACATTCATACATTCATTATTTCCATAAAATCTTCCTACATGATTTAAAAAGGATGCACCAGATATAACTCCACTTAAAATGTCTATGCACATAGAAAGTCCATATCCTTTATATCCTGCCATTGGTAACACTAAACCTTTAATTGCTTTTTCAGGGTCATCCGTTGGTTCTCCATTTTCGTCAGTAGCCCAATCCATAGGAATTTTTTTATTAGCTAGTAAAGCTTCTTTAATCTTAGATTTTGCTACTTGACTAGTTGCTATATCATAAATAATGGGAGGTTCTTTTTCAGCAGGTATAGAAATAGCTAGTGGATTAGTTCCCAATAATTTTTCTTTTCCATTTGCTGGTGCCATTTGTGCAGGAGAATTTGTTAAAGTTATCCCTATCATTTTTTCTTCTAAAGCTAAGTTGTTATATACAAATGCCGGTCCAATTGTATTAGTATTTCCTATAAAAGTCGTAAAAATTCCTTCACTCTTTGCTTTTTCTACAGCTAATTGCATTGCGTGATAGGCTGCAACTGGTCCAGCTGCTTTTGCTCCATCTAAGGTAGCAAAACTAGCTGTTTGCTTTTTTATTTTTATTTCTGGTTTTTTATTATATACTTCATCTATAAATTTGCGTAAATGTTCAGGAAAGATATTAACTCCATGTGTAGAAACTCCTGCTAAATCTGCTTCTATATAGCATTTAGCAATAATTTGACTATCCTTTTCATTCACATCTACTTTTCTTAAAAGTTCAACCATAATATTATAGATTATTTTTGCATCATATTTATTCATATTTTCCTCACATATTTTCTAAAATATTATTTACCATAAGTTTTACTTCTTCTTGGTTTTTAGCAAATTGTTCATCAGTATAATGCATAACTTGTTGTTCAAATTTTCTAATATTCTCTACTTCTGTATCAAAAATTTCTTTTATCTGTTTTCTATCTGTAATTATACTAGTATTACAAAATCCTCTTGATACTATAGCAATTTGTGAACCTAATCTATAGTGTTCTGTAATAATATTTTCTGCCTTTAAAGTTCCAGAACCTATACGCGATATTCCTCCAAAACCATATGGAATCCCTTTTTTCTTTATTTGGTTACATATTTTTTCTACGGTTCCATCTGCTAAAAGTTCAAACATAAATTTTTTATGGTATCCTAAATGCAAATCATTTAGTCCTATATGTATTTCATCTATTCCTGGTACTTCTAATATTTTTTCTAATTTATCAACTGCTTCTGGAGTTTCACATAATAAACAAACTTTTGCTCTACCGTTAACTAAATTGATGAAAGTTTGTACTTCTTCTACTGTTTTAAAAAAAGGAAGCATAACAATATCTGCACCTTGCTTAATTACACTATCAATTTCTTTTTCTGATCCTTCATATATAGGATTTACTCTTACTATTAAATCTGCTTTTTTTAAAACTTTTTTTATTTTTTCTACATCATGGATATTATGTTTTGATTTCACAGTATCCATATTTTTTTGTCTTTCTTCTTTTCCATTAACCTCTAAATCTATCCATATTCTATCTACTCCAGCATTTTCTACAATCTCTGCTACATCTGGTTCATTTGTAATATACATTAATTTTAGCATATATCATCCCTCTTTTCTTTCTTTACTGTAACTCCTGTGTTAACATTGTCTTTCATAAATATTACTTTATATATAGTGATAAATGTAATTTTTATATCTAATAAAAAGCCTACTTTTTCTACATATTGAACATCATATTGGATTCTTCTTTCCCAGTCTACTTGTTTACGTCCGTTAATTTGCGCAAGTCCAGTTATTCCCGGTCTTACTAAGAAACGTTTTCTTTGTTCTTCTGAATATTCTTCATATTTCCATGGATGATATGTTAATACAGGTCTAGGTCCAATAAAGCTCATTTCACCTTTTAATATATTTACTAATTGTGGTAGTTCATCAATACTAGTAGCTCTAATAAATTTACCTACTTTCGTTACTCTACTGTCTTTACTTCCAGAGTAGACTCCTGTTCCCATTTTTTCTGCGCCTACTACCATAGATCTGAATTTATATATTTTAAAGACTTTTCCATCTTTTCCAATTCTCTCTTGTTTAAAAATAATTGGACCTTTTGAATCTATTTTTATTGCTATACTCACAATTAATAAAAGAGGAGATAAAATTATAAGCAATATAATAGAAAAAATAATATCTAAAAATCTTTTTATACATAAATATACCCTTTTCATTTTCTTCTCCCATTAATATTTTTTGATTAGATTTGCTTCTTCAGCATCTATAAAAGTTGGTACAACATATTTCATAACTTCTCTTACGCTAGTTACATCATTTTTCTCATCTTTTATTAAGTTCCTTAATACTTCTAATCTTTCTTCTAGTTCATTCATTTCCATTTCTAATGGCTCTGCCACAAAGATTTTATCGTGTTGTGTTTTTTCTAAGCCTTCTTCTGCCATTAATAATTCTTCATATAGTTTTTCACCTGGTCTTAATCCCGTAATTTTTATAGGAATATCTACATTTGGCTCAAAACCAGATAATTTAATCAAACTTACTGCTAAATCATATATTTTTACAGGTTTTCCCATATCTAGTACAAATATTTCTCCACCTTTTGCATAAGTAATGGCTTGCAAAACTAATTGTACTGCTTCTGGAATTGTCATAAAAAACCTTGTAATTTCCTTATGTGTTACCGTTACTGGTCCTCCACTTGCAATTTGTTTTTTAAATAAAGGAACCACTGAACCATTACTTCCTAAAACATTTCCAAATCTTACAGCAACAAATTCAGTATCACTTGTTTTATTCTTGGTTTGTACTATCATTTCACAAATTCTTTTTGTAGCTCCCATAATACTAGTTGGATTAACCGCTTTATCTGTAGATATTAAAACAAACCTTTTTACTTGATACGTATCACATGCATTAACTACATTATATGTTCCAAATACATTATTTTTTATAGCTTCTAGAGGGCTCACTTCCATTAAAGGTACATGTTTATGTGCAGCAGCATGAAAAACAATATATGGTTTATACCTTACAAATATATCTTGTACTTTATTTTTATCTCTTACGCTTCCTACAATGGCGATAATTGGAATTTCAGGATAATTTCTTTTTAATTCCATTTCAATATCATATAAATTATTTTCATAAATATCAAATATAACTAATTTTTCTGGATGGAATTTTACTATTTGTCTACATAACTCAGAACCTATTGAACCTCCGCCACCAGTTACTAGTATTACTTTATCTTTTATTAATTCTGAAATATTTTGATTATCTAGTCGAATAGGATCTCTTCCTAAAATGTCGTCAATTTCTACATCCCTTAAATTTTCTAATAATTTTTTATTTTTTATAATATCTTCTGTACTTGGTAAGATTCTTACACGTACATTTGTCTCTTGACAAATATCTATTATTTCTTTTCGATCTTCACTGCTAATATTAGATATTGAAAAGAAAATAATATCTACTTTATTCTTTTGACAAATATCTATTATTGCATTTCTATCTCCTAAAACTGGAACACCAGCTATCATTCCACCTATTTTTTCTGGATCATCATCAATGATTCCTACTGGATTATAGGTATATTTCATATTAGCTTTTATTGCTTTTATAATATCATTTGCAGCACTTCCTGCACCAATAATTAACAATTTTTTTGGTTCTTTTTCTTTTTCTATTTTTCTTATATTTCTACGATTCGTATCTAATACCCCATAAGTAATAATTAATCGAATGATAATTCTATATGCTATTAATATCATAGCAATCAATAATGCAGTTACTAAATTATGTTTTGTTGGTAATAAATTGAAGTCTCCAAGAGTTTCTATAGTAGAAATAATTGCACTAGATATTAAACAAGATAATACGTATATTAAATAATCTTTTCCACTTTCATATCTTATAATATTTTTATATAGTTTAAAAATATGAAACATTATCTCATATATAACTACTGCGATAAGAGAAGTTTTCCAAACCGATTCTAATAAACTTTCACTAAATTGTAATGTATCTCGAATAAAAAATTGTACCATAAAGTAAGTACTTATGATAATGATTACATCTATTAACATTAATAAATACCTTTTGTATTTTCCTATTTTTTTTGTTAATTTCATTATATACCCCTTCTATCTTTGTTTTTCTTAGAATTTTTATCTTCTTTATTATAACTATTTCTATATGTATTTTCAAGTATTTTTAACATTTTTCTACATTTTACTGATTTGGTAATATTATGCTAATTTTTTAATAATAATTGTGCTTGAATCTCTGCTTCTAATTGTGAAATAAAGTTTTGATTATTTTCCTTATATGCTTTTGGTATAAAGTTTTTTGCTTTTGCCAATACTAAGTTTAATTCTTCAAAGTTTGATAGCAATAGAATATAATTTTCTTTTGCAAAATTAGTTGCAATTTGTAATTGATGATCATTCACATGTTCTCCATATTTGGCAAGTCTAGGAGCTACTATCATTTTCTTTTTCATTTGTAATCCTTGAATGATAGTTCCTACTCCACCATGTGTAATAACAATATTTGCTTCTTTCATATATTGGTCAAAAACAGATTGTTCCATATATGGTATGATTTGCATTATTTTTGATTCGTATTTTGTAGAACCTGTTTGTGCAATTACTTCTTCTTGAATATTCCCTTCTTGTATTTGCTTTTCTACTGCTTGCATTAATCTTAAAAATGGTTTGTCTTGTGTTCCTAATGTTACAAAAATCATATTCTTTCTCCTATTATTATTTCTTTTTTTACTAACTATATTCTAATAAATAGAGCCAAAAAATTTAGCTTTTGGATATAATTTCTTCATTTCTTCCCATTGGACAATAAAGCTATTGGCTACATAATATAATAATTTTCCTGCACT
>CALXJP010000071.1 GCA_944388655.1 uncultured Clostridia bacterium | reverse complement strand
AACAGATGAAGAAATAGGAAAATATATAAGAAATATAATAAATAAAAAAATTTGACATATAATAAAAAAGATGTTATAATAACATCAGCTAGCAATCAAAAGATGTCGTTTGTATTGCTTGAGATATGTAGGTCGCATATCTCTTTTTTTATTATAAATAAAATAGAAAAAGGTAGGTGGTCAGCCTACCTACAAAGATTATTCTTTGTTTTCTTGGTTTTCGTTATCTATGTATTGCAACAATAAAATAACTAATCGCCAGATTAAATCAAAAGATGTCATATTGTAAAGCCTCCTTTCTTCGAGATTTCCTCGTAAAAGGATAGCTGTATTATAAAGTAAAAAATATGAAATGTCAATTCATCTCCTGAAAATCCCTGTGTCAGTGGTTCGATTCCACTTCGAGGCACCACGTAAAAAAAGCCTATTTCGGGGCTTTTTTATGTTACGAGTGGTATTACAGATGAAAGAAAACCATATCCAAGAATAAATAAAAAAATTTGACATATAATAAAAAATGAGCTATAATGTATTTAGCTTAAGCAAAAAACTGTTCAAAAAGTAACAAAAAAAGACTAGGTGGGCTTACCTAGTCTTTTCTTTCATTCTTCATCAAATTTATCCAAAAGTCGATAAATTATAATAAGAATTAAAAGTTTAATGATACTGTTCAAAATAGTAACCTCCTTTCTTCGAGATTTCCTCGTAAAAGGATAGCTGTATTATAAAGTACAAAATATGAAATGTCAATTCATCGCCTGAAAATCCCTGTGTCAGCGGTTCTATTCCACTTCGAGGCACCATATAAAGGCAAACAAACTAGGTACGCATACCTAGTTTGTTTCTTATTTTCTTAGTATGTATTCGCCCTTTAACATACTTCATAAATATTGTTATAAGGCAAAAGAATCTATCTCTTCTTGAACTTTTGCTATGAATTCTTGTAATGGCATTTGCCCCATATCTCCATTTTTACGTTCTCTTACTCCTACTGCCTTTGCCTCCATCTCTTTGTCTCCTACAACAAGCATATATGGTACTTTTTCCATCTGCGCTTCACGTATTTTATATCCAATTTTTTCTTGTCTTTCATCTACTTCTGTTCTAATACCTTTGCTTTCCATTTGTTTACTAATTTCTTTTGCATAGTCTAAATTTCTATCGGTAATTGGTAAAATTTTTACTTGAACTGGTGCAAGCCATGTTGGAAAAGCGCCTGCAAAGTTTTCAATTAAAATACCTATAAATCTTTCTATTGCTCCAAAAATTACTCTATGAAGCATAACAGGTCTGTGTTTTTCTCCATCTTCTCCAATATAGGTTAAATCAAATCTTTCTGGCATTTGGAAGTCTAATTGTATTGTTCCACATTGCCAACTTCTTCCTAAAGAGTCGCGTATATGAAAATCAATCTTTGGTCCATAGAATGCTCCATCTCCCTCATTCAATTCATAAGGGATGTGCAAATCTTTTAATACTTTTTTAAGAGCATCTTCTGCCATATTCCATTGTTCATCTGTTCCCATAGAATTTTCTGGTCTAGTAGATAATTCTACAGCATATGTTAAACCAAATATAGAATATACTTTATCAATTAATTGAATAATACCAGCAATTTCTGATTCAATTTGTTCTGGTAAACAGAAGATATGTGCATCATCTTGTGTAAAACATCTTACTCTAAACAAACCATTTAGTTCCCCTGATTTTTCATGTCTATGAACTAATCCTAATTCTCCCATTCTAATTGGTAAATCACGATAAGAGTGCATTTTGCTTTTATATACAATCATTCCTCCTGGACAGTTCATTGGTTTTATTCCATAATCCACTTCATCTATTTTGGTTGTATACATATTTTCTTTATAATGCTCCCAATGTCCGGAACGATGCCACAATTCTTCATTAAGTATCATTGGCGTTTTGATTTCTTGATATCCATTTTCTCTATGGAGTTTTCTCCAAAAATCTTCTAAAGTATTTCTTAATACCATTCCCTTTGGTAAGAAAAATGGAAATCCTGGACCTTCTTTTGACATCATAAATAAATCTAATTCTTTTCCTAATTTTTTATGATCTCTTTTCTTTGCTTCTTCTAGCATAGTTAAATATTCTTCTAATTCTGATGCTTTAGGATATGATATTCCATAAATTCTTTGTAACATTTTATTATGCTCATCACCTCTCCAATAAGCACCTGAAGTAGAAAGTAACTTAATTGCTTTAACTTTTCCCGTACTCATTAAATGAGGACCTGCACACAAATCTACAAATTCACCTTGTTGATAAAATGAAATGGTTTCTCCTTCTGGCAATTCTTCTATTAATTCCACTTTATATGGCTCGTTTTTTTCTTTCATGAATTGTATTGCTTCTTTTTTTGGCAATGTAAATCTCTCGATTGGTAAGTCTTCTTTTATAATTTTTTTCATTTCTGCTTCTATTTTTTCAAAGTCAGTTTCTGAAAAATTGCTTTCTGTATCAAAATCATAATAAAATCCATTATCTATGGCAGGACCTATTGTTAATTTTACTTGTGGATATATTCTTTTAATGGCTTGTGCCATAATATGTGAAGTTGTATGCCAATAGGCTTTTTTGCCATCTATCTCTTGAAAAGTTAATATTTCCAATTTGCAATCTTTTTCTAATGGATAACGCAAGTCTTGTACTTGATTATCTACTTTTCCAGCCATTGCATTTCTAGCTAACCCTTCACTAATTTGTTTTGCAATTTCTAAAATAGTTTTCCCTTTTTCTACTTCTAAAATAGAATCATCTTTTAATGTAATTTTTATCATGATAACCTCCTTTTAGGATGAAAAAATACACCCCTACAAATACTTTTGTAGGAGTGCTTTATTTACACGGTTCCATCCTTCATTTTACTTAATTTTTATTTTTAACGCAAATACTACGCTAGAATTTCTTCTAGAAACAATAAGGTAGTTTTCAAATTTGTACACTTAGATTAGCTTGCAGCGTAACACTAATCCTCTCTTTAAGTAACCTTTATTTTACTTTTCCTTATTTATGTTTACTTTATTTACATGTTCTATTATACTCTGCTTTATTTCATTCGTCAAGAGTTTTTTATATTTTAACTGATAGGCGCTTGCTCATTTGTTACATTATTTCCATTTGTAATATCAGGAACTATATTGTTAAGTTGTCCTTCATTTGTTACTGTATTATTAATGGTATTTTGTATATATTGCATTTTTTGTGTATATACTTCAACCGTTCTTAATATAACTGCTGGAATAAGTGTTTGAAGTTGTTCTGTTGAATAATTGTTTAAAACAGCACAATTGGTGTTATCTAATTGTATTACATCTTCTAATTCATTTACAAATTGCATTTGCTCATTATATGAAATTACGGTAATATCATCATTACCGCCAGTAAATGTAATATTATACGTATTGGTTACATTATTCAAAGATGCTGCACCATCTGTTATTTGACTAACAGCTATTTTTTCTACTCCATCTACACTAATAGTCAAGTTTAATGTTGTATTGGTAGATGTTTTTGTTGCTGTATATAATATTTGTATTGATTGATTTGCTGAATCTGTATTTGTTCCTAAATTTTCTAGATTTATTTGTAATTCATCTAAAGTTTCTGTATTTTGGAATGCTAAGCTTAGTTTCATTTGGTTTTGAATAATATAATCTATTCCGATTACTTGTTTGTTTTCTTCATAAATCACAATGCTTAACCCATCTTGGTATACTTGTAATGTTTCTGATAAATTTGGTATAGCATCAGTAATCATTTTGGCTAATTGATTTACTTGTGTATATTGTTCTCCTAAATTTAAAATTTTTGCTTTTGTTGCCAATAAATTTAATGTTACACTATCTTGTGATAAAGTATTTAACATATTCGTCATAACATTTACTACTTCGTCTTTTGTTAATTGCAATCTATATGCATTTGCCGTATGTTCGTTTCCATTTATTACAATTGGCATATTGGTTTCTTTAGAAAACTTATCTGCCGAAATGCTATTTTGTAATACAGGAAGATAGGTATTTGTTATATTTTGTATTTCTTCTTCACTAATATCCATTAATTGTTCTATATCCATTTGTGGAATTTCATTTGGTATTGTTCCTGTTATTCCAAAACTTTGTGCTAAAGCTGCTAAATTCTCATTTTTAATTCCTAAATAAGACGTAATAATTTCATCAGATTTTACTCCATATACATCTGCATTTTGTGCTACGTCTAAGTTAAATAATTCTTGTGTGCCATACATTAATTTCAAATTGGTATTCATTAATTCTTGTGTCTGATCATATTTACCATTAACATTTACTTTTAAGTTATTACTCATCTCATCATATACTGCCTGCTGTGTTTCATCTGTTCCTGCATAACTAAAAGTTACCTCTCCTGTAGTTGTATATGGACTTTGTTGTTTCAATTTTTGAATTTCTTCTAATTGTGTGTTATTTTTTATTTCTCTTGATGCAAATAGATATTGATAAAATAGTGTTTCACTGGATTTAAAAATATCTGTTGCCAAGAATAAAAATGCAAATACTCCTCCTATAATTAGTACTAGTGCAACTACAACACTGATAATAATGATTTGTTTCTTTTTACCATAATACATTTTTATTTTCCTCCTTTGATTTGTTTTTGTTTTACGGCTTCATATATGACAATTCCTGCTGAAACGGAAGCATTAAGTGAACTAATTTTTCCCTTCATTGGAATTTTAACAATAAAATCACAGTTTTCTTTAACCAGTCTACTCATTCCTGTTCCTTCATTTCCTATAACAATAGCAATAGCACCTGTTAAATCTTGTTCATAATAATAGTTATTCGTATCCATATCAGTTCCACAAATCCAAATTCCTTGTTCTTTCAGATATCGAATTGTTTCATTAAGATTGTTGACTCTTGCTATTTTCATATATTCTGCTGCTCCCGCCGAAGTCTTTTTTACTGTGCTATTGACCAATGCTGCTCTTCTTTTGGGAATAATAATTCCATGAACTCCTGCCGTTTCTGCTGTTCTTATAATTGAACCTAAATTATGAACATCTTCTATTCCATCTAAAATAAGTAAAAAAGGATCTTCCCCTTTATTTTTTGCTTCTTGTAATAAGTCTTCTACTTCGTAATACTCATATGGGGGTACTATAGCGATAACACCTTGATGATTATTGGTTTGTGCCATTTCATTTAATTTTGCTTTATCTACTTTTACCACAACAACCTTTTTTTCTTTGGCTATGGCCAAAATTTTATGAATTGAACCATGCATTTCCCCATTTTGTATATAAATTTTATTAATGTCTTTATCACTTTCCAAAAGCTCTAGTACTGCATTCCTACCTTCTAC
Source organism: uncultured Clostridia bacterium (assembly GCA_944388655.1). Taxonomy (GTDB): domain Bacteria; phylum Bacillota; class Clostridia; order TANB77; family CAG-508; genus UMGS1663. Next base: position 21,780 of record CALXJP010000071.1, on the reverse strand, counting down.
TTGATTCTCATATTCTTTCACATTTTCACCTACTTTTCATCATCTAATTTTAATACGGATAAAAATGCTTCTTGAGGAATTTCTACATTTCCTATTTCACGCATTTTCTTTTTTCCTCTTTTTTGTTTTTCTAATAATTTTTTCTTTCTTGTGATGTCTCCTCCATAACATTTTGCTAATACATCTTTTCTCATAGCCGAAATAGTTTCCCTTGCTATAATTTTTCCTCCTACTACTGCTTGAATAGGAATCGTAAATAACTTTCTTGGAATATTTTCTTTTAGCTTTTCTATCATTTTTCTTCCACGCTCATAACTTACATCTTTATGAACAATAAAAGATAAAGCATCTACATTTTCTCCATTTACTAAAATATCTAATTTTACCAAATCAGAACGTTTATATTCTTTAAATTCATATTCAAAAGAAGCATACCCTTTTGTTTTAGATTTTAAACTATCAAAAAAATCATAAATAATTTCATTTAGTGGTAACTCATAAATAAGTGTTACTCTATGCTCGTCCAAATATTTCATGTCTATATAAATACCTCTTCTGTTTTGGCAAATTTCCATAATTTTTCCCACATATTCTTTTGGTGTCATAATTTGCGCGGTTACAAATGGTTCTTCCATATAAGAAATTTCATTTGGTGGTGGTAAGTCTGCCGGATTGTAGAGTTCCTTCATTGTTCCATCTGTTTTATAAACTTTATAAATTACAGATGGTGAAGTAGTAATTAAACTTAAGTCAAACTCTCTATCTAATCTTTCTTCTATGATTTCTAAATGTAACAACCCTAGAAAACCACATCGAAAGCCAAAACCTAGTGCATTAGAAGTTTCTGGTTCATATTCTAAAGATGCATCATTTAATTGTAATTTTTCTAATGCTACTTTTAAATTTTCATAATCACTGCCATCTACTGGATAAAGTCCACAATATACCATTGGCACAACTTTTTTGTAGCCTGGTAAAGGTTCTTTGGCAGGATTTTGCTTTAAAGTTATGGTATCGCCTACGTGAATATCTGATAGGTTTTTAATACTTGCTGCAATGTATCCTACCTCTCCTGCTTCTAATTCTTCACATGGTTCATAACTTCCTGGTTCAAAATGTCCTACTTCTGTAACAATAAAAGATTTTTGAGATGACATTAATAAAATTTCATCTCCTACTTTTACCGTTCCTTCCTTTACACGAACATATGCGATAGCCCCTTTATAATCATTATATATAGAATCAAAAATTAGGCATTGTAATAAATGATTTTTATCTCCTTTAGGTGCAGGAAGGTCTGTAACTATTTTTTCTAAAACTTGATCTACATTTAATCCTGATTTTGCGGAAATACAAGGAGCATCTTGCGCTGGAATCCCTATTAAATTTTCTATTTCCTTTTTTACTTCTTCTGGTCTTGCATTTGGTAAATCTATTTTATTAATTACTGGTAATATTTCTAAGTTATTTTCAATAGCTAAATATACATTTGCTAAAGTTTGTGCTTCTACACCTTGACTGCTGTCTACAACAAGTATTGCTCCATCACATGCCGCTAAACTTCGAGAAACTTCATAATTAAAGTCTACATGCCCTGGTGTATCTATTAAATTAAACTCATATTCCTTTCCATCTTTTGCATGATATTTCATCCTTACAGCCTGCGATTTAATCGTAATGCCTCTTTCTCTTTCTATTTCCATGTTATCTAGAACTTGACTTTCCATCTCTCTTTTTGAAAGAACTCCCGTCATTTCAATTAATCTATCTGCTAATGTGGATTTTCCATGGTCTATATGAGCTATGATGCTAAAATTTCGTATGTACTGTTTTTTATCTTCCATCTTTTCCTCCACTTTTTTTCTCTACGCATATTTTACCATAAGTGTTGTGAAAGTACAATACTTATGGTAAAATAGAAAAGAGTTTTATTGTGAAGGAGACTTATTTATGCAAACTTATATTTCTCATAATGAAAATGATACGAAAAATTTAGCCATAGAAATAGCTAAAAATTTACATATTGGTGACATTGTGGTTTTGACTGGTGAATTAGGCTCTGGAAAAACAAAATTTACAGAGGGATTTCTTTCTTATTTTCATTTAGAAAAAGAAATCTCTAGCCCTACTTTTACGATTGTTAACGAATACCATCAGAATGAAATTGCTATATATCATTTTGATGTTTATCGATTAGAAGATATAGACGAGTTTTATGCGATTGGTGGAGAGGATTACTTTTCTCAAGGAATTAGTATTATTGAGTGGGGAGAAAAAATTGAGTCTATTCTACCTAAGCCATATATAAAAATTTCTTTTAAAAAAATAGATGATTCTACCAGAAAATTAATTATTGAACATATTCAGTAAAAGAAAGGATATTCCCATCCTTTCTTTTATTGATAAAATATTTTATACCCCAAATATTCTTCTTGCTTAAACCCTGCTTGTTTTAATTTATTTTCAAAATCAGTATTTTTTCTTTCTGGATATTTGATTGCATATACCATATCTTCACGTATTTCTCCATAATTATAATAATATTTTCCATAATCCCCTTTTGTAGTATTTGGCTCATGTTTTGTAGCATTAAAATCATAAGGAGATTCTTGGTTGGCTAGTAATGTATAAATATATGATTGTACTGCATAAGAAATAATATCTATTTTCTTGCCTTCAAATTTTTCTAAGTACTGTGTTAAAGGAATAATATCTTGATTAAATGACATATTCGGATTATGCTTTCCATAAATACCAAAATAATAATATAAAAAACATGTAGCACATACAGTATATGCTAGAATAATACCTATTAATACTTGCTTTTTCTTTTGTACTACATATACAATTCCTAAAGCTGTAAAATATAGTAATAACATATATATGCTATTCATTCTATTAATTGATATACTTTGTACAGTTTTAAGCGAAAGATAAAGAACTATAAAAGATATGGTCATTACCGCATCTATATGAAATGCTTTTTCTTTTATGCTTTTGATGGTAGTTTGCATTCCTTTTAAAAATCCAATAATAGCAAAAGGAATACTTATATAATAGATTGTACCAAACAGTGGAAATGCATTATAATCGTTTGCATCAAAACCAAATAATTCTTGTAGACAATTTATAGGATGTAGAAAAATTTGGAAGATATTCATAATGTTAAATTCTGAAGCTCTATAATCTGGTAAAATAGGAATGGCTATCCATTCCGCAGGTATTTTATCAATTATTTTCATATTTACTAAGTGAAACAAAATAAGTGGTATGGCAAAAACTATGATGGGAAATGCCATGCATAATACTTGTTTGATTGTTATTTTCTTTGTCCATAAACTATAAATTGCTAAAACACTTAATACTATCGGTACTGCTACATGTGCTAAAGCATAGGTATATAAAGAAATTCCCCAAATAACTCCTACTATTATATACTGCCACCATTTTTTTGCAACAATTATACCATATATTCCTACAAATACTAAGGTAGACATTAAATTACAGTCTAAGCCCCATCTGGATTGCATAATATGCCACGGACAAATAGCTACTAATGCCATAAATAATAATCCCACATTTTTATTTTTACACTTTTTTCCTATGCAATAACTCAGAATTACCATAATTATCCCTAAAATGACTGCAGGAAGTCTAATGGTTGTAATACTCATTCCTAATATTTTGATACATAAAGCTGCAAGATACATATATAATACACTTTGCCCTGAACCATAATTAATTAAATATATTGGATTCGGATACAAATATCGATCTACTCCATAATTGGCATAACAATAAGCATCATATGCCATACCAGCTTCATCTACATGTAACCCTTGTGGAACTTTTTCCAAATCTATGATTCTTATGATTATAGCCAATAGTAAAACTCCCCAAAATAATATATTATGATGTTTTTCTATCCATTCTTTTGTGCTTTCCATTTCTTACTTCCTCTTTTTTTCTTAATTCCTACATAAATATATTGTTATTTTATCTAATTTTATACAATAAATCAATAGTACTAAAAAAGAATCCTTTTTTACCTATTCTTAAGGATTCTTTTTTGTTTATTTGATTTTTTCTATATCTATTCTTGCTCTTGTATATATAATATCTTCTATTGATAAAGCACCTAATTGTAATCTATCTCCTGCATTTAATTGTAATATAACTGTACTAGTTAGTGTCATGCGATTGACTACGTTATCTCTTAATATGGGTGTTTCATTGAGTGTATTTTCTAATACTACATCATTCACTAATAAAACGGCATTAAAATTAAAAGTTCCTATAGTTTGCCTTTCACCGTATAATTGATAAGAAATTTGATATATTCCTGTTTCATTTATGAAAATAGTGTCACTTCCCTCTTCATGGCTAAGTGCATTTCCTTCTACTATTTGATTTTGGCTAAACCTAATAATAGCTGTTCCTACTTGCGTATTATCTTCATTTTGAGCAGTTGCCGTTAATATACTTTTTTGTTGTTCTTGATTTAAAAATATGGCGAGTATAAAAATAATGGCTATCATATATACAATAAGAAGAGAAAATAAAATTTTACAAAGCTTATTTTTCTGACAATTACAACACATAAGCATTCCCCCATATAATATCATATGAAAAAAACTTATAATGGTTCTTCTAGCTTTTTTGCAATACATGTTTAAGTATATTTTATGAATTAAAAATTTTCGTTAAAAAATAAAAAAATCCATTTGACAAAAATGGAAAAACTGTATATAATAATTATAGGAAATGGAGAAACCACAAAGTGGTTGCCGATAAATAGTTAAATAACCATTCTATCGTCCAAGCAGAATGGTTATTTTTTTATTTGCTCAAAATTACCACTAACGCAATAATCAAGGCAATAGCTATGATAGAGCCCCCTACTATTCCAAAGAATAGTAGATATATTATTTGTAATAATATAGTTTCCATAGCACCACCTCGCTTTCTCACAGATGTAACTGTGTAATATGTAAGGTGGCAACGCACTCTGCTTATTCTCATTTTCCATGTTAATTAGTATAGTATATTTTTACCAGTTTGTCTAGTGAACAAACCAAATTTTTACAATTTCTTCTGTAATCTCAGTGCAAAATTTTATTAACTGCTGAATACCTAGAACCTTTAACTTTTTTCTACGCAAAAACCTCCAATCTTTAATGATTAACATTATAAAATATTAACCAATAAATCTTGGAAGTTTATTACTTTGTTTGATTTTTATCTTCTCTTACTCTTGCAATACCTTTAAGTCTATCTCACGCACTCTTTAATTCAAGCCTTAATTTATCAGCAATCATCGCTATAAATTCTGAGTTCGTTGGTTTTCCTTTGCTTGCAGAAACTGTATATCCAAATATATTTTCTACGGTAGCAGGTTCACCTCTTCCCCAAGCTACTTCTATAGCATGGCGGATGGCTCTTTCTACTCTTGAAGGGGTTGTTCCATATTTATCTGCTATTTCTGGATATAATTGTTTGGTAATTTGGTTAATAATATCAATATTATTGACTACCATAATAATTGCTTCTCTTAAATATTGATATCCTTTGATATGTGCTGGCACTCCTACTTCATGTATTACATTTGTAACTAGTGCTTCTAAATTTTCTTCACTTTTTTTGTTCTCTGGGGATATTTCTATGTATTGTTGCTTTATCTCCCTTGATAAGTAATTTCCTTTTTCTTTTTCTGGTTGATAGTATTTTAGTTCTTTAATTCTTTTTATTAATAACTTGATTTCAAATGGTTTTACTATATAGTATTCTGCTCCTAAATTAATTGCTCTTTGCGTAATTTTATCTTGGCCTACTGCTGATAACATAATCACAATTGGTCTTTTTTCTAAAATCATTTCTTGCATTCTTTCTAAAACACCCAAACCATCTAAATGAGGCATAATAACATCTAGCAACACAATATCTGGTTTCTGTTCGGAGATAATTTTACATGCTTCTTCTCCATCTTTTCCCATTCCTACAATTTCCATGTCTTCTTCTTTACTTAGATAATTTTTTAAAGTATTTGCAAAATCTAAATTATCATCTGCAATTACTATTCTTAGTTTTTCCTTCACTTTTGTTCCCCCTTCAAACTTATTTTACTGTAAAATTTTTACAGTTTTCATTATAGCCTTTTTATTTTCATTTTGCAATACTTTTCTGGAAATTTTTTCAAATTATTTTATTTTAGTTTTATTTTTCACCATTTTTTATAGATTGTTTTTACATTTTTTTACTTTATCTTCGTATCATTTTTTCTTCTTTTATTTGAAAATTATCTACTTTAAATTGAAGGGAATCTTTTTCTAATAATTGTTTCCACAAATTTTCTTTTTGTAAGAGGGTTGCTTCTAATTCTATTTTTACTTTTTGCTCATATTCAATGTGGATGATTTTTAATTCTTGTTTTTTACAAAAATATTTACATTTTTCTAATTCGGTATAGTCTAGTTGTATTTCTATTATATATCCTGGCTCTTCCATAACATATGTTGCTACTCCTAATACTTTTTGTGTTGCTTCTGTATAAGCTTTTACTAGTCCTCCTGTTCCTAGCAAAATACCTCCAAAATATCGTGTAATAACTACCATAACATTGACTAGTTCTTTTTTTGCCAAGATATTTAGTATAGGTCCTCCTGCTGTTCCTGATGGTTCTCCATCATCACTCATTCTTTCTGTGATTTTGCCATTTTCCCAAATGCGATAAGCAAAGCAATTATGTCTAGCATCTCTATATTGTTTTTTTATTTCTTTTAAAACTTTGTCTGCTTCTTCTATAGTAGATACATATTGCAAATTAGCAATGAATTTTGATTTTTTCTCTACTATTTCTTCTTTTTTATTTTCTTTTATTGTCTTTCCCATTTTTACCTCTTATTCTTGCAACATACCCGCAGTTACACCTGTAGAAAAAGCAATTTGCAAATTAAAACCTCCTGTATAGGCATCTACATCTATCACTTCTCCTGCAAAATATAAACCATGAATTAGTTTAGATTGCATTGTTTTAGGGTTTATCTCTTTAGTAGAAATTCCTCCTGCAGTTATAATAGCTTCATCTATAGTACGAAATCCTTGTATGCCTATTGAGAAAGCTTTCATGTTATTGACTATTGTTTCTCTTTCCTTTTTCGTTAGTATATTAACCTTTTTAGTTTCTTCTATATGAGAAATTTGTATCATAACTGGTATTAGTTTTTGAGGCAATAAATCGATTAATGCATTTTTTATTTCTTTATTTTTATACTTTTCAAAATCTCTTAAAATTCTAGTATCTAACTTTTCTTTTGACAAAGCTGGTTTTAAATCTATATATAATTTAATTTTATGTGTTGACATTAATTTTTCTATATTTTTATATCGTAATAAATGTGCCGAACTACTTAATATAATTGGTCCAGATACTCCAAAATGTGTAAATAGCATTTCTCCAAAATCTTGATATATTTCTTTTTTATTACTACAATCTACTATTTTTATTTCCACATTTTTTAAACTTAATCCTTGTAATTCTTTACATATAGGTAAAGAATCTGCATCTGCTATTAAAGGTACTAAAGATGGTTTGATTTTTTGAATAGTATGTCCTAATTTTTGTGCTAAAATATATCCATCACCTGTAGATCCAGTTGCAGGATAACTCATACCTCCTGTTGCTAATATAACTTTATCTGCTTGTATGATTTTTTGATTACTTAATTTCACTCCTGTAACTTGATAATTCTTGACTAATATTTCTTCTACTTTTTGATTATATTGTATTTCTACTTTGTATTTTTGTAGTTCCCTTTGTAGGGCCATTAATACATCCATAGATTTATCAGAAACAGGGAATATTCTATTTCCTCTTTCTTCTTTTACCTCTACTCCTTGTTCTTTTAAAAGTTGGATGATATCTTGATTACTAAAATTTTGAAAAGCACTATATAAAAACTTACCATTTCCTGGTATGTTTTTGATAAATTCTTCTATTGGTAAACTACTTGTAATATTGCATCTACCTTTTCCCGTAATTAATAGTTTTCTACCCAAAGATTGCATTTTTTCTAAAATAACAACTTGTTTTCCTTGTTTGGCAGCAGTAATAGCCGATAACATTCCTGCTGCTCCTCCTCCTATAACAATAACTTTCATTTCTTCCTCTTTTATTTTTTTTCTAATTCTTGAACTGCTTTGAGAACACCTAATTTTCCATATTCATAGGTTAGTCCCCCTTGCATATACGCAATATAAGGAGGTCTAATTGGTCCATCACAAGATAACTCTATAGAAGAACCTTGTGTAAAAGCTCCTGCTGCCATGATAACTTGGTCTGTATATCCTGGCATATCCCAAGGTTCAGGAATAGATTGAGAATCTATTGGTGAACCCATTTGAATTCCTTGACAATAGCGAATTAGTTTTTGCTTATCTTCAAAAATAATATTTTGTACAATATCTGCTCTTTCATCAGTAGCTCTTGGTTCTGTTTGATATCCTAGCATTTCTAACATTTTACTTGCTAAAATAGCAGTTTTTAAACTTGCAGCAACTACAGAAGGCGCCATAAACAGACCTTGTAATAAAGGTTTATTCATTCCTAATGTTGGCCCTACCTCTTTTCCTTCACCTGGAACAGTTAATCTTTGTGCTGCTAGTTCTATTAAGTCTTTTCTTCCTGCTATATATGCTCCATTAGGCGCTATTCCTCCACCTAAGTTCTTTATTAAAGAACCCACTATCACATCAGCACCTACCTCTAAAGGTTCTTGCTTTCCTACAAATTCACAATAACAGTTATCTATCATAATAATAACTTGTGTATCTACTTTTCTAATACATTCTATTACTTTTTTTACTTTTTCTAAAGAAATGCTTTTTCTAGTACTATACCCTTTTGAACGTTGTATTTCTATTACTTTAACTTTGCTCTTTTGTAGTCTGTTCGTAATTGCTTCATAATCAAAATCATCTTCTTTTAATTCAATTTGTTCAAATTGAACTCCATAAGATTTCAGCGAGCTAGAATTTTCTACTATTCCTATTACTTCATCTAAGGTATCATATGGTTTTCCTGAAATACTTAAAAGCGTATCTCCTGGTCTTAGAAATGCAAAGAGGGCTACTGTTAAAGCGTGAGTTCCTGAAATAAATTGTCCTCTTACTAAGCTATCTTCTGCATGTAATACTTGTGCAAAGACCTTTTCTATCGCTTCTCTACCTATATCCCCATAACCATATCCAGTTGTAGTGCCAAAGTGCATATCTGCAATATGATTATCTTGAAAGGCTTTTAGTACTTTCATACTATTGTAAGCACATACTTCTTCTACTTTTCTAAATTGTGGTTGTATTTCTTGTTCTGCTTGATTACTAAGTTCTTCTATTTCTTTTCTTATTCCTATTTCTTGATACATATTTATTCTTCCTCTTCTTTTATTAATTCATCTGTATAATACTCAAATCCATAGCCAGCATTTTGTTTTCCATATCGATAAATAAATTCTGGTTCTAGTACATTCATGTCATATATTGGTTCTACTATGATACTTCCTTCTTCGTTAATAACTCCCCATTTTCCATTTTGCTTGATTCCTGCATAACCATATGCATTGCATTCTGTTACCATATCATATTGAGCCTCTACTTTTATTTCTCCTGCTTGATTTACAAATCCCCATTTTCCTTCTTGTTTTATTGCTAATAATTGATTTTCTGGGAATAGCGTTTGATTAGAAATAATGTTTCCATTATTATCAAAATATTGTCTATCTACATCTGAAACTAGTTTGATATAGTTATCTTCTATATACATAGTAGCATTTTGCATACTATATACTTTTTGCATATCTTGATTATATATTTCTATAGTATTATTTTCTGTATTAATCGTTTGTAATATATTTTTATCTTGTACACGTTGAATTACATTATATACAAAGTCTATTTCATATTGTTGCTGTGCATTTACTACTCCTAATTTTCCATTTTGTGTACATATAAAATAATCTTTAAAAGCATATTCTATATATTCAAAATTGTTTTGTATAATGGTTTGTTTTTGTTTATCTATTACACCATATTTTCCTTCTTGATTAATGGTAATAAAATAATTATCATTCGTTGTATAGAGAATATCGGCAAAATTTGATTTTTCTTGTTCTTCTCCTTTATCATTATAAAATACGGTGTTTCCTTCTTTTGTTGCCTTTATTATTTTTCCTGAAAATTGAATGTCATCATATTCTGCCTGTAATACTATGTTTCCTTGTAAATTGATAACTCCTTGTTTTCCATTTTTCTGAACAGTAAATAAATTATTTACTTTATTATAGACTATGTCTTCATAATCATGAGGAATTACTATAGTTTCATTTTGGTATACACCCATTTTTCCATTTTTCATTGCCATGATATATATTTTTTCATCTTCTAAAATAGAATTAATTCTTTCTATTTCGTTATATTCCACTTCTAATATCTTTTTCCCTTGAGAATTGATATATCCATATCGATATCCTTGATCTGTTTTATTGGCTATGATATACCCTTCTTTTTTGTTTTGGCTAGAATTACTATAGTATCCATCTGCTTCAATTAAATCATATTCTGTTGGAAGAATTATGGTTCCTTTCATATTCATTAGACCATATTTTCCATTTTTCTGAATAAGGAGCATACCTTCTTTATAAGGAAGGCTTTCTATTGACTCATATGTTGGTGCTACAATTTCTTTTCCTGAAAAGTCTATAATACCATATAAGTCGCCTTGTTTGGTTTTTAATATGCTTTTTTCAAAAGGTAACTCACTTGTTATTTCTGAAAAAATAAATGGTTGTACTTGCTCATATTGAGAATATAGTTGTTCTTTGTTATCATTATATACAATAGTTTTATAATTTTTATTGATTTCATCATATACTTCATAACATACAAATACGGGTTTGGATGGATTAGGAATCATTATCATAGCATATTGTGGTTCTATAAGGATATCTCCTTCTTTATTGATAACACCATATTTTCCTGCTTCATATATTTTGAAATACTGATATTGTTTTACTTCTTCTATTTCATAATTTCTCTTACTTTGTGTATACACACCTATTGCTACTATTACTGCTATAACTAGAATGATTATTCCTGTGATTACTCCTATTACCTTTTTTTTAGTGTGTTTCTTGTTTTTTTTCTCCATTTTCTATACCCCCAATACCATATTTTACTATAATTTGCAAGCCTTTACCCATAAAATACGTTTATCAGAAAATTCTTCTATTTTATAAACAACTTCTTTTGTTTCTATTTCAGGTTTTTCTCCTTCTTCTGGAATTCTACCTAATAATTCTAATAAGTAACCTGATAATGTATCATATTCTCCCTCTGGAATATTCACATGTAGTATTTTCTTTACATCATTAATGGAAACGGTTCCATGAATACGATAAGTATTATCATCTATTTTTTCATAATCATTTTCTACTTCATCATACTCGTCAAATATATTACCAACAATTTCTTCTAATAAGTCTTCCATTGTTACAATTCCAGCTGTTCCACCATATTCATCTATTACAACTGCCATTTGCTTTTTATTTTTTTGCAAGTCTTTAAATAATTCATTAATTGGTTTTGATTCTGATACAAAATAAGCTTCTCTACACATTTCTGATATAACAATGTTTTCTTGTTTACTTAGTTTTTTTAAGATATCTTTAACAAACAAGATTCCCTTTATATTATCTATTGTTTCTTCATATACGGGTATTCTGCTATATGTTAGTTCTTGCATTTCTTGAAATATTTTATTTAAATCTTCATGTATTTCAATAGCATATACTTCTGTTCTATGTGTCATAACTTCTGAAACTGTTTTATCATTGAATTCAAAAATGTTATTAATCATTACTTTTTCGTCTTGTTGTATGGTTCCTTTTTCTTCACCTTCATCTACCATCATTTTTATTTCTTCTTCTGTAACAATTTCCTCTTCATTTTCAGAAATTCCAAAAATTTTAGAAATAACATTTGTTACCATAGTTAATATTTTGACAAATGGTGCTGCTAATATAGAAATAAAACGAATTACCCCTATTGTAGCATACGAAATTTTTTCATAATATTTCATACCTAGTCGTTTTGGTACTAATTCACCAAATACTAATGTAAAAAAGGATAGTATAATAGTGATTACTACTATAGCTATTGCTCTAAAAGTTTCTACGGCAATCATTGGCAATAATTGGTTAAGCCAAACTGCTAAGTCTTGTGCGAAAGCATCTGCCGCAAAAGCACTAGATAAAAAGCCTGCTAGTGTAATTCCTATTTGTATGGTGGCTAAGAATTTACTAGGTTCTTTTAACATTTTAGCAATTTGCATTGCTTTTTTATTTCCTGCTTGTGCTTGTTTTTGTATTTTTGCATCATTTAATGAAATAAAAGCTATTTCTGTGGCTGCAAAATATGCATTACATAAAATAAGTACCAATAATATAAGAAGTTGTGACATAAATTTTCCTCTTTTCTCTGGTATGTATTATTACCATTTTCATAGCTTTTATTATATTTGAAATTACTGCCATTGTCAAACTATTTCATATGACTTTTTCTTGTTTTTGACAAGTAATGCTTACGATAATATTTTTTTGTATGATATATTTTGCATAATTAATACATTGCCATAAGCTAATTGCCAAAATTGTTACTATTATTATTTTTATCATTTTCTTTTTCATATTTTCCTACTTTACTTGTTTTGATAAAATCTTAATTTCCATTGTGCAATCTTTTGTTTCTTGATTATTGATTTCTATATAGAAAAAATCTACTTGTTTTTTATCTTGTGGTAAAAGATATATTCCACTTTTTCCTTCTTTTAATTGTACTACTTCTACTACTTCTTGTTTTAATTTATATACTTGATATTGTATATTTTCAGGATGGTCTACCTGTATTTCTATGTAATACTGCATTTCTACTTCTGAAATTTGATTTTCTTCATTATAGTTTTTTACTTCAAAGAAATACCTAGACTTATTTTTAGATACATCTATGGTAAGAGATTCTTTTCCTTCTAGCTCTATAATAGGATTAGCTATGCTTGTTATGCCCATTCCTTCCACAGATGTTACATATTTAGCTATTGTATGACCTGCCAAAGAAAGAATACATACTAAGATAATAAGAAAAAGTAGGATAAATCTTTTTTTATTTTTTGGAAATTGAATGATTTTCTTTTTATTTTGCATATTTTTTTATATCATTAGTATAATCATAAGAAATAGTAAAATAATCAATATCCAACTATACTGTATGATATATCCTAATATAGTAGAATGAAACACCACCTTTCCTTCTATTGTTTCTGGTAAAATTCTACCCTTATCTTCTATGTTATTAAAATCACCTTTTGTTATATATCCTTCATTTGTTTTTTCTATAATACGATGCGTTACATAATACTTTTCTTCTACTTGATAGGTAATGATATCATCTTTTTGGTATTCTGGTTGTTCTTTAATAATAATGGCATCTCCTATTTTTAAAGTAGGTTGCATACTGCCTGAATCTACAATCCATATACTAAAACCAAATATTTTTATTTTTTGATTAGGCATATTACTTTTTATGCATCCTATTGTTAATAATAGGAGAAGCATGATTACGATAAATATTGCTTGTTTTTTTACGTTTTTTAACATTATATTTCTGGATTAACCTGTGTTCCTGTAACTAATATTTGAAAGGCATATTCTTGTAGGTTGATTCCATCTTTTGTGTCTTGTGCATCATATTGAGCAGAATTTTCTGCATTAGTTGTTTCATAATCCCATTGCCATCCTATTGTGAATGTGATTTTTTTATTTTCTGCTTCAGTAGAGATAGTTCCTTTTAAAACTTTATCTAGTTCTTCTATTTGAAAAAACTTTTGCCCTTGATAGGTAAAATACATATTTTGTGGTTTTGTGTAGCCCTCGTCATTAAATGTAATTGCATAATCCACAGCTGTTTGACAACCTGTTGCATCTATAACAATATCAAAACTTCCTCTTGTTCCTGGTGCAATTTTTCCTTCTACTAAAGATGTTTTATCATATGTTTCTCCTAATTGAATATTGGCCATTTGTGCGGTTTCTCCATTGACCTCAAATACCCATTTTCCTACTTGTATTCTTCCTGTTCCTTCTACTTTGGTAAAATATTTAGAATATGTATATCCTCCTATAATACTAAGAATTAATAATAATAAAAAACAAAGAACAATGAATGTTTTTCGCTTATATTTTGTTTTTTTCATGTTTCTCCTTTCTTTACTTCTTCTGCTTGTACACAAATTCTATATTCTGGCATATTTTCTGCACAAGTAATTAATGTAATTTTATTTTCCTTACTCTCTTGTAAATAAGTCCAATCTGTTTCTTGTATACGTGCATTGGTTTTTACCTCATATGTTTTTTCTTCTCCATTATATTGGTATATAATTTTATCTCCTATTTTTAAATTTTTTATCCATTGAAAAAAATTATATTTATACCCGCGATTATGTGCTGCTAAACAAACATTGCCATTCATATAGGCAGTATTTTCAAAATGACCAACAGCTTGCCTCATAACAGTATTGCTTGTTCCTTCTTGTATGGCAGCATCTAATTGTATAGCAGGAATTTGTATTCTCCAATTACTTGTTTTTTGATAGATAAAACTAGAATTGCTAGTTGTTTGTTGTTGTTCAATTGGCTTAGCAATGGTTAAAACTACTTGAGATTGTAAATGATTTTCGTTGCTTTTTTGCTCATTGATTATGATTAAAATTAAATGAATACCTAATAACATAATAATGGAAATAATGAATGATACAATAACAATTTTCTTTTGATTATAAATTAGCATGCATAATTTTCACCTGCCTTTAGAAGAAATTTTAATTTGTTAGATTTTTCATAAGAATTAATATATTTCTGATACAAAATCTAAAGAATTAATACTAAGATTTAAATTGCAATTTAAAAGATGTATATATGTTACCATATATTTCCAAATTTGTAAAGTGTTTTTTAAAAGTTTTTATCGACAAAATACTACAAAATGCTACATTCGAAACTCATAATATCCCCTATACCAACATTTTTACTTATGCCTTTTTGAATATAGGTTGCATATAAAAAAATAGCATAGTATGCATTACTATGCTATTTTTGAGCATCTAATTCAAAATAAAATTCTACTCCCTCTTCGTGATTACGAACACCAAAGTCATTTCCATAGTTATTCATAATGGCTTTTACTAATGCTAACCCAATTCCAGTGCCTCCATCATCACGATTTCTTGACGTATCTACTTTATAAAATCTTTTCCAAATACGTTCTAAATCTTCTTCTGCTATTTTTTCTCCTGTATTAAATACGGTAACTCTAACTTTGTCTTGTTTTGTTTCTACCTGAATTCGTATAAGCTTCTTGCCTTGTTTTTCTTCGGCATGTTTAATTGCATTGGTAATATAATTGGTTACCACTTGTTCAATATAAAAGTCATCAGCTACTACATACACAGGCTCTAATGGTTCTAGTTCTATTTCTATATTTTTTTCTTTTAGCATTACATTACATTTTCTAATTACTTCTTTAATTAATTCTATAATATCAAAAGTTTCATTATTTAGTTCTCTTTTTCCATATTCTAGTTTCATTAATTCTAATAATTGTTTTACTAATTTATCCATTTTATTCGATTCATCTAATATTACCTGTGCATAAAAGTTTCTAGATTCTTCATCTTCATTTACATTTTCTAATAAGCCTTCTGCATAACCTTGTATTAAGGCTATAGGTGTTTTTAACTCATGTGATACATCAGAAATAAATTGTTTTCTCATTTCATCTATTTTAGATTTTTCTTCTATATCTTTTTCTAATTCTATATTATTATTTCTTAATTGTTGAATGGTAGTCTCTAATTTTTGAGACATACTATTAATACTTTTTCCTAAGTCATTGATTTCGTCATTTGTATCTTTTATTTGATATTTCTTTCTAAAGTCTAGTTTAGCCATACTTTTAGCAATTTCATTTAATTCTAAAATTGGTTCTGTAAATTTTTTAGAAATATATGAAGCTAAAATTCCTGCTATGGCTACTGATACCATACCAATTAAAATTAACAAATTATTGGATACTTGTACACTTTCTCTAATAGATTCTGTTTGAATACGAATATATAGTTGGTATCCATTATCTAATGTTGCATTTAATAAAATGTAGTTTACTCCTTGTAATTCATCTTCAACTTCTGCAATTTTTACATTATCTTTGGAATATATTATATGATTATTATTGAAATTTCTATTATTTGTGTATGTATCTAGCTTTTCTAATAATGAACTAAAATTAGAGTCTGTGGTGTACAAGGTAAAAAATTGTTGATTTTCTATAACAATGTCAAATTCATTTTTAGCGGCAATTTTATTTAATTCTGCTTCGATATCTATTTGTACTCCTAATTCAATTTGATTATATAAGTAATTAATTCTATCATATTCTTGCATTACATTTTTTGTTTTAGAATATAAGTAAAAGGTTTCTAGGATTACGTTATTTAAAATAATAAGAAATAGTACTATAGCAATAACTACCACACATAAAGAAAAAAACAAACGCACACGTACAGATCTAAACTTATTTCGCAATTTTTCCATTTTGATTCCCTACTTTACTTCAAATTTATAGCCAACACCTCTCATGGTTTGAATATACTTTCCTTTCTTTCCTAATTTGTGCCTAATTTTCTTTATATGACTATCTATTGTTCTTGAGTCACCATAATAGTCATAATTCCATACATTATTCAAAATTTTGTCACGAGATAAAGCTATATTTTCATTATCCATCAAATATTTTAATAATTCATATTCTCTTAAACTTAAATCAATTTGTTTACCATCTACTTTTACGGTTCTTCCTTCGGTATCTATGGTTATTCCCCCATAATCTTTGTTTTCTGCTTTTTTATCTCTTGTTCTTTTTAGAATAGCTTCTACTCTTGCTACTAATATTTTAGGGCTAAAAGGTTTTGATATATATTCATCTACCCCTAATTCAAAGCCAAACAATTCATCTTGTTCTTCACCTCTTGCAGTTAGCATAATAATAGGCACTTTAGAAGTTTGCCTAATTTGCCTTAATACAGACCATCCATCTAGTTTAGGCATCATAACATCTAATAAAATGAGGCTAATTTTATTTTCATTTTCTGTAAATACTTGCAAAGCTTCTTCTCCATCAGCTGCTTCTAATACAGTATAGTCTTTTTTTTGCAAAAAATCTTTTACTAGTTTTCTCATTCTTGCTTCATCATCTACTACCAAAACTGTTATATCATTCATTTTTATATTCCTCCTATTTAGCAAAAGAAAAGGATTTTTTAGAAAAAATCCTCTTGCTTTTTTTATTATAGAATATTCATATGTCTTTTTTGTGAATTTTGCATTATTTTTTCATTTTTTCACGAATATAGGTAACTTCTTCTTCCCTATCTAATCTAACGAATAATGGCTCTCCCTTTTCTATTACTTGTTTTCCTGCTTTTACTTTTCCATACTTTTGTAAAGAGTCCCAAGTAAGCTCATTTTCTTCTATATTTAATTGTTTAGCAATTTTTTTAGAAGTCTCTTCCATGCTTGACTCAAGTAAAACAGATACAATTCTTAAATTTTCTGCTAAGTGATATAATACAGATTGTAATTTTTCTTTATCTTCTTCTTTTTCTGATTTAGCAAGTGTCCAAGGCATAGTTTCATCTATATATTTGTTACTTCGTGAAATAATTTGGAAAATATTTTCTATAGCATTACTTACATGAATAGTTTCCATATTTTGTTCAAACTCATGAATTTTTTCTTCTACTAGTTGTTCTATTTCTGCATCTTCTTTATTTTTTTGCCCTTTATTTTCTGGAATTATGCCTCCTACATATTTGTTCATCATACCTATTGTTCGATTCAATAAATTTCCTAAGTCATTGCATAAATCATAGTTAAATCTTTCTACAAAGCCTTCTGGAGAAAAAATAGTATCTTGTCCATATGGGAATTCTCTTAATAAAAAGTATTTTGTAGCATCTAAGCCATACCTATCAATTAACATTTCTGGATATACTACATTTCCCTTTGATTTCGACATTTTTCCATCTTTCATCATAATAAATCCATGAGAATATAATTTCTTAGGAAGTGGCAAACCTAATGCCATTAAGAATATAGGCCAATAAATTCCATGAAAACGAATAATATCTTTTCCTACTATTTGTAAATCTGCTGGCCAATATTTTTTATATTTTTCGTCATGTTCTGTTCCATACCCTAATGCTGTAATATAGTTTGTTAAAGCATCTAGCCATACATAAATTACATGTTTTGGATCACTTTTTACTTTTACGCCCCAGTCAAAACTGGTTCTACTTACACATAAATCTTCTAATCCTGGTTTAATAAAGTTATTAAATAATTCATTTTTTCTATATACTGGTTCTATAAAGTCTGGATTTTCCTCATAAAATTTTATTAATTTATCTTGATATTTTTTCATATTGAAAAAATATGCTTCTTCTTTCATTTTTCTTACTTCTCTTCCACAGTCTGGACATTTTCCATCCACCAATTGTGTTTCTGTGAAATAAGTTTCGCAAGGCATACAATACCAGCCTTCATATTCTCCTTTATAAATATCTCCTTGTTTTAATAACTTTTCAAATATCTCTTCTACTACTTTTACATGTCTTTCTTCTGTAGTACGAATAAAATCATCATATTGTATGTCCATTTTTTTCCATAGTTTTTTTGCTTCTTCTGCCATGTTATCTACATGTTGCTGAGGAGAAATTCCTGCCTTTTCAGCAATATCTTGTATTTTCTGACCATGTTCGTCTAAACCTGTTAACATGTAAGTATCATATCCTTTTTGT
Organism: uncultured Clostridia bacterium; assembly: GCA_944388655.1. Lineage (GTDB taxonomy): Bacteria > Bacillota > Clostridia > TANB77 > CAG-508 > UMGS1663. Next base: position 2,822 of record CALXJP010000071.1, on the reverse strand, counting down.
TTTTTATAACGTTTCATGGTATCGGCAAGTACAGTAGTATATGCAGTTCCTATATGAAACTTCCCACTTGGATAGTAGATAGGTGTTGTTACATAAAATGTTTTTCTTTCCACATTGATTCCCCTCTTTCTTTTTTATATGTTCTAATATTAGCATAAAATGCCAAAAATTACAAGTTATTTTTTTTAGCTAATTCCTAACTTTTATTTGCTTGGTAGTATTCTTATCGTTTGTACTTCTATTTGCATATTGCTATCTATCTTTCCTATTATACATATATTTTTATTTTCTTGTAATCTTCTATACATTCCATCTGCTATTTCATCATGCCCATATACTTCTACAATACTTTCATTTATTAATTGTATTTTACATCTTGCTATGGATATATGCTTTGTTTTATATTTTCTATATCTATTATATATAAATTGAAACTCTATTTTTTCTTTTATTTTTCCCCATATAATTACTATATTCATTTCTTTTTCCTTTTTATTTTTTCGTAAGTGATGTATATTCTGTATGTTCTACCTACTAATACATCTCTTACTGATACTTATTTACCTTTTCAGGAGGGAATAAATCCCTTTAATATCTAATATTTTCTCTGGATATATTCCGTAAAATATACCATCTGGAATGATATTAGAGCTGAACCTAAAACCGATTGTTCTTGTTGCTGTTAGTGGCTGTATTGTTGTTGCGGTTAGCCGTGTTGTTGTTGCTATTGTTGTAATTACCTCCCCTATTCGTGCAAGGGTTCGCATTGCTCGTATTGGTGTTGCTTGTTTTTGATTTATCCCCATTTTTCTTTTTATATTTCTAATATTCTTTGTGTTAAATTTTTTACATCTGCATATTGTATATATCCAAAATGTCCACATAAATATTTTCTTGCCTCTTTGCTTTGTATTTCTCCTACTTTTATTTTATATTGTAATTCTTTTATTTTCTTCTTTAGTTTTTGTTTTCCTCTATCTCGTATTTTTAGTCTATAACTATTAATTTTATATCCACAAAAATTTACCCCTTGTTTACTTTTAAAAATTTGTGTTTTTTCATTGAGTTCTAATTCTAATGTTTTTGCTAAAAACTCTGTAATTTTCTTTAATAACTTTTTTGCTTCTTCTTTTGTTTTTACCATAATCACACTATCATCTAAATAACGAAAGTAGTATTTACAATGCAACTTATGTTTTATATATTGATCTACTTCGTTTAAGTAAATATTGGCAAACATTTGTGAAGTATAATTTCCTATAGCTAATCCTGTTTTTCCTTCATTCGAATATATAATTTCTTTTAATAGCCATAATACATCTGTATCTATTATTTTTCTATGTAATATTTTATATAAAATATCTTTGTTAATATTTTGAAAGTATTTTCGTATATCCATTTTTAATATATAGTATTCTTTCCATGTTCTTTCTAAATGTTTCATTGTTTTTTGTACATCTAAACAGGCTTTATGCATTCCTCTTTGTTTTAAACATGCATAACTTGTATGTATAAATGTTGGTACAAAATATGGTTCTAAAAAGTTATCTACTACCCATCTATGTACTATTCTATCTATATATCTACTTTTTTCTATTTTTCTTAACTTTGGCTCTGTTATATAAAATACTGTATATCCTCCATGTTGATATGTTTTATTTTTTAACTGTTCATATAGCCATTGAATATATTCTTCCTGTTTTAGTGAAAAGAGTATCATCTCTTTTCGAAAGCCTTTTCCCTTTTTACTTAAGTTATGTGCTTGCATAAATGATGCATAACTTAACTTTTTTTCATACTCATTTCTGATTGTTTTTGGCATAATATTTAATTAATCCCCCTACTAATTTTCCTATTTCATGAATATGTTCCATACATACTTTATATTTCTTTTCATCTATCCAATGATTATTGAACATAATTCTTACATATATCCTTTGCATAATTAATTCTGCATCCATTATATTGCAATAGTATAGTTTATTTCCTATTTTATATATGTAAATTGCTGATTTTAACAATGTATATATACTGTTTTTATATTCACTACCTATATTAAATTTTTCTGTTCTAGGCAATTTTACAAGCATTTTTAATACATATTCTATATAGTTTTCTATTTTTGGTATTAATATTAAATTATCTTCTTGTTTCATTTTTCACCCTCTTTTTGACTTTCTATCATTTTATAAAATGCTTGTAAATATTCATCTTCTTTATATTTTTCTATTTTTCCACATAATAGGCAGTTAATATTTTTTGCAGTTTCCTTATGTTGTTTTCCTACTTTTCTGATTATTTCTTGCAAACTTTTTTCTTTACTGTTATATGCATATATAACATAACTATATTTTATTTTGTCTAGTTTTTCTATATATTTTTCTAGGGCAATAACGGGAAAACCTACTTTACAGGTATTATTTTTAAAACAACTACATTGCAATTGTAATTTTTTATGCAATATTACTGCATCTTCTTCTGTTGCTATATAAAAGTTTCCTAATTTTACAAAAACTATTTTTCCCTTTTCCTTTTTCTTCAATAATTCTAACATTCTACTAAAACTCATCTTTATTTTCCTCCTACTTTTATATAGCTTTTTGACACACCAAAAAGCCACACTCCTTTAGGTGTGTGGCGCCACGCTCCTTTAGGTGGAAAATTTTTTCATTGACCTACTTACGTAGCTCTATTCGAGCTTGTCAATATTAGTGTGTGAAATTTTATAATATATATAGAAAGTGATGTGAGAAATCATGTCACTTTTTATAATTCTATAGAAATAATTATTCACAATATTAAATTGTCAATGTGCTAGAAGG
>CALXJP010000070.1 GCA_944388655.1 uncultured Clostridia bacterium | reverse complement strand
TATATAGCAACAGGGCATTATGCTAAAGTGGAATATTCTGAAAAGTATCAGCAAGTAGTATTAAAAAAATCGAAAGAAACGAAAAAAGACCAAACTTACTTTTTATATGGTATAGAAAAACAAGTTTTACCAAAAATTCTATTTCCTTTGGAAGAAATAGAGGAAAAAGAGCAAGTAAGAAAAATAGCACAAGAAAAAGGATTAATAACAGCTCATAAAAAAGATAGTGAAGAAATATGCTTTATTCCTCAGGGAAATTATGCTCAATTTTTAGAAAAACAATTACCAAAACATAAACAAAAAGAAGGAAATTTTATTTTGCAAGATGGCACAATTGTAGGAAAACACCAAGGTCTTTTTCGCTATACCATAGGGCAAAGGAAAGGACTAGGAATTAGTTATAAGGTACCATTATATGTATTAGGTTTTCAACCATTAAAAAATGAGATAATAGTGGGGGAAGAAAAAGAGTTATATAGTAAGGAATTATATGCTAAACAGCTAAATTTCTTACTAGATATTCCTATGCAAGGTCCTATACCGGTAAAAGCTAAAATTCGTTATAGAGCAAAAGAAGCAAATGCTATGCTTTTTGTAGAAAATAAGCAAGCACATGTTATATTTGATGAACCACAAAGAGCCATTACTCCTGGACAATCAGTTGTGTTTTATATAGATGACGAGATTGTTTTAGGAGGAGGAAAGATAGTGACAAATAATTGACATAATATGGAATTTGAAGTATAATAGAAGAGTAATACGTTGTATAGCACACTACCAGAAATCGGGTAGTAGACAGGAGGAAAAAAATGCGGAAAATTGTTATGAAAACAGACAATTGGCTGTTGGTAGAAGAGCAAAATGTAGCAGACCATGCACCAGTTGTCATCAAAACATCTGGTTATACATCAGATGAGAAGGCTATTAACGAGCCGTGGATTTTAACACAAATGCGGACTTTGTGGCGTAACAACAGACAACATTTGCCAGATCCAGTCATAGCTCCTCAAAGAGGAGAGGCATTACGCCCCTATGAGTGGAAAAATGTTTACACTTTCTATTTTACACCAGAGTGTAAAGGAATCAAAAAGGCGGAAGAAGAATTTTCCGATTATTTGAATTCGGAAATGGCAGACAAAACACTGGCCATTGTTGGACATTCCAAAGGAGGGCTTTTAGCAGCTAACTTAAACCTAAAGAAAAGAATTAACATGGTATTAATTGCTCCTACTTTTGGAACGATTATGGGAGATGAAGGAGCAGTGAAACGTGCCCTTGACTTTTATAAGAGAGGGAGCAAAAACATATTGACGCATATGGAAGTGAACTTATATAAGTGGATGGTTCACAGAATTGACTCCAGAAGGCCGGTGGACTATGATATGGCCTTGGATGCAAAATATGTTCAAAAAACTGATTTTTCCAAGCTTTCCCAACATCGGGTACTGTTAATTGGAGCAGTGTGTCCGCAAAAACCATTCTGCGATATGACGGATGCTTTTTTCAGACATACTGGGAAGTTTTTACACCTGAATAAAGAAGGTGACGGAATGGTTTCGTTAGCAAACCAGTTACTTCCCAAAGACTATGTCACACAAACAGTCATATTGGAAGCAACTCATCCTACTATCTTAAATAAGTCAAATTATTTAATTAAAAGATGGTTAAAAGAGGAAGCATAACAATGAATCGTAAAACGAGGTGTCATATTTTCATGACACCTCGTTTCAGGTAATACTAAAATAAAATGGTTCGGGTGGTTAGATTCGAACTAACGAATGGTAGGGTCAGAGCCTACTGCCTTACCGCTTGGCGACACCCGAATGTATAACAATATAATCATAGCATAAAAGTTATAAAAAATCTATAAAAAATGATAATTTTTCTAAAAAAAGGGTATACTGGAAAAAGAAAGGAGAGTTTTATGAAAGATTATTTAGGAATAGAAGAAGTTAAGGCAATGGAAATTTATGATTCAAGAGGAAATCCGACTGTTCAGGTAGAAGTAATGACAGAAGGAGGTTTTTCAGGAGTTAGTATGGTACCTTCAGGAGCATCTACAGGCACTTTTGAAGCAGTTGAATTACGAGATGGAGATGAACGTCTGCAAGGCAAAGGAGTCATACAAGCCGTTCAAAATGTTAATAAAAAGATAGCAAAAGCATTAAAACGTATGAATGTTTATGAACAACCAAGAATTGATAAAATTTTAATAGATTTAGATGGAACAGGTAACAAAGCAAAATTAGGAGCTAATGCCATTTTAGGTGTTTCTATGGCAGTAGCAAGAGCAGCAGCTAATTCTTTAGGTATGCCATTGTATCAATATTTAGGAGGTGTTAATAGCAAAGTATTGCCAACTCCTATGATGAATATTTTAAATGGAGGAAAACATGCCGATAATAATTTATGCATACAAGAATTTATGATAATGCCTGTAGGAGGAAATACATTTGCACAAAAAATGGAAATGGGAGTAAACGTGTATCATAAATTAAAGCAGGTATTAAAACAAAATAACTTAAATGTAGCTGTTGGTGATGAAGGAGGGTTTGCCCCAAATTTACAAAAGGAAGAAGAAGCAATAGAATATATTTTACAAGCAATCAATCAAGCTGGATATATACCAGGAAAAGATATTGCTATAGCCTTAGATATAGCAAGCACAGAAATGTATGACGAAGCAAAAAAAATAGGAGAAGAAGGATATTATTTTTGGAAAACAAAGCAAATGAAAACAAAAGAAGAGATGATAGAATTTATAGTAGATTTAACACAAAAATATCCTATTATATCGGTAGAAGATGGTTTAGCAGAAGAAGATTGGGATGGATGGCAAATATTAACGGAAAAAATAGGACATAAGGTGCAACTAGTAGGAGATGATTTATTTGTAACCAATCACAATAGATTGCAGAAAGGAATTTTCAACAAAGCAGCCAATAGCATTTTAATTAAGCCAAATCAAATAGGAACTTTAACGGAAACATTAGATACAATAGAACTTGCTAAACAAAATGGATATAAGGTGATTCCTTCTCACCGTTCAGGAGAAACAGAAGATACAACCATTGCAGATATTGCAGTAGCTGTAAGTAGTGGGCAGATTAAAATAGGAGCACCTTGTAGAACAGACAGAGTGGCAAAATATAATCGATTATTAAATATAGAAAAAGAATTAGAAGAATCGTAACATCAATACAATATAACCAAGTGCATTTCTTGGTTATATTTTTGCTCTTATATAGTAGTAACCCTAAGTTAGCCTATAAAACAATCGTACCTATATAAAAATATTTCGCATAGGTAGGTCATATGGATTTTCGCAGAAATACTAAAAAATTTTGGAAGCACCCTAAAAAAGTTTTGAGATTCCCTACCAAAATTTTTCAAGAATTTCTAAACTTAATCTTATTCCATGCCATATGCTCTCTATTTTTACATGGGTATGATTTATATAAAGGGTAAAAAAGTGTAATACAATTGTAACCAAAATGTAATTAAAACGTAATAGAATTAACTGAAAGGATAATATATAATAGAAGAAGTATAAATAGAACAAAAACGTGAAAACTAAAGGAAAAGGAGAGAGAGGGTAAACATGAAGCAAAATAAAAAAGAACAAGCGGTAACTTTGATAGCTTTAGTAGTGACAATTGTTATTTTAATCATACTAGCAGCAGTGAGTATCAACATGGTATTAGGAGACCAAGGGATATTTAAGAAAGCACAACAAGCAGCAAACAGTATGCATGAAGCAGAAGTTAATACACAAATGGCATTTAATAGTATTACAGACGAAATGGATAAAATTATAACAGGAAATAATGCACAAAATCAAGAATTACGCCAAGATACACCAAATGCACCAGAGCAAATAGATGGCATGACACCAATCAAATTTACAGAGCCAACAGAAAGTCAAATGGGAAGTGTACAAGAAACGGACTGGAACGATAATACATGGTATGACTATAGCCAAAGTAAATGGGCCAATACAAAAAGTGAAGATGGAAGTATGTGGGTATGGATACCACGTTATGCATATAAAATTACTTATAATAATCCAGAAAATAAATCAGAGGGAGGAACCATAGAAGTAAGATTTTTAGAGGGAACATCAGACAATTACTATGAAAATGGAGAACTAAAAACAGCAAAAAGACAAACAACAGAAAATGAAATAGTAGATACAACCACAGACTTCTATGTACATCCAGCATTTACCAATGAAACTAGCATTAATTTTGCAAATGGGGGATGGGACACAGAACTTACAGGAATGTATGTAGCCAAATTTGAAGCAGGATTTCCAGAAGGAAATAATGCTACTCCAAGTGTAAAAAGTACAGTAAGTTATACACAAACAGATGCATTAGTAAGAGCAGTAGAAACAGGAACATCTACAGATTCAACACAGGCAGCAAGAAACTGGCTAGATGGCATATATGGAAGTAATTTATCAAAAATTAGCTATCCAGTATTTCAACCATTAACGTATAGTATGAACTATATTAATCACAATGATGCATATAATATATGTAAAATCATGAATGAAAGTGGAAATATTTATGGATTTACAACCACTTCATCAGACACACACTTAATCAAAAGTAGTGAATGGGGAATGATAAGTTATTTAAGTTATAGTCAATATGGAACCAATGGGCAAGATATAGCAATAAATAATGCAAGCTTAAATAGTGGAGGAGCAAAAAGAGAAACAAGTATATCAGGAAAAGCAGGGGTATATAGCGTATATGGAATCACAGGAATGACACAAGGTTTAACAGATGGAGAAGAAACAATAGTTAAAATACAAGAAATAAGAAGTTTGTCAGGAAATACGCCAACACCCCAAGGTAATATGTATGCATGGAATCAAAAGGCAGGAATGACAGCTTCAAGTACCAGAAATATGACAGGAATCTATGATTTGTCAGGAGGGCAGTGGGAAAGAATAGCAAGTTATGTAGCTAATGGTCATGAAAATTTGTTGAAATACGGGGAATCAGTAACATATAACCAAGGCGTACTAAAAACAGTAAGTACAAAATATACAATGGTCTATCCACATGATAGCACAGTAGATAATGGTAGTAAAGATGAAACACAAGAATACTTAAATGAAGTATGTAATGCGAATTATGCAAAAAATATAAAAATATATGGAGATGCTATAAGAGAAACATCAACAAATGGAATAGGTAATACTTCATGGCAAGAAGACTTTTCTTATTTTGCAGGAACACGTTATCCATTTATGATGAGAGGAGGTCCTTTCTGGAATAAATTATATGCAGGTAGGTTTTACTTTTACCATGATACTAGCTATAGTACTTATAATTCTGGTTTCCGCTCGGTAGTAATACCTGTCTCCTAGTATTCGAAAAGTAGAGTATGATAATCATTTAAAATTACCAGAAATCTAAAAAAGGTTTCTGGTAAAAAAATGCACATATAAGCAACATAAAACAAAAAAGTAATACACAAAAATATTTTTAACATATTTACATCCTAAAAATTGCATGATACAATAACAAAAAGCAAGGAGGAAGTATGTTAGAATTAGATAAAGAAGTGCAATATGTAAAAGGTGTTGGTCCAGCAAGAGC
>CALXJP010000069.1 GCA_944388655.1 uncultured Clostridia bacterium | reverse complement strand
AGCAGCTGTTTTAATTATGCTTTTATCTTCAAGAGTGGCAGCAAAATTAGGAAAAACTTTAAGAGAAAAAGTATTTGCAAAAGTATTACAATTTTCTACAAAGGAATTTAATGAATTCTCAACGGCATCTTTAATTACACGTAGCACAAACGATATTCAGCAAATACAACAACTATTAACGGTATTATTCAGGGTAGTAGTATATGCTCCTATTATAGGTGTAGGAGGATTTATTAGAGTTATTACTAAAAGCGATACTTCCATGGCATGGATTATTGCACTAGCTATAGTATTAATTGTGGCTATTGTATTAGTATTATTCATTGTAGCAATGCCTAAGTTTAGAAAACTACAAGAATTAATAGATAAATTAAACTTAGTATCCAGAGAAATTTTAACAGGACTTCCTGTTATTCGAGCATTTAATACACAAAAACGTGAAGAGGCTCGATTTGATGATGCTAACCAAGTACTCATGAAAACGAATGTATTTGTAAATAGATCTATGAGTATTATGATGCCAGCCATGATGCTTGTTATGAACAGCATTATGCTACTTATTATTTGGGTAGGAGGACATAATGTAGATAATGGCATCATGCAAGTAGGCGATATGATGGCATTTACACAATATACCATGCAAATTGTTATGAGTTTCTTAATGATTTCTATGATTTCCATTATGTTACCAAGAGCTAGCGTATCTGCTAATCGTATTATGGAAGTATTAGAAACAGTACCAAGTATCCAAGATAAAAAAGAATTTAAGCCTTTTGATGAAAGTAAAAAAGGATTGGTAGAATTTAAAAATGTATCTTTCCGCTATCCTGATGCAGATGCAGAGATTTTAGAGGATATAGACTTTACAGCAAAACCAGGCGAAACCACAGCTATTATAGGAAGTACAGGAAGTGGAAAATCCACAGTAGTTAATTTAATTCCTCGTTTTTATGATGTTACCAGAGGAGAGCTATTAATAGATGGTGTGAATGTAAAAGATGTTAGTCAACATGAACTAAGAAAAAGAATTGGTTTTGTTCCTCAAAAAGGAGTTTTATTTTCAGGAACCATAGAATCTAATATTAAATATGGAAAAGAAAATATTACAGATGAACAAATGGTAAATGCAGCACAAATTGCTCAAGCAGAGGAATTTATTGAAGCAAAACCAGAAAAGTATCAATCTGAAATTGCCCAAGGAGGAAATAACGTATCTGGTGGACAAAAACAACGTTTATCTATTGCAAGAGCTTTAGCCATTGACCCAGAGATATTTGTTTTTGATGATAGCTTTTCAGCATTAGATTTAAAAACAGATAGAAATTTAAGAGAAGCATTAGCACAAAAAACAGAAAATAAAACTGTTATTATAGTTGCTCAAAGAATTAGCACCATCATGAATGCAAATCAGATTATTGTACTAGATGAAGGAAAAATAGTAGGAAAAGGTACGCATGAAGAATTATTAAAAAATTGTGAAACATATAAACAAATTGCTTTGTCACAATTGTCAGAAGAAGAATTAAACAATTCCATTTCTGATGGAAAGGAGGTGTAGCATATGCCAGGACCAATGGGAGGTTTTAGAGGTGGACCAAGAGGCTCTGCCCAAACAGAAAAAGCAAAAGATTTTAAAGGAACAACAAAAAAATTAATAAAAAATTATTTAGCACAATACAAATGGTCATTACTCATTGTTATCATTTTTGCCATTGCCAGTACAATATTTTCTATTGTAGGTCCAAAAGTTTTAGGTAATGCTACAACCGAAATTTTTAATGGACTTATTAGTAAATTATCTGGAGGAACAGGTATTGACTTTGGAAAAATAGCAGGAATATTACTTACTTTACTTGGACTATATGGAATGAGTGCGTTATTCTCACTTATCCAAGGCTTTACAATGACAGGAGTAGCACAAAAATTAACATATAGCCTTCGTAATGATTTGGCTGTAAAAATTAATAAATTACCCATGAAATATTTTGATAAAAGAACAAACGGAGAAGTATTATCTGTTATCACCAATGATATTGATACTTTATCACAAAATTTAAACCAAAGTATTACACAAATTATTACCTCTATTTGTACAGTAATTGGTATTATTGTTATGATGTTATCGATTAGTTGGGAAATGACTTTAGTATCTATAGTTATTTTACCAATAACCGTAATCATTGTAAGTATTATAGTAAAATATTCACAAAAATACTTCCAAAGACAACAAGACTATTTGGGTCATGTTAATGGCCAAGTAGAAGAAGTATATGGTGGACATTTAATAGTAAAAGCATTTAATGGACAAGAAAAAGCATTAAAAACATTTAAGAAGCAAAATGATGAACTTTATCGTTCTGCATGGAAATCACAATTTCTATCGGGATTAATGCATCCTTTAATGAACTTTATTGGAAATGTAGGATATGTAGCAGTAGCTATTCTAGGAGGATACTTTGCAATTCAGGGAAAAATTACAGTAGGCAATATTCAATCTTTTATTCAATATAATAAGCAATTTACACAACCAATTGCTCAAGTAGCACAAATTTCAGGTATGCTACAAGCTATGCTTGCTGCTGCAGAAAGAGTATTTGCTTTCTTAGAGGAACCAGAAGAAGTACAAGAAATTGCTAATCCAAAATCTACAGAAGGATTAAAAGGAAATGTTACTTTCTCACATGTACACTTCGGATATGATCCAGATAAAATTATTATCAATGACTTTAGTGCCGAAGTGAAAGATGGGCAAAAGATTGCTATAGTAGGACCAACCGGTGCAGGAAAAACAACTATGGTAAAATTATTAATGCGTTTTTATGATGTAACTTCTGGTGGAATTTATATAGATGGCAATAACATTCAGGATTTTAATCGTGGAGATTTAAGAAAGATGTTTGGTATGGTATTACAAGACACTTGGCTATTTGGAGGAACTATAAAAGATAATATTCGTTACGGAAAACCAGATGCTACAGATACAGAAGTAATAGAAGCTGCAAAAGCAGCACACGTACATCACTTCATTAAAACATTACCAAACTCTTATGACATGGTATTAAATGAAGAAACCAGTAACGTTTCAGCAGGACAAAAACAATTATTAACTATAGCAAGGGTTATTCTAGCTAATCCAAAAATTTTAATTTTAGATGAAGCAACCTCAAGCATTGATACAAGAACAGAAATTCAAATACAATCAGCTATGGATAATTTAATGAAAGGAAGAACCAGCTTTATTATTGCTCATAGATTATCTACCATAAAAAATGCAGATTTAATTTTAGTTATGAACCATGGAGATATTGTAGAGCAAGGAACACATGAAGAATTACTAGCAAAAAATGGATTTTATGCAGGACTATATAATAGTCAATTCGAAGAATGTGAAGACGAAGTTTAAAAATATAAATTTTGAGAAAATAAAGTATATGAGGTTTTATAGTCATATGCTTTATTTTTATCATATAATAGAGGAAGTTCGAAAAAAATTATAACAATTATATAAACTTTAAGATGATTTTAAATGGAAAATTTTGTAAAAAATATTTATATTTTTTATTTTTTATGATAAAATTAGTAAAAATTAAATAGATTAAGGGAGAAATTTATGAAAAATAACCAAATTACTATACAACCAGAAAAATCATACAAAATAATTAGAAAAAGTGTACTAACAGCGCAGTCAAAAGTATATACTGCTGTGAATTTTGCAATGGTACAAGCATATTGGGAAATAGGGCAAGAAATACATAAAGCTTGTGGGGAGAATGATAGAGCTGAATATGGCAAAAAACTTTTAGAATATTTGTCAGAGCATTTAACAAAAGAATTTGGGAAAGGTTTTACTGTTACAAATTTAAAATACATGAGACAATTTTATCGAGCTTTTCCAATTCGCCACACACTGTGTGACGAATTAAGTTGGTCACATTATCGATTATTAATGAGAATAGAAAATGAAAATGCAAGAAAATTTTATATGGAAGAAACTGTAAAATCTGGATGGAGTGTAAGACAATTAGAAAGACAAATAGGAACATTTTATTATGAGAGATTATTAGCAAGTCAAGACAAAGAAAGTGTAAAAAATGAAATAGGATTACCAGAAAAGATAGAACCTAAAAATATTG
>CALXJP010000068.1 GCA_944388655.1 uncultured Clostridia bacterium | reverse complement strand
ATAAGGCAGCAAGTAAAGTATCAACAGGGTATTCAACAAGTAGTATGAGTTATACAAAAGGAACATTATGGAATTTTATTACCCAGTTAGAAGCTTCAAAGGTAGCAATAAATACGTATAGTGAAAGTAGTAGTGTAAAAAGTGATTTAATAAATAGTTATGCATGGGATACAGCGATAGTGTATATACAGGAGGTAATGGGAAGGGGTTATGCTAACCAGTACGGAACATCAATTAATACTAATTTAACAAACACAGGAACCAAACAAGATGAAGTATGCAAAATTAATGATATGGCATCAAATGTATATGAATGGACAACAGAGTATTCAAGCCTCACCGATACGAATTATGCGTGCCCTAATACGATTAGGGGTGGTAACTTCTTTGATAGTTTCTACTACACGGCTTACCGCACCTCTGCAGCCACTCTCAATAGTGAGTACAGCCGGTTTTAGATTCTGTTTATATATGTAGTTATGAGCGGGCTTGTCAAGTCTGGTGTGTAAATTTAACAAAATATTTTCAAAAGGTGATGTAAACTATACAAAATTCTCAAGTAAAATTGAGCAAATTGTATAGTTTTTTCTTACCTTTTAAGGTACAAGTGTTTTTTATATAAAATACAACACAAAATATATTATAGAGTATTCCTGCATTCTCCAACAAAACTTTCTCATGCACTTGAAAAAAATACAAAAATGTAATAGAATAATAAGGCATAAAAGGAGGAGAAAGCTTGAATAAGAACGAAGTACAAAACGAATTACAATATATAGAAAAGGTAAAAGAAATCAATCAAAATAAACATTTACAGTATTATATATTCACTATGGGATGTCAATTAAATGAAAATGATTCAGAAAAAATAAGTGGCATGTTAGAGAAAATGGGTTACACCAGAACAGAAAATAGTAAAGAAGCAGACTTCATTATTTTCAATACATGTTGTGTTAGAGAAAATGCAGAGGAAAAACTTTTTGGAAAAATAGGAGAAGTAAAAAAACAAAAAGAAGAAAGAAATGCCATCATTGCAATAGGTGGATGTATGATGCAAGAAAAGCATATTATAGAAAAACTAAGAAAAAGCTATCCATTTGTTGACTTAATTTTGGGAACTCATACTTTATACAAACTACCAAAAGATGTATATCAAATTTTGCAAACCAAAAAAAGAATGGAAGATGTTGTAGATATTGATGGAGAGGTAATAGAAGGTTTACCAATCAAAAGAAATGATAACATCAAGGCATCTGTTACCATTATGAATGGATGCAATAACTTTTGTACCTATTGCATTGTACCATATGTAAGAGGAAGAGAAAGAAGTAGACATCCACAAGATATTCTACAAGAAATAACAGAACTTGCTAAACAAGGTTATAAAGAAATTACCTTGTTAGGACAAAATGTAAACTCATATTTACGTGAAGAAAAATGGAAAGAAAAAGGAATAGAGTGGGAAGGGGTATACTCTTTTGCTACCTTATTAAATAAAATCTGCGAGGTAGAAGGTATAGAAAAAATTACTTTTATTTCTCCACATCCAAAAGACTTTACAGATGATGTTATTGAAGTGATAGCTAAACAAGATAAAATTTCAAAGCTTATTCATTTACCTTTACAATCAGGAAGCACAGAAGTATTAAGAAAAATGAATAGAAAATATTCTAAAGAGCAGTACTTAGCCTTGGTAGATAAAATGAAGAAACAAATTCCTCATGTAAAATTTTCAACAGACATTATCGTAGGATTCCCAGGAGAAACGGAAAGTGATTTTGAAGATACGTTAGATGTAGTAAGAAAAGTCAATTTTGAACAAGTATTTATGTTTATTTATTCGAGAAGAGTAGGAACAGTAGCAGACAAAATGGAAAATCAAATACCAGAAGAAATCAAACATGAAAGGTTTAATAGGTTAAAAGAATTAGTAGAATCACAAATAGCAAAAAATAATCAAGCATATATAGGAACAAAACAAAAAATAATAGTAGAAGGATATAGCAAAAATAATGAAAATATGCTAACAGGAAGAACAGATTCTAACAAAGTAGTTATATTTGAAGGAACACCAGATATTATTGGAACAATGGTTACTTTAGAAATTGTTTCAGAACATATGTGGTATTTAAAAGGAAAAATAGTATAAAACAGGAAAGGAACAAAAAATGGCAGAACAAATTACACAAAGTAGTAAAGATGTTAACATAGAAGATTTTTCTCCTATGATGCAAAGATATTTAGAAACTAAAAGAGAATATGAAGATTGTATTTTATTTTATCGATTAGGTGATTTTTATGAAATGTTTTTTGAAGATGCTATTCGTGTATCAAAAGAACTAGAACTTACCTTAACAGGGAAATTATGTGGGCAAGAAGCTAGAGCACCTATGTGTGGCGTACCCTTTCATGCAGCAGAAACTTACATTTCTCGTTTAATTGAAAAAGGTTACAAAGTAGCAATATGTGAACAGTTAGAAGATCCAAAAACAGCAAAAGGTATTGTAAAAAGAGGGGTTATTCGTGTTGTTACACCAGGAACTGTTTTAGAAACCAATTTACTAGAAGAAAAGAATAATAACTATATTATGTCTATTTATAAAATAGGAACATATTTTGGAATTGCCATTTGTGATGTCTCCACAGGAGACTTTAGAGCAACACAAATAACAGAAACGAATAATTTTTCAAAATTGCTAGATGAAATTTCTCGATACTCTCAAGCAGAATTGGTAGTTAATCAATTCATGTATGAAAGCAAAGAGGAAATAGCAAAAATTAAGGAGCGATTTGAACTATATATTTCGCAAGTGCCAGATGAATATTTTTCTAGTGATGTTTCTAATATAAAAAGAGATTATACTTTTGTAGACGATAGAGAAAATGCTTATACACCTACCAATCAAGAAATATCCATTTGTGCCATTTGTGGGATTATACGATATCTAAAAGAAACACAAAAAAATAACTTAGACCATATCAACAAAATTATTTTCTATAAAACAACCAAATATATGGTGTTAGATATTAATGCTAGAAGAAATCTAGAAATTACAGAAAAAATGAGAGATAAGAGTAAAAAAGGTACTTTACTATGGGTATTGGATAAAACATCCACTTCTATGGGAGGAAGATTATTAAGAAGATGGTTAAACGACCCTCTAATAGAAGTAACAGAAATTAACGAGAGATTACAGGCAGTACGAGAATTAAAAGATGATGTTATGCTAAGAGGAGATATTGGTGATAATCTAAAAAAAGTATATGATATAGAACGTTTAGCAGGAAAAATATCTTATGGTAGTGCTAATGGAAGGGATATGATATCTTTAAAAAATTCTATCCATCAACTTCCTAATTTGAAAAAACTACTAGCAAATACACAAAGTAAAATGCTACAAACTTTATATCAGCAATTAGATGAGCTTGTAGATACTTATGAATTAATTGACAAAGCTATAGTAGAAGAGCCACCTATGTCTGTTAAAGAAGGGGGAATTATCAAACTAGGGTATGACCCGGAAATAGATCAACTAAAAAAAGCAACAATAGAAGGCAAAACATGGATTTTAGAGCTAGAAGCAAAGGAAAAAGAAGCAACAGGAATTAAAAACCTAAAAGTTGGTTTTAATCGTGTATTTGGATATTATATTGAAGTAAGTAAATCTAACATTTCACAAGTACCAGATAGATATATGCGCAAACAAACTTTAACAAATGGGGAAAGATACATTACAGAAGAATTAAAGAATTTGGAAAATCAAATTTTAGGAGCAGAAGAAAAGGTTGTAAATTTAGAATATAATGCTTTTACAGAAGTAAGAGAAAAGATAGAAAAAGAAATGAAAAGACTCCAAAAATCAGCAGAAGTAGTATCTATTTTAGATGTTTTATGCTCTTTTGCAACTGTTGCAGAAGATATGAATTATGTAGAACCAATTGTTGAAAAAGAAGGTATAATTGAAATTAAAGATGGGAGACATCCTGTTATAGAAAAAATGTTACCGGCAGGAAGTTTTGTGCAAAACGATACTTATTTAGATGAAGAAGATAATCGCCTAGCTATTATTACAGGACCTAATATGGCGGGAAAATCTACTTATATGCGACAAGTTGCTTTAATTACTTTGATGGCACAAGTAGGAAGTTTTGTACCAGCTTCTTATGCAAAAATTGGTGTAGTAGATAAAATTTTTACCAGAGTAGGAGCTTCTGACGATTTAAGTATGGGGCAAAGTACTTTTATGGTAGAAATGATGGAAGTTGCTAGCATTTTAAGGGATGCCACAAAAAATAGCTTAGTTATATTAGATGAAATAGGAAGAGGAACTTCTACTTATGACGGATTATCTATTGCATGGGCAGTAGCAGAATACATTGCTGACAAACAAAAATGTGGAGCAAAAACTTTATTTGCAACACATTATCATGAATTAACGCAATTAGAAGATAAATTAGAAGGCGTCAAAAACTACTCTATTGCCGTAAAAGAAAAAGGAGAAGACATCATTTTCCTAAGAAAAATAGTTCCAGAAGGTACAGACGAAAGTTATGGTGTACATGTTGCAAAATTGGCAGGAGTTCCACAAGTTGTTACCAAAAGAGCAAATGAAATATTACGTTCTTTAGAGAGAAAAAATGTATTAACAGCTAAAAATGTAGAAAAAGAGAGTAAAAAACAAACAGCAGGACAGCTAGATATGTATAACTATAAATTAGCAGAAATAGCACAAGAAATTGATAAAATTGATTTAAATCAACTAACACCAATTGATGCATTGAATACGTTGGTAAAAATAAAAGAGAAAATGAATTAAAAATGTAATAGATTGGTTATTAGAAGAATAAAGTAAAATACAAAAGAAAGGATGAAATTAACATGAAAATTATATATCAAAACCAACCTAAGGAAGTAGAAGAAGGAAGTAAAATTATAGAGGTATTTGATGAGCAAATAAAAAATGCACTAATTCCTATACTTGCTTGCAAAATTAATAATGAAGTAAAATCTTTAAATGAAGAATTACAAGAAAATGACAAAATAGAATTTGTAGACTTATCACAAAGAGATGGAGGAAGAATTTATTCAAGAGGGCTACTATTTATTATGACAATGGCTTTTGAAGAATTATACCCTCAGTTACATTTAAATATCAACCATCAAATCACCAATGATATTTTTTGTGATATATGTGAACAAGAACCAACACAAGAAATGCTTGACAAATTACAAAACAGAATGAGAGAAATTGTAGATAAAAATTTAGCCATTCAAAAAAAAGAAATGACCAGAGAAGAAGCCGAACAATTTTTACAGAAAAATCCTGCAGATACAGCCGTAAAATTACAACTAGAAATTAAAGACAAAGACTATGTTTCTCTATATTTTTGCGAAGAATATAGTAACTATTTTTATGGAATTATGCCACCTTCTACAGGATACATTCAAAAGTTTGAATTGATGAAATATCAAGATGGATTTTTCATTCGTTATCCAAACAAGGCTACACCAACTATTATACAACCATTTCAAGATAGTAAAAAACTATATGCAACAATGCAAGATTACGAAGACATTTTCCGTGCAATAGGGGTTACCACACTAGAAAAAACAAATCAACTGATTAGACAAGGAAGAGGAAAAGAATTAATACTAACATCTGAAGCTCTACATGAGAAAAAAATTTCACAAATTGCAGATGCCATAGCAAAAGATAAAAATAAAAAGATGATTTTAATTGCAGGTCCATCCTCTTCGGGTAAAACAACATTTGCTAAAAGACTAGGGGTGCAACTACGTTTAAATGGACTAAAACCTAAAACAATTTCAGTGGATAATTACTTTGTAGAAAGAGAAGATACCCCAAAAGATGAAAATGGAAAATATGATTTTGAAGCATTAGAAGCAATAGATTTAGATTTATTTAATAGGGACTTAAAGGCTCTATTAGAAGGAAAAGAAATTCAAATGCCAACATTTGATTTCAAAGACGGACATAAATATTACAAAGGAGATACTTTGCAATTAGCAGAGGATGAAATTTTAGTCATAGAAGGGATACATTGTTTAAATAACCGACTAACACCATCTATACCTGCAAGTCAAAAATTTAAAATATATATTAGTGCATTGACGGTTTTAAATATTGATTACTACAACCGCATTACAACAACAGATACAAGAATTATAAGAAGAACCGTAAGAGATTATAATTTTAGAGGATATAGTGCACAAGATACGTTAGAATCATGGCATTCTGTAGCTAGGGGAGAAGAAAAGAATATATTCCCATTCCAAGAGCAAGCAGACATGATGTTTAATAGTTCATTAATTTATGAAATTCATGCATTACGAAATTCTGCATTGCCATTATTTGAAAAAATTACCAATGAAAGCCCAGAATATGCAGAAGCAAAACGACTATGCAGATTTTTAAAATATTTTGAACCTCTTCCTATTGATGATATTCCAAGAAATTCTTTATTAAGAGAATTTTTAGGAGATAGTATTTTTCAATATTAGAGTATGAAAAATAAAAAAAGTGAAACAATAAAGGATGTAATATGGAAACAAAAAAATTTACGAAAATAGATGAAGAATTTATATGTGAGCATTGCGGACAATTCGTTCCTAAGTTAGGTTATACTAGTAGGGACCATTGCCCTTTTTGCTTATATTCTCAACATGTAGATATATATCCAGGAGATAGAGCCGAAAGTTGTCATGGAGAATTAGAACCAATCAGTGTAGAACTAAGTAGTAAAAAAGGCTATGTGATTATTTATCGTTGTAAAAAATGTGGGGCTATTCGAAAAAATAAAGCCGCAGAAGATGATAACAGAGAACTGATTATTAATCTAACAAGTAAACCATATAGAAAGGATTCATAATATGGAATATGTAATTGTATTTTTAGAAGGTATTGCATCATTTATTTCCCCTTGCTTATTGCCGTTACTCCCTATGTATATTTCCTATTTTGCAGGACAAGAAGTAGGGAGAAAAAAGACTATTATTCATGCCATTAGTTTTATTATTGGCTTTACGATTACTTTTGTATTATTAGGCGTATTTGCAGGAACTTTTGGACACTTAGTCAAACAATATGCAAGCTATATTCAAATCGTAATGGGAATAATCGTTATTTTATTTGGACTTAACTTTTTAGGTATAATCCATATATTTGATAAAACAAAAGGAATACAAAAGAAAAAGGAAAAATTAAATATATTTTCTGCGATAGTTTTTGGTATGATTTTTGCTTTATGCTGGACCCCTTGTGTAGGAGCTTTTTTAGGAACGGCACTTATGCTTGCTGCAACATATGGAAGTGTTGCAAAAGGGGCAATTATGCTATTACTTTTCTCTTTAGGATTGGGAATTCCGTTTTTACTTAGTGCTATATTTTTAGAAAAACTACAAACTACGTTTAATTGGATAAAAAAACACTATGATTTGATTAATAAAATTTGTGGTGTCATTTTAATTATTATGGGAACACTGATTATGGTAGGATTTAATTTTCAAAGTTTTTCAATAGGAACACCAAATGCAACAACAAATGAAATAATAGAGGAAGAAATAAAAGATAATGAAAATACACAAAATATAACACAAGAAACTAATCAGAAAGAAAATGAACAAAATAACACTCAAGCTATAACAAATGAACAGACTAGTATAGAAAATGTACAAAACAATGAGGGGGAACAAGAAGCAGAATATAAACCAATCAAAATTAATGGTATGCAAGAGTTTCAAACAGAAGTATTAGAATCTACTGTTCCTGTTTTAGTAGACTTTTATGCAGATTGGTGTGGACCTTGTAAGCAAATGGAACCAATTATAGAAGAAATTGCTACAGAAGTAAAAGATTCTGCCAAAATAGTAAAAATAGATGTAGATAAAAATGAAGAATTATCTTATCAATATAATGTCTTTAGTATACCAACCATGTATATATTCAAAAATGGAGAAGTTAGTAAAATGTTTATAGGAATACAAACCAAAAATACCTTATTACAAGAATTACAATAATAGCAGATTTGCTATTATTTTTTTGTACAAAATGAATAAATACTAAAAAAATTTGGTAGTACCCTAAAAAAGCAAAAATTGTAATATAACTGTAATTGAAACGTAATAGAACTAACTAAAAGCATAATATATAATAGAAACTGTATACAAGAATAAAAAATTATAAAAAATGAAAGGCTTATTACTTGAAATTTCTACGCCTTTTGTTATACAATATCCCAAAAGAGGTGAATAAAAATATGAGTATTACTATTAGTTTACTAATTCCTTTTTTAGGAACTATGTTAGGTTCTGCTATGGTATTTTTTATGAAAGATAAAATAGAACCAAGAATAGAAAAACTATTATCAGGTTTTGCAGCTGGTGTCATGATAGCTGCATCTGTGTGGTCACTTTTAATTCCTTCTATTGATATGGCAACAGAACAAGGGGGTATTAAATGGCTTCCAGCAGCTATAGGATTTTTATTAGGAATGTTCTTTTTATTCATTTTAGATATACTCATTCCTCATCTACATGCAAAATCAGAAAAAGCAGAAGGATTACCATCAAAATTGAAAAATACAACAAAGTTGGTGTTAGCTGTTACACTTCACAATATTCCAGAAGGAATGGCTGTGGGAGTTGTTATTGCAGGAATGTTGAATCAAAATACAGGAATTACCTTAACAGGAGCATTGGCATTAGCTATAGGTATTGCTATTCAAAACTTCCCAGAAGGAGCTATTATTTCTATGCCATTAAAAAGTGAAGGAGATTCAAAAGTAAAAGCATTTATTTATGGCACATTATCAGGAATAGTAGAACCAATAGGGGCAATTCTTACCATTTTATTAACGAGTTATCTAACCCCATTTCTGCCATATTTTTTATCTTTTGCTGCGGGAGCTATGTTGTATGTAGTGGTAGAAGAACTAATACCACAATCACAAATAGGAGAACATTCAAATATAGGAACGATTGGTGTAGCAATAGGGTTTACCTTAATGATGATTTTAGATATTGCTTTAGGATAAGGGGGAAAATAGATGAAATGTGTTGTGCAAAGAGTAAAAAAAGCCAGTGTAGAAGTGAATCAACAAATAGTAGGAAAAATAGAAAATGGATTTTTGGTATTATTAGGAGTAAAACAAAATGATACCCGAGAACAAGCAGACTATTTAGTAAAAAAGCTAATAAACTTGAGAATTTTTGAAGACGAAAAAGGAAAAATGAACTTGAGCATACAAGATGTGCAAGGAAAATTACTCATTGTTTCGCAATTTACTTTATATGCAAATTGTAATGAAGGAAATAGACCTAGTTTTATTGAAGCAGAAAAACCAGAACAAGCCAATAGGCTATATGAATACTTTTGTGAGGAATGTAGAAAAAAAGGCATAGAAGTACAAACAGGAATTTTTGGTGCTGATATGAAAGTAGAGTTAATCAATGATGGTCCTGTAACTATTATTTTAGAAAAATAGGAGGAAGTAGTATGTTAGAAAACATAGAAGTTTTATGTCATAGTAGTATTAAAATGACTAAAAAGAAAGTAATATATGTAGACCCATTTACTATTCAGAATAATGATCATGATGCAGATATAATATGGATAACACATTCTCATTATGATCACTATTCTGAAGCAGATATTGATAAAATAGTAAAACAAGATACAGTCATAATTATTCCGGAAGATTTACTTTCACAAGTATTGAAAAAAGGTTGGAAATCAGATAAGATTATTACAGTAAAACCAAATGAATGTTATCATGTAGAAGGAATTTATTTTGAAACTGTTCCTGCATATAATGTGAATAAAGCATTTCATCCAAAGAAAAATAATTGGGTTGGCTATATTTTACATATAGAAGGGATTACCTATTATATAGCTGGAGATACAGACATAACAGAAGAAAACAAAAAGGTAAAATGCGATGTAGCTTTTATCCCTGTAGGGGGAACATATACTATGAATGCTAAGGAAGCTGCACAGCTTGCTAATGAAATAAAGCCTAAAGTAGCAGTACCTATTCATTATGGAAGTATTGTAGGAACGAAACAAGATGCAATAGATTTTCAAAAATTATTGCTTCCAGAAATAACATGTAAAATATTACTTCATGATTAAAATATAAAACAAAGGAAAGAAGGGGATGGTAGGCAAAGATGAAAATTGTATTATTAGAGGAATTAGGTGTAGCAAACCATGTATTAGAAAAATATTCTCAAAAATTAGAAGAAATGGGACATACGTTTGTAGCATATACAAAAGATACCAACATTCATACGCAAATAGAACGCGTAAAAGATGCGGATATATTAATAATAGCGAATATGCCTTTAGATGAAAAAGTACTAGAAAATGCAAATAAGTTAAAATTTATAGATGTAGCATTCACAGGAGTTGACCATATTCCCGTTGAGAAAGCAAAACAAAAAAATATTGCTATTAGTAATGCTTCTGGATATGCAACACAAGCTGTTGCAGAATTATGTATCAGTTTTATGGTACAATTACTTCGTAAAATAAAGCAAAATGAAGAAAGATGTAGAAATGAAGGAACAAAAGAAGGACTTATAGGAAATTTATTATGTGGTAAAACAGTAGGTATAATTGGAGCAGGACAAATAGGAAAAAAGGTAGCTTCTTTGTGTAAAGCATTTGGTTGTGAAGTAATTGCCTATAATAGAAGCATAATACACGATAAGGCAATAGATAGACAGGTAAATTTAGAAGAATTATTAAAACAATCTGACATTGTATCATTGCATTGCCCTTTAACTCCCGAAACAGAAGGATTAATTAGTAAAAAAGAATTAGCACTTATGAAAAAAACAGCTATTCTTATTAATACAGCAAGAGGCAATATTGTTAAATTAGCAGATTTAGTAGAAGCATTACAAACAGGAACAATTGCAGGAGCAGCATGTGATGTTTTTGAAAAAGAGCCACCATTACCATCAGATTATGCTCTTCTCCATACTAAAAATACAATAGTAACACCACACATTGCATTTTCATCAGTAGAGTCAATGGAAAAAAGAGCAGAGATAGTTTTTGATAATTTATTTTCGTGGTTGGAAGGAAAACAAAAAAATAAAATTATATAGGAAATTCGATTTCTTAACAATGGTGAATATTATAATGAAAGAAGGGTAAATTATGGTAGAAAAAGTTGTATCAATTATTATGTGGATTATTATTTTAGTTTTAATAGTGGGTATTATGTCTCTGCTAGTAAGTTATATAGGAGACCAAAAAGAAGCTTTAGAAGAAACCAATGCTCCTAATGAAGCGGTAATGAGAGCAGTAGTTATGCAAGTATATAAGAATAGTTTAGGAGTAATGGAAATCAAAAACAATGAAGAAGCAGGAACGTTATATACAGTTAGTTTTGCAGAAGAAGGAGATATTGGGTTTAAACCAAAACAAGAAATTAATATATATTATGATGGAACAATTGCTGAAACTTACCCTGCACAAATTCATCATGTAAATAAAATTGAAATTTTAAAAGATACAACAGAAATTTCTATACCAGATGATATTATAAGATATTACAATAATTCAAAAGATAAGGTAAATATTCAGATATCAGAAGCCTCAACAAAAGGGTTTATTATTACAATAGAAGATGAAAACGAGTTACCATATGTTTATACAAATGATTATATACTATATCAAGAAGTAAAAAATGAAAATTACACAGGAAAAGGAGAAAAAATAGGGGAAGATACCGAAAACTCCACTTCAGGTTATACTGGTACTGGTGCAGAATATATTTGGAAAGAACTAGATAAAAATGCAAATATAAAAGTAGAGCAAACGATAGAAGATTTGGTATATAATTTACCAAACCAAACAGAGAACAACCATATGACTATTACTGGTAAAAAGATAAATTGGGAACAACTTTACGGAGAATTAGGAGATGGAAAATATAAGTTAGTATTTTCTCACTCTGGAACACATCCTATTATTATTCAATTTACGATTAACAATGCTAATATACAAATAATTAGCCAAGAATTAAGTGGAATATAAAAATAGTGCATTTGTTGATGTCAATAAACAGAAGAACAATGCAATTATATTTATAAAAAACATATTTATAAATTTCATACAAACATTAGTAAGTTGTCATCCTATTTTATTTAGAGCTTAGGATGGCAATTAAATTTTTCTATATCTGAGTTTGAGGGCAAAACTGCAGATAACAGGCATTGGAAAATATTTTAATAGCTTAAATAAATGTACATTGTCTGTTCCTTGTAATTTTGCCTAAAATATGGTATAAATAATATGTTATAATTATTTAATATTAAATAGTTTTATTTAATGTTATCTAGTAATTATTCTTAGCAAGGTCACAAGGAGGAAGTATGTTCAAATTAGTATCAGAATATAAGCCAACAGGGGATCAACCTAAGGCAATAGAATATTTATCAAAAGGAGTAGAAGAGGGAAAAAAATTTCAAACATTACTAGGAGTTACTGGTTCACGGAAAAACGTTTACCATGGCAAATATCATTCAAAAAGTACAAAGACCAACTTTAGTATTAGCACACAATAAAACTTTAGCAGGTCAACTGTATAGTGAATTCAAAGAATTTTTTCCTCACAATAATGTAGAATATTTTGTAAGCTATTATGATTATTATCAACCAGAAGCATATATTCCACAATCCGATACATATATAGAAAAAGATTCTTCTGTCAATGATGAAATTGACAAATTGCGTCATTCCGCAACTCTTTCTTTATTTGAAACAAGAGATGTTATTATTGTAGCATCTGTTTCTTGTATTTATGGATTAGGAGACCCTGAAGATTACCAACAAATGATGTTATCTTTAAGACCAGGAATGCAAAAGGGAAGAGAGGAAGTACTAAAAAAATTGATTTCTATGCAATATACCAGAAATGAGCTAGATTTTAAAAGAGGTACTTTTCGTGCCAAAGGAGATATTGTAGAAATATATCCTGCAAATGAATCTGAATCAGCCATAAGGGTAGAATTTTGGGGAGATGAAATCGAAAAAATTGCAGAAATTAACCCCCTAACCGGAAAAACCATAGCAAGTAGAATGCATATCTTGATTTCTCCTGCTTCTCACTATGTTACTACTAAAGAAAAAATGGATAGAGCTATTGTAACTATAGAAGAGGAACTAAAAGAAAGAGTAGCTTATTTTAAAAGTCAAGGCAAATTAATAGAAGCACAAAGAATAGAAGAAAGAACAAATTTTGATATAGAAATGATGAAAGAAACTGGTTTTTGTCAAGGAATTGAAAATTATTCAAGACATATTAGTGGTCGTGCTCCAGGTAGTAGGCGATATACTCTTTTTGATTATTTTCCAAAAGACTTTCTTCTTCTTATAGATGAATCTCATGCTACCATCCCTCAGGTAAGGGCCATGTACAATGGAGATAGAGCAAGAAAGGAATCTTTAGTAAAATATGGTTTTCGTTTGCCTTCTGCTTTTGATAATAGACCTTTAAAATTTGAGGAATTTGAACAAAGAATTAACCAATGTATTTTTGTAAGTGCAACTCCAGCAGAATACGAAAAAGAACATGCTAAAGAAAATGTAGTAGAACAAATTATCAGACCAACAGGATTATTAGATCCAAAAATCGAAGTAAAACCTGTTACAGGACAAGTAGATGATTTAATTGAGCAAATTCATCAAGTGGTAGAAAAAGGAGAAAGAGTATTAGTTACTACATTAACGAAAAAAATGGCAGAAGATTTAACCGCCTATTTAGCCGGAATTGATATACGTGTACGCTATATGCACTCTGATATAAAAGCACTAGAAAGAATGGACATTATTCGTTCCTTACGTTTAGGAGAATTTGATGTTTTAGTAGGAATTAACTTATTAAGAGAAGGCTTAGATATTCCAGAAGTTTCTTTAGTGGCTATATTAGATGCAGATAAAGAAGGCTTTCTACGTTCAGAACGTTCTCTTATTCAAACAATTGGACGTGCAGCAAGAAATACAGAAGGAAAAGTTGTTATGTATGCAGATGAACTAACCGATTCTATGGAAAAAGCTATTTCTGAAACCAATAGAAGAAGAAAAATACAACAACAGTATAATCAAGAACATGGTATAGTTCCCCAAACCATTCAAAAATCTGTTAGAGATACAATTCGTGCAAGTATTGTAGAAGAAGCACAAGAAGAATATCAATTGTCAAAAGAAGCCAACCTAGAAGAGATTATAGATAAATTAACACAAGAAATGTTAAAATACGCTAGTGAAATGGAATTTGAAAAGGCAGCAGAGTTACGTGATAAAATAAAAGAATTAACAAAAGAATAAAAATGTAAACAAACTATTGTTCTTTTTAGAAAAATATAGTATAATCATAATGCAATTTAAAGTAAAGGAAATGAAAAAAATGAATGATAAAATAGTAATTAAAGGAGCAAAAGTTCATAATTTAAAAAATATTAATTTGGAAATACCAAGAGATAAACTAGTAGTAATTACAGGGCTTTCTGGTTCAGGAAAGTCTTCTCTTGCGTTTGATACTTTATATGCAGAAGGGCAAAGAAGATATGTAGAAAGTTTATCTGCCTATGCAAGACAATTTTTAGGATTAATGGAAAAACCAGATGTAGAATCTATTGATGGCCTTTCACCAGCCATATCCATTGATCAAAAAACCACTTCTAAAAATCCACGTTCCACCGTGGGAACTGTTACAGAAATTTACGATTATATTCGTTTGCTATATGCAAGAATAGGAATACCCTATTGCCCAAAATGTGGTAAAAAAATAGAAAAACAGACTATTGACCAAATTGTAGATAATGTTATGGAACTTCCAGAAGGTACTAGAATACAAGTATTATCACCAATTGTTCGCGGAAGAAAAGGAGAATTTGTAAAACAATTAGAAGAATTACAAAAAGAAGGATTTGTACGTGCAAGAATTGATGGAGAAATGTATGAATTAACAGATGACATTACTATTGATAGAAAGAAAAAGCATAATATAGAAATTATAGTAGATAGATTAGTCATTAAACCAGATATACGTAGTAGATTAACCGAATCTATAGAAATTGCTTTAAAACATGCCAATAATTTAGTAGTGATTGAAAACGCATCTCAACACAA
Source organism: uncultured Clostridia bacterium (assembly GCA_944388655.1). Lineage (GTDB taxonomy): Bacteria > Bacillota > Clostridia > TANB77 > CAG-508 > UMGS1663. The sequence continues at coordinate 11,068 of CALXJP010000068.1, read as the reverse complement.
AGAAACTTTATACAGCCAAAACTATGCTTGTCCAGACTGTGGCATTAGTTTTGATGAGCTAACGCCAAGAATGTTTTCTTTTAATAATCCATTTGGAGCTTGTCCTACTTGTACAGGTTTAGGTTTTTTAATGAAAATGGATGAGGACTTAATTATACCTGATAAAAACAAAACTTTGTATGATGGAGTAAAAGCTTTCGGCTCTAGTACAATGAAAAAAGGAGAAACTATGGCTAAAATGTATTTTGAAGCTATAGGAAGACATTATGGTGTAGATATTCGAGTTCCTATTAAGAAATTACCACGAGAATTCTTAGATAAAATATTATATGGAACAGGAGACGAAGCAATAGATTTCGAATATACTTCAAGTATAGGAACCAGAAAATATACAGCACCTTTTGAGGGGGTAATACCCACTTTAGAAAGAAGACATAATGAAACAAAATCTCAAGGAATGCGAGAATTTTATGAACTATATATGAGTGAAAGTCCATGCCCAACTTGTCATGGCGCAAGATTAAATGATACCAGCTTATCTGTAAAAGTAGGAACTAAAAATATTAACGAATTAACAGATATGTCCATTGATAAAATCAAAACATATATCAATTCATTGGTACTAAGTAAAAAAGAAGCCATGATAGCTGACCAAATTTTGAAAGAATTAAATAAACGTTTGCAATTTTTAATCGATGTTGGATTAGATTATTTAACATTATCAAGACCAGCTGGTTCTCTATCAGGAGGAGAAGCACAACGTATACGTTTGGCCACACAAATTGGCTCTGGCTTAACAGGGGTATTATACATATTAGATGAACCAAGTATAGGTTTACATCAAAGAGATAATGATAGATTAATTGCTACTCTCAAAAAGTTAAGAGATTTAGGAAATACCGTACTAGTAGTAGAACATGACGAAGATACTATGTATGCAGCAGATCAAATTATTGATATTGGTCCAGGTGCTGGTGTACATGGGGGAAATGTTATGGCTCAAGGAACAGCAGAAGAAATTAAATTAGTAGATGGTTCTATTACAGGAGATTATTTAAGTGGAAGAAAACAAATCGCTGTACCTAAAAAACGCAGAAAAAGCAATGGATTTGCTATAGAAGTAAAAGGAGCAACAGAACATAACTTAAAAAATATTCATGTAAAATTTCCACTAGGTCAATTTGTTTGTGTAACAGGTGTTTCTGGCTCAGGAAAAAGTACATTAGTCAATGATATATTATATAAAACAGTTGCAAGAGAACTTAATGGCTCGAACGAAAAAGCCGGAAAATGCAAAGAAGTAAAAGGACTAGAACATATTGATAAAATTATTAATATAGATCAATCTCCTATAGGAAGAACACCACGTTCTAATCCGGCTACTTATACAGGCGTATTTGATTTAATTCGTGACATTTTTGCCGGAACCAATGAAGCTAAAATGCGTGGATATGAAAAGGGAAGATTTAGCTTTAATATGCCAGGAGGAAGATGCGAAGCTTGTAATGGAGATGGTATACTAAAAATAGAAATGCATTTCTTACCAGATATTTATGTACCTTGTGAAGTATGTAAAGGAAAAAGGTATAATAAAGAAACATTAGAAGTACGTTATAAAGGAAAAACTATTGCAGATGTATTAGATATGACAGTAGAAGAAGCTTTAGCATTTTTTACCAATATTCCCAGAATCAAACAAAAAATACAAACACTCTATGATGTTGGTTTAGGTTATATTAAATTAGGTCAGCCTTCTACCACCCTTTCAGGAGGGGAAGCACAACGTGTAAAATTAGCAACAGAACTTTCTAAAAGGTCAACAGGAAAAACGTTATACATATTAGATGAACCAACAACAGGCTTACATATTGCTGATGTGCATAAATTAGTGGATATCTTACAAAGATTAGTAGATGGAGGAAATAGTATTATTGTTATAGAGCATAACCTAGATCTAATTAAAACCTGTGATTATATTATTGATTTAGGTCCAGAAGGAGGAGACAAAGGAGGAGAAATTGTTGGTGTAGGTACTCCTGAACAAATTGTAAAAAATGAACAAAGCTATACAGGCAAATTCTTAAAAAAATATTTAGAAAGATAAATATAAAAGCATAGTCATGTATCATGATTATGCTTTTAAAAAAGATGAGCAAGTAAAATTATCTTTGATTATTGTTATTATTAGAATTTTCCATTTTAGAATTGTTATTATTATTTTTATTTTCTTTATTCTTTTTTTGATCTTTTTTATTAGCCATAATAGGGACACCTCCATTTCTGAGATTTTTCTATGCATAGTGTGAACAAAAAATGAAAAAATATACAAAAAACTTCAAATTTCATTAAAAATGTATTATAATGAAAAATGAATAAAAAAGTAAAGGGATGAAAAAGATGGAAAAAAATATAGCCATAGGAATTGAAGGTTTAGTAGGAAGTGGAAAAACCTCTATTTGTAAGGAATTACTAGATAGAATTCCCAATAGTATACTGATACACGGAGGAAATTTTTATAGAGGAATTGTTTATGCTTATGAACAGAAAAAGAAAATTAAAAATTTTGATGAACTTTCTCAAAAAACACAAAAAATAGATATGAAAGACATAATGGAAAAGTTAAAGGTACAATTTAAAGTAAAAGGAAAAGAAACTGTTGTGTATGTGGATGGAAAAGAAATTCCTGATGAAGAATTACAATCAGCACATAACTCGCTTGCCGTATCTGTAGCTTCCCATGTGGCAGATAACCAAGCTTTATTTCAATATATCCATGATATGATTGAAAAATTAAAAAAAGAATATAATTTAATTATTTCAGGAAGAGCTATTATGGAAATATATCCAGATGTAGAAGAACATATTTTAGTTACCGCTTCTTTAGAAGAAAGAGTAAGAAGAAAATGGAAACAATATCAAGGAAAAATTTCCGAAGAAGAATTAACAGAAAATATTATCAAAAGGGATAAACTACAAGAAGCAACAGGGTTTTATAAAAAATATGATAAAACAAAAGTCATTGATGTAACAGAATGCAAAAATGCAAAAGAATCTACCGATAAAATATTACAGTATTTTGGTGAGTGGGCAAACAAATACATAACACTCAATGCATAATATAAACTAGGAGGAAAAGAAATGTATAAAAATGCAAAATTAGAAGAATTTGAAAAATATATGGAAGGGAAAAAAGTAGCCATTATTGGTTTAGGCGTAAGCAATATTCCTTTATTAGATTACTTTTATCAAACAAAAAGTGAAATTTCTGTATTTGATAATAGAAATCAAGAACAATTAGAAAAAGAAGTTATAGAAAAAATAGAAAAATACAATATCCATGCCTATTTAGGAAAAGACAATTTGCAGTATTTAAAAGGATTTGATATTATTTTTCGTTCACCTAGTGCCATGCCATTTATTCCAGAAATAGAAGAAGAAATAAAACGAGGAGCTATTGTTACATCAGAAATTGAAATGGTATTACAATTATCTCCTAGTAAAGTAATAGGTGTAACAGGAAGTGATGGAAAAACTACTACCACCTCTTTAATTTATCACATCATGAAAAAAGGAGGCTATAACTGTTTCCTAGGAGGAAATATAGGAACACCTTTATTTACAGAAATAAAAAATATGAAACCAGAAGATGTGGTAGTATTGGAATTAAGTAGTTTCCAATTAATTGATATGAATATCAGTCCAATGGTATCTGTTATTACCAATGTAAGCCCTAATCACTTAAACATACATCGTTCTTATGAAGAATATATAGAAGCAAAAAAGAAAATTTTCCAATCACAAAACGAGCAAGGAACGGTAGTATTAAATTATGATAATGCTATTACTAGAAATTTTGCAAAGGAAGTAAAAGGAAAAACCATTTTCTTTAGTAGCAAAGAAAAACTAGATAATGGTTACATTTATGACAGAGAAGATGAAATGATAAAATATTGTGAAGAAGGGGTAAGAAGACATATTATTGCCAAAAAAGATATTTTATTAAAAGGCATTCATAATTATGAAAATATATGTGCAGCATTAGCAGCAACTTCTTCTTTTGTAGATTTTGATTTACAAGTAGAAGCAATTAAAGAATTTTCAGGAGTAGAACATCGACTTGAATTGGTAAGAGAAATAAATGGAGCAAAATGGTATAATGACTCTATTGGAACAAGCCCAACAAGAACGATTGCAGGCTTATATGCCTATGATGAAAACATTATCCTTATTGCAGGGGGATATGATAAACATTTAGATTATGAACCAATAGGAAAACCTATTGTAGAAAAAGTAGGAACTTTAATTTTATTAGGAGCAACAGCTCCAAAAATAGAAGCAGCAACAAAAAAAGCTTTAAATCAAGCAGGAAAAGTTATGCCTATCTATATTTGTGATACTTTAGAGCAAGCTGTAAATTTAGCAAGAGATAAAGCCAAAAAAGGTGATGTAGTCTTATTTTCTCCTGCTAGTGCTAGTTTTGACTTATTTAAAAACTTCATGGAAAGAGGAGAAAAATTTAAAGAATTAGTCAATCAGTTATAACATTTTTGCAGACTTGAGAATATGATAATACATAAACAAAAAGGAGGATTAGGAATGTATTATCAAGATTTAGAAAGTTATATGCAAGAAGTATTAGGGTATAAAAGAAATGATAACTTTGCTATGAATTGGCAACCAACCATGTATATAGAAGAAAGTGGAGAACAAGAATGCGAAAAATTTTATCCGCTAAGTTATACCAAAATATATCCCATTATAGAAAATGTATGCCTTGTACATAGCAATGAAATGATGACAGAAGAATTACTACAAAAAATGGTAGAAGAAACATGTGCACAATTACAAGAAAAAAATGTATTTACTATAGTAGAAGTCCCAAACAATAGAACCAATGAAAAAAGAGGAGAAGACCGAAACGATAAAAATTCTTTTATCAGAGATTTGTTGAGAATTTGGCTTTTGAAAGAATTTTTTAAAAGACCTTCCCACAGACCACCAAGACCTCCAATGAGACCTCCATATCCGGGAGAAAATAGACCACCCATTATGCCAAGGGAAGGAAAATATCCTTTATATTAAGCTACACATACGTAATTATAATAGAAAAAATGGTAATAACCTATTTTGATATTCAAAATAGGTTATTACTTACAACTTTACTTATGTTAACAAAAATGGTATAATAAATTTATGTAACTAGTAAACTGTATATCTAAATAATAGGAGGAATTATGGCAACACCAAAATATTGTAGCAAAACCATTATGGAAAAGGGAAAAGCTATACGGGTAACTATGAGAACCACTTTACTTGGGGAGAATGAAAGGAGAGGAATTATACGAACAGAAAATCTGATTACGGATTCACAAAGTGAAGGAAAATTTTACGATTATACCTTTGCCGTTCGCATTCGGGAAGACTACTTTGGAAAAGATTTATTCTATGATGTAGAAGCCTTTTTCAAAGAAAAAGTGGAATTTGACAAGTTAGAGGCAGAACTGCAAAAATGTCAGAGGGAAAAAATGTTTATTCCACTTAAAGAAGCATATCAAGATGCTGTAAAAAAGCAAGATGATTTTCCTCACTTTTTTATCTATAGGATAAAAAATGCTCCTTATAAGAAGAAAATATATGAAGTAATTATCAAAATTTTCTTCAAGTTAAATTCTTCAGCAAAGAAAGAAGCAATATATTCTGATGAGGATGAAAAAGGCAATTGTAGCTATGCAATTGCAGTAAGAGAAGATACATATAGAGGAAATCAACTGAAGATATCTTTCTATATCGGGGAAAATTTTTCACTGCCTTCTTTAAAAAATGTAAAAACGCAAAACGAGGAAATATATGGTTTTGTAAGAGAAACCTATATAAGACATCAAAAAAGAAATCTGCATTATCAATATTTTATCCGTATCATGCATTTACCGGATACATCTAAAACATTACAGCTATTTCAAAAATTTGAAAAAATAGCCAAAAAAGGAGATATTAACCATATGCAAGAATTCATTCGTTTATATGGAATAGATGAAAACGAAGCTTGGAAAATGGCATTCCTATTAAAATAATAAAGATATACTAGCGCTGCCGAATTGGTGGCGCTTAAAATTTCCATTTTTGAAATAAAAAGAAAGCATATAAACTAAAAAAAGAAGCAAAATATAAATGATAACTTTTTTAAGTTTGAATTTTTTTAAGGAAAGGAACGAAAAAATGAAAGTAAAAGATTGTATGTGTGATGATGTATGTTGCATCAAACCGGAAACTAATTTATATGAGGCGGCACAATTGATGTCTCAAAACCATATTGGTTGTATACCTGTATGTGATGAAAGAAATGCAATATGTGGAATAATTACAGATAGAGATATTTTATTAAGAGCGGTATGTTGTGATAAGGATATCAAAACAACAAAAGCTAGTGATATTATGTCTTGCAATATATGTGTTTGTAAGCCAGAAGATGAAATAAAACAAGCAGAAGGAGTTATGTCACAAAATCAAGTGCGTAGACTTCCTGTATGTAATGAAAACAATCAAGTAGTAGGAATTTTAACAATAGGAGATATAGCCCATTTTACGAAACAATTAGGAGAAGATGAAATAGGAAAAACAATGCAAAACATTTGTTGTGACAAAAATGCACAAAGAAATTCCTAGGCATAGATAGTATATGTACAAAGCAAAAAAATATTCTCTCATAAAAAAGAATAAATTCTAGAATAAAGAATACAATAATAATAGCAATGTTTTATTGCTATTATTATTTTTAGGAGTTTTTTATGATTGTAGATGTATCCTATTGTACAAAAGTAATCAAAAAAATCATTTTAGTTGTTGCTATTTTAATAGGTCTATTTTTACTATATCGTTTTTCTCTTTTCTTTATTCCTTTTGTAATAGCATTTGTTCTATCACTTATGATAGAACCCATCATACGCTTTTTAATGAAAAAGTGTAAATTAAAAAGAAGGACAAGCTCTATTATCGTTTTTGTTGTAGCTTTGGCAATAATGATAGGATTAATAGCTTGGGGAATTATCACATTAATTGCAGAATCTTCCAACTTATTACAAGGATTAAATGGCTATTTTGATAAATTTTCACAAACTTTTGAACAAATTACATCACAATTTAAAAGTAATACATTTCATATTTCGCCAGAAATTATGCAAATTTTAGAGCAAGCCGGGACAGAAATTTTAGGAAATACGAATGAATGGCTTAAAAATTTTTTAAATGGATTATTAGAATTTATCACTTCTATTCCTACCATTGGATTTTATATAGTCATTACTTTTTTAGCATTATATTTCTTTTGTACTGATAAAATATATTTATTAGACCAATTAGAACATCATTTACCTGACTTATGGGTGAAAAGAATTATCAAACATATTCGTGAAATATCTAAATCTATTGGAGGATTAATTAAAGCAGAAGCTATTTTAGTAACGGTAAGCTTTGTAGTGTGTCTTATTGGGTTATATGTATTAAAATTTGTAGGTTTTCCTATTGAATACCCTCTTCTTGCAGCATTAGGAATAGGATTTGTAGATGCTTTGCCAATATTTGGATCTGCCACTATTATGATACCATGGGCAATAATTGTAGCACTTAATGGAAATATTACTTTAGCAGTAGCTTTATTAATATTATTACTCATTATGGGAATGGTAAGACAATTTTTAGAACCAAGAGTTGTTTCAGGGCAAATAGGGATTCATCCCATATTTACATTAATTGCTATGTATACAGGTTTCAAACTAATTGGCATTTTAGGAATGCTTATAGGACCTATTGTACTCATTATATTAAAGAATATATTTGCTTCTTTTATTGATAAAGGGGTAATGAAAAGTATTTTTGGAAGAGAATAATGCATTTAACTGAATAGATAAAATAAAAATATGTTGTTAGCAAATGAAACAATCATGCCAATAGAAAAATACTTTGCATAGGGTAGGTCATACGGATTTTCGTAGAAATACTAAAAAAATTTTGGTAGCGCCCTCAAAAAGTTTTGAGATTCCCTACCAAAATTTTTAAGAATTTCTAAACTCAATCCTATTCCATACCATATGCTTCCTATTTTTCTATGGGTATGATTTAAACATTAGGTAAATAAAATGTAATATTTTTGTAATGCAATTGTAACCAAACTGTTATAGAATTAACTAAAAGGATAATATATAATGTAAGAAGTATAAATAGAACAAAAACGTGAAAACTAAAGGAAAAGATAGGAGAGAGGGTAAACATGAAGCAAACAAGAAAAGAAAAAGCCGTAACTTTAATAGCTTTGGTGGTGACAATCGTTATTTTAATCATACTAGCAGCAGTTAGTATGAATATGGTATTAGGTGACCAAGGAATTTTTAAGAAAGCACAAGAAGGTGCAAATGCTATGCATGATGCAGAAGTTAATACACAAATGGCATTCAATAGTATTACAGATGAAATGGATAAAATTATAGCAGGAAGTAATACAGAAAATCCAGAACTACGTCAGGATACACCAAACAGCCCAGAGCAAATAGATGGTATGACACCAATCAAATTTACAGAGCCAACAGATAGCCAGATGGGAAGTTACCAAGAAACTAGCTGGGATGATAATTCTTGGTATGACTATGGTCAAAGTAAATGGGCTAATACAATAAGTGAAGATGGAAGTATGTGGATATGGATACCACGATATGCGTATAAAATCACATATAATAACCCAGAAAATAAATCAGAAGGAGGAACGATAGAAGTAAGATTTTTAGAGGGAACAAGTGATAATTATTATGAAAATGGAGAATTAAAAACGGCAAAAAGACAAACAACAGAAGATGAAACAGTAGATACAACAACAGACTTTTATGTACACCCAGCATTTACCAATGAAAAAAGCATTAACTTTGCAAACGGTGGTTGGGACAAAGAGTTAACAGGAATGTATGTAGCCAAATTTGAAGCAGGATTTCCAGAAGGAAATAATAGTACAACCAGTGTTAAAAGTTCAGTAAATTATACACAAACAGATGCATATGTAAGAAATATAGAAGCGGGAACAGAAAATGATTCAATGCAATTAGCAAGAAATTGGTTAGATGGAATTTATGGAGAAACACCAACTAAAATCAGTTATCCTGTATTCCAACCACTAACCTATAGTATGAACTATATCAATGTAAATGATGCATATAACATCAGTAAAGCCATGAACGAAAGTGGAAATATCTATGGATTTACCACTAGCTCATCAGATACCCATTTAATGAAAAGTAGTGAATGGGGAATGATAACTTACTTAAGTTATAGTAAATATGGAACAAATGGACAAGAAATAGCAATCAATAATGCCAACTTAAATAGTGGAGGAACTACAAGAACTAATTCAACAGGAAAAAGTGGAGTAGATAGTATATATGGAATAACAGGAATGACTGGAGGGACAACAGATGGACCAGAAACGGTCGTTAAAATAGATGAAATAAGAACATTATCAGGAAATACCCCAACAGCTACAGGAAATATATATAGTTGGAATCAAAAAGGAGGAGTTTCTGCTTCTAGTACAGGAAATATGACAGGAGTATATGATTTATCCGGAGGATTATGGGAAAGAACAGCATCATATGTAGCTAATGGTCATGATAATTTATTAACATATGGAGAATCAGTAGCATATAATAGTGACGTACTAAAAGAAACAAGTACAAAATATACAATGGTATATCCATTCGATAGTAGTGTAGATAATAGTACAAAAACAGATAATACAACGAATTTAGATGCAGCAAGTAATGCCAACTATGCAAAAAATACAAAGATATACGGAGATGCAATAAGGGAGACATCTACAACTGGAACTGTTGCTAGTTCATGGCAAAATGGATACTCGGTCTTTACTGGTTTATATGCTTCGTTTGTGCATAGGGGAGGCTATTTCTGGGACAGTTCACATGCAGGAAGATTCTATTTCTATCGTAGCATTGGCAATAGTGGATTTAATGGGGGATTCCGCCCAGTTGTAGTACCCATATCTTAATTAATAGTATGTAATTAAAGAATTAGTGTGTTAGAATCTAGCTATATAAATTCAAAATATTTGCCATCAATCTTCTCACAAGACTTGATGGCAAAAATAAATTATAAAATCTGCGAAGTAGGAATAAAATCTTCGGATGGAGGATATACATATTCATTGTTTGGCTTTTCAATAGTCTTTAAAGAGGTAATTTCCAAAATAGGCATATCTCCATGATAACTTCCTTTGGTAATAGTACCTTCAATTTCTACCCAAGTATTGTCAGCAAGAGAAATGGCATCAGTATAATGACACAAAAAGCCCACAATGACACTTTGAAAATCGGAAGAAATAAGCATATGTCTACCCAAAACAAATTGTTCTTGATTTAAATCGTAAACTCTATATACAAAACCAGAATAGCGTATTTTTTGACCTACATAAGTATCTATATCATTATGTACAGTTTGTAACACAGAAGCATAATTTTTTTCATTCAATTCGGTTACATTCTGATTAGATAAGTTGTCTGTTACACGACTAGTTTGAAAAACTGTATAAATAATATAGAGGCAAACTAAAAGAACAATTGCAACAATGGACACAAAAATAATGCGAAACCATTTACTTCCATTTAATTTTATATGATAGATAAACATATAGAACCCTCTTTCTACGATTTTACTAATATATATGTAAGATATAGAAAAATATGAAAAAAGATTTGCTTTTTTAAACAAAAAGTGATATAGTATGAACGTATATTGAACACTGAAACGAAAGGAAAGAAAGCACAAATGGGATTATTTAAAACATATAGCCAAAAAGAAGTAAAAAGAGTAATGCCTTTAGTAAAAAAAATTAACAATTTAGAAAGTGAAATGGAGAAACTTACAGATACAGAGCTAAGGCATAAAACAGATGAATTCAAAAAAAGATTCCAAGAAGGAGAAAGTTTAGACAGTTTATTACCAGAAGCTTTTGCTGTAGTAAGAGAAGCATCTAAAAGAGTTTTAGGTATGAGACATTTTGATGTACAATTAATTG
>CALXJP010000067.1 GCA_944388655.1 uncultured Clostridia bacterium | reverse complement strand
TTCTTTTTTTACTAACTATATTCTAATAAATAGAGCCAAAAAATTTAGCTTTTGGATATAATTTCTTCATTTCTTCCCATTGGACAATAAAGCTATTGGCTACATAATATAATAATTTTCCTGCACTGGTTTTACTTTCACGATTAGCAAATGTTTCTATATAAATGACTTTACTTCCTAATAACCTTGCTATACAACACATTGGTCCTGCTGTATGTGTTCCTGTTGTGATAACTATATGTGGTCTATATAGCAAATAGTAATATAAACTGATAAAGCAATTTGCTAGTAATATCCAAATATACTTAAATTTTGCTTTTTTAGTTCCATACAGTAAAAAATGAATTTTTTTGCCATATTTTTGCTTCAAGTTTTGATTTTGTTTTGTTTTTTCGGTTACAATTTGATAATTCGTTTTTTCCATAATTGGCTTTAATTGCATTAGTTCATTAAAATGCCCACCTGTACTAGAAATAAATAATGTTTTTACATTTTTATCATAAGGAATTTGTTCTTCTTGTTTTTTGATTTTTCTATATATTCTTATGATACATATAATGCTTAAAACTGCAATCATAGCTCCTAAAGAGTCAATCCATACATCTCGCAGTTGGGCTCCTCTTCCTTCTATAAATAGTTGATGGAATTCATCTGTACATGCATAAAATATACAAAAACAAATAGCAGTTAGCCCTCTTTGGTAAAATGTTCGTTTAAAGGTAAACATGAATAAAATTGACCATATGCCTAATAGTGCATATATAGAAAAATGAGCCATTTTTCTAACAATCGGATTGATATATTCTTGCTTTATCATAGCTTTTTCCTCTACAGGTAATTGATTGAAAGTTGGTATAATTTGTATAATCAAATCTGCCACTCTACCACTTGTTTTTGAAGATTTTGTTGCATTTTGTCCTGAAAAATTAAAAATTACTATACAGTTTATAATTATACATATCAAGAATATTATGCGTTTTATTTTCATTTCTTTCTCCTAAAAAAGTATATACATAAAGTAACGGTCTGAAAAATAGTATTATTCATACTAAGTTTTTCAGAACCGTTTGTTTGATTACCATGCAATTTTATATAGCATTTCAAAGTCTTCTTTTGTTACTTCTCTTGGATTTCCTGGTTTACATGGGTCATTCATTGCTTTTTCTGCAAGCATTGGAATATCTTCTTCTTTTGCTCCCACATCTCCTACTCTTTGTGTAATTCCTACTTGTTCTGATAGTTCTATAATTTTTTCAATAAATGTATTAATGACTTCTTCTTTGGTAAATCTTGTTGCATCTACATCCATTGCATGAATTAATATTTCTCTATATCTTTCATAACTTGTTTCTGCATTAAATCTCATAACTGTTGGCAATAATATGGCATTAGCAAGTCCGTGTGGTGTGTCATACACAGCCCCTAATTGATGTGCCATAGAATGTACAATTCCAAGACCTACATTAGAGAATCCCATTCCTACTATATATTGTCCATATCCCATTTGTTCTACTGCTACAGGGTCTTTTTCATTAACTGCTTTTGCTAAGTTATGATAAATTAGTTCTATTCCTTTCATAGCAAACATATCAGACATGGTATTGTGTGCTTTAGTAATATATCCTTCTATTCCGTGTGTTAGTGCATCCATTCCTGTTGATGCTGCAATAGATTTTGGCATAGATTCCATAAGCTCTGTATCTACTATAGCTAGTATAGGAATATCATGTGGATCTACACATACCATTTTAACTTCTTTTTGTTCATCCGTAATAACATAATTGATAGTAACTTCTGCTGCTGTTCCTGCTGTTGTTGGTAAAGCAATGATTGGCATCGCTTTATTTTTTGTATTGGATTGTCCATTTAAAGAAACAACATCTGCTCTTTCTGGATTTGTCATAACAATTCCTATTGCTTTGGCTGTATCAATAGATGAACCTCCTCCTACTGCAATAATAAAGTCAGCTTCTGCTTCTTTACATATTTTTAATCCTTCGTTTACATTTTCAATACTTGGATTTGGTTTTACATGATGATATACTTCATAAGGAATTTTAGCATTATCTAGTTCTTGTAAAACTTTTGCCGTAACACCTACTTCATATAATGATTTATCTGTTACTACTAATGCTTTTTTGAATCCTCTTTCTTTTATTTCTTGAGCTAGTACTTCTCTTGCTCCTCTTCCAAAATACGAAGTTTCATTTAAAACAAATCTGTTTGTACTCATTTGTATTTTCCTCCATTCTTACGTTTTTTTCTATTCTATCACAACCATTTTTATTTGTGTAGTATTTTTTTTATTTTTTTATAATTTTCTGTATAAAGTATTACTCTATTACAATTTCTTGTCTTTCTGCTAAATTTCCTGCATTATCTTTAACATAAATGTAATATGTTCCCGGTGTTGTTACAGTTATTGTTCCGCTTTTACTATATAATGCATCTATTGGTAATTCTTTACTTGTTGTTATGGCATAACCTGCTATTCCTGATCCTTCTTGTCCTAATTTTTCATTTATATCATTTGCTTCTATGCTTACTTTTGTATTTTCCCCTTCTTTAGCTGTTGAAACATTGGTTATTGTTGGGCTTGTTCCATCTATTTTTCCTATTGTTATTTTTTCTGTTGTAATATTTCCTAAATTATCCTTTAAATAAATAGCTGCTTGCATATCTTGATAAATATCTCCTAAGAAGTTATATCTCTTAATATATTTTCCTTCTTTTTCTTCTATATTTTCATATGCATTAGCATTATTAAATGCTATTTGTACTCCTCCAATTCCCTTATCTTCTATTTCTAGTTCTACTTCTTTATTTTTACTCCACTGCATATTAAATTCTTTTTCTGAAATGATAGTTGGTGCTTGTGAATCTACATGTGATAAAGTAATTTGTTTTTCTCCTACATTACCAAATGCATCCTTTACTTTTATAGTAAAGTTGGTATCTTCTATTGCTTCTAATCCATAATTAGATATATATTCATAGTTTCCATTAACTACTTGTGTAGCTTCATCTTCAAATATAGTTTTTCCATCTGCATCGTACATAGAAATATAAACTATTTCTGTTTTTGGTGCAGTTCCTTTTATCTTTAATTTCTTTTTTATTACCCAATCTCCTAATGTTTCTTCGTCTATTTCTTGTATTTCACTAATGATTGGTTTTATATTAGTTGGCATTACTTTAAATTGAGCCTCTGCTCTTATTGTTCCATCTCCTATAGTATATCCATCTAGCACACTTCCAACAGTTAAATTAGTATGCCAATCCATCAATATTATCAATGGCTCAGTTAAATTTTTGCTATTTTCTATTAATGAAATTGGTATTTTATATGTCCATATATTTCCTTCTTGTTTTACCAATTGTGGTGTTCCCACATTATAATTTGTTCCTGTTTGTAAGCTTCTTGCTGTTACTTGTGTAAAAGTTCTTCCATTTGTATTTACCTGAGCATATACATATTGTGTAGTATTATTTACTAAATTAATTTTTCCTATTCCATTTTCTATAGTATTTTCTGCTATGTTAAAATTGATATCTGGACCATATTTTTTATTACATAAATAGCAAGTGTTAGAATAAAATGTATGCTTGTTCAATGGAATGCTCAATTTGCATATTGTACATGTTAAACTCGCATATTGATGTACATTGATTCCTGCTTGTATCATTTCATTTACTGTCATAACTTTTCCATTAATATTAAATCTGTGTTCTTGTGATAAAGAGTTACTTCCACCTCCACCACATCTTTCACATTGGAAAGCTATATGTGTTTTACTCTTATAATTCTGCCAATTAATCTTTGTAGGACGTATATGTTCTAATCTCTCAATTTGCTTACTATATCCACAATTATCAGTACATACTTCTTGTCCTAAAGTTACATATACATCACAAGTCGCCGCATTTCCTATAGTCTGTTTATGATGGTTAGCTATATTCTGTTTATTTCCACATATAATACATTCTTCCCAATGCTGAGTATCATCATATTTTGTTTCATATATATGATTATGTGTATCTTCTCCTGTTATTAGCCCTGTTAAATCTATTCCTTCTTGCTTGATATTACTTATGCTAATTGTTTTAGAGGTAACCCTTCCTCTATCACTTGTAGCAATAAAAGTATAATCTCCATTTTGATTTACTTCTAAACTTGCTGTGTTACCTGATACTTTATTTCCATCTGGCATTTCAATTTCTTCTATGTTTCCTTCTTCTACACTCGCTACTGCTTCAATGGTTACTTTTTCTACTCCTGTCTCTATATGATTAATGCTTAAGCTAATATCTGGTTTTTCTTTGTAATCCCCTTTTCCTACATATGTTACTATATATTGTGCATTTACTTCATATTCATACCCTTTATATTCTGCATAAAAAGCACTTAAAGGATTTCCTTTCTCTCCCACTATTCCTAAATCTTCTAATTTACTTGGTAGGTTTTCTTTAATATATTCTAATGTGCAACTTTCATTTTGGCTTGCCTTTTCTGTAATCATTCCTAATACTTGTAAATCGATTTCTTCTTTACCTGATGCAATTTGCATTTGCTCTCCTGATTGTATAGCTTTTGTGATTAATCCATTTTCGCCTAATAACATTGTCATACTCACTGCTACTAATATAAGTAATATGATTATAGTTAGCACAAGAGCTATTAAGGTTACTGCATGATTTTTTCTTACATAGTTCATATTTCAATTTCTCCTTTTTCTTAGTTTTCCTTATTCTGTATATTTTATTATATATGATTTTATCTATTAATTCTATTATTTTTTTATTACACTTTTGTTACATTTATATTACAATTGCAAGTTTTCCTCCTTGTTTTATTTATTCTCATATGCTATAATACTTGTTAAATCTTATTTATGGGAGGAATTATCCAATATGAATGATAAGGAGCAACAAATCTTACAAGAGGAATTTAAAGCAGCATGTGAAGAATTTTATGTTGCTTTCAAGAAGTACCGGGATTACAAAATAACAATTTCTGTGCAAGAATCTCTTGTACAATTTTTTCAGGCTTCTTCTGTACTATATGATAACTATAATTGGGTAAAAGAGTTATTATCTAACAAAGAAAGTTCTCACCTAAAGAGTATTTTACTTGACTGCCAAAGTTTTTCTATTGATTCTAAAAATTTAAGAAAGAAACTCAAAACAGTCAAAAAACCATCTCGAGCTATGCTAAATAAATATCTTTATAAGCTAATTGCAGAAGGCTATCAATTGCAAATTTCTAAACAAAGTTATGCTATAGAAAATGTTTTAGCAGCTTTCCTAGGAAGAGAAGGATTTTCTCATCAACTTTTAGATTTTCCCAATTGTAAGTTATCTCCCGATTTTTCAAAAGCTTATCAAGAACAAAATCAAAAAGAAATGTGCATAATTGCACAGCGTATTCCTCATTAACAAAAAAATAATCGCCAGCACATATTTTTCAGCTGACGATTATTTTTTATATAAAGTGTGCAATAGAAAATTCTTGTATTCCCATATATCCTGGTGCTATAGTATACTTTGGATATACTATTACAACATTTCCTTGTTTATCTATATAAAAATCTTGATATTCGTTTTTTATTCCCGAAAATCCTCCCATTTCTTCGTCAAAAAAGCTATTGTCTGAGTTTTTCTTTCTTTCTTCTATTTGTTTTGTAATTTGTTCATCTGCTAATTGCTTAAAGTTTTCTCCTAATACATCCCTCAGATTCAATTCTTTTCCATTTTGAATATCTATATTGTAAAAATACTGTTCAGTATATGCAGAAGCTAAAGTTTCACTTTTTGTTATTACAAAAGAAATGATTTTATTGTCCGAATATTTAATTTCATAATCCATATTAATTACAATAGGATGGTAATCTTCTAGGCTTCCTCCTGTCTCTAATACTGCTTTTTGATACTCTTTTGCTCTTTGTTTTGCCTCTTCTATAATTTCATTCATTTTTGCTCGTATTTCATAATTAATTCTATTTTCTAAGTCGGAATTACCTGTATTAGCTATTGCTGGAATTCGTACATCTATTAAATTCGTATCACTTTCTTCATGATACTCTGTAAAAGTAAATATTTTTGCTACTTCTCCTAAAATTGGAATATTTTCTACTGCCCTTGAAAAAGACGGGTTTACATTAATTAATGCTACAAATACAGCAAACGTAGCTGCTAAGGTTCCCACAAATGCCGGAACGTATTTCTTATTTTCTTTTTTATACCTGTTTCGAGCACAAGCATTTTCAATCACTTGATTTAAATTTTTAGGAATATTAATGGATTCATATGCTTTTTTAGCTTTTTGTAGTTTATTCATTTTTCTCCCTCCTTTCAAAACATTCTTTTAATTCTTGTAATCCTTTGTATAATCGTGATTTCACAGTATTCGTATTTACTTTTAAAATTTTTGCAATTTCATCTATTTTCATATTTTCAAAATACCTTAATATGATGATTGTTCTTACTTTGGGTTTTAAATTTTGTATTACAGAGTATGCATCTAAGTATTCAATTCTATTTTCTACATCTAATGAAAAATCTCTTTCATTTTCTGTTAGTGGACATTCTATTATTCTTTTATTTTTTCTTATATATTGCAACCCTTCATTAATCAATATTCTATAAAACCATGTTGTTATATAGTTTTCATTTTTTATTTGAGAAATATTCTCTAATGATTTTGTAATTGCTTCTTGCATAATATCTAAAGCTGCTTCTTCATCATTCGCGTAACTATAAGCCACTTTATATAATTTTTTTTGATTTTTCTTTATATATTCAATCAGTATTTCTTCTGTTCTAGTAAGCACCCATAACACCTATCTTCCCTGCATATATTCCTTTATGATTTCTTTTATTTTATCAGAATTTTTGGATATACATAATATAACATAATTATTATCTATTTTTAATACTTTATCTTGAATTTTTTTAACTTCATCTGGAAGATAATTAGCATAAGCTTCTTCTTTTTCTAGTAAATGTTTTTCTATTTGTGTTTTGATATCACTAACATTTTGACTGTTTTTTGCTTCTATAATTAATATTTCTTCAGCAGATGCTCCACTACCTTGATATGTAACTAGATCTTGAATCATATTTTCTTCTAGCTCATATTCTTGTAAAATAATTTCTTTTGATGTTGTCTCTAACAAATCATCAAATTCTCCTTCATCTTTTAATTTGCTAGCTAAATCCTGAATAGAGATAATCGTTGTTTCTTCCTCCTGACTTGTACTCTCTACAAGGTAAATCATTGCTCCTACCATTATTACTAATATTATTAAAATAATAGCCACAATTTTGTCCATTTTTCCATCCATTTTGTTTCCTCCTATACATTTTGTTTTAAATATTCTAACCATTGTAAACAATAGTCTTTTTTTATATGTATACCATCAGTACTTGCTTCCTTCGGTAAATTTCCTGTCCTGTCTACCAAAATTGATCCTACATTTAAGAAGGTAGCATTTTCTGATTTTGCCATATCTTCTATTAAATGATTATAATTATTAATATTGGTATTATTATATATAGCATCATTTTCTGATTTTTCACTAGTTACAGGGATAATAGATTGTACATATATTTTACAATTTGGTTGTACTTCTCTTATTTTATCTATCAATTCACAATACTTTTCTCTAAACACCTCTGGATAAGCCCAGCCCAATTCATTAATCCCCAACATAATATATACTCGTTCTAACTCTCGACTCTTCATATCTTCTAATATCGTTATTTTATTACCATCATCTGTTTTTACAAAAGGCTTGGTAATAGCTGTATCTACTGCTAGCCCTACATATGAATAATCTATAACATCTTTTAAATTCGTATACATTATAAAACCTTGCGTTCGAGAATCACCTATAAATGCTACATGTTCATCAAAGACAACTTGTTGATTTTGTGATTGTTCTTGTTGCTGCTCTTGTTCTTCTTGTTGTTCTTGTTGTTCTCCTTGTTCTTCTAAAGCTATACTATTCTCTGTGTTTGAAGAATCCGTATTCTCAACTGGTTCTGTTTTTTCTATTGATTCAGAAATTACGTTATATTGCTGATTTTGTATCTCTTCTTTTTTTACCTCTTCTTTTTGCTTAGCATTTTGTGTCCAATTATTCCATAAAATTCCTGAAATGCATATCACTACAATTGGTATTATTGTCATCATTAACTTATTTTTTTTATGTTTTCTTTTCATCTTTTCCTCCATTTGTTTTGCTATTATATTAGATACAGATTTATATTGAAAAGTTTATTTTTTTCAACTTTTTTTATTTTTTGCATATAATATTACAGTCAAACAATTAGAAAGGAGTTTTTCTATGTGTGGAATTGTTGGTTTTGTTAATTTAAAACAAAATATCAATACAGAAAAATATCAGCATGTTCTCTCTGATATGTCTCAATCTATTACTCATCGTGGACCAGATGAACATAACAGTTATTATGATGAACATGCTTTACTTGCTCACAGAAGATTAATTGTAGTTGATCCTGAAGGTGGAAAACAACCTATGTTGTTACAGTATCATGAAAATAACTATTGCTTAACCTATAATGGACAAATTTACAATACCAAAGAATTAAGAGAAGAATTAGAACGAAATGGATTTACATTTTCTACACATTCTGATGTAGAAGTATTATTAAAATCCTATGCTTTTTGGGGATATGATGTTGTTTCTCATTTAAATGGAATTTTTGCTTTTGCTATTTGGAATTCTAGCAAGCAAGA